>JAXDHR010000001.1:0-3433 GCA_034664425.1 Solirubrobacteraceae bacterium
GACGCAGACGGGCCGGTGACCGAGCTGGCCGAGGAGGCGCTCGCGAATGCCGAGGGCGCGATCGACGAAGTGCGCGAGATCGCGCGCGGCATCCACCCGAGGATCCTCTCGTCGGGTGGACTCCGGCCGGCGCTCGAGACGCTCGCGCAGCGCTCCTCCGTCCCTGTGACCGTCGACATGCAGACCGACGCGCGGTTGCCCGAGAACGTCGAGGTCACCGCGTACTACGTCTGCTCCGAGGCCCTGACGAACGCGGCCAAGCACGCGCACGCCTCGGAGGTGCGCATCAGCGTCGAGGTGGCTGACGGGTCGCTCACGCTCACCGTCCGCGACGACGGCGTCGGCGGTGCTGACCCCTCCCGAGGCTCGGGACTGATCGGTCTCCAGGACCGCGTCGCGGCGCTCGGCGGAGTGCTCACGGTTCAGGCCGGCCCGGATTCCGGCACCGTCTTGAGCGTTCAGATCCCCTTCGCAGCGCCGCCGGCGCCGGGAACCGGCGCCTAGGAGCGTGGGTCCCCACGCCGCCGCGGGTAACTGGCCCTCTCGGCCAGTGTTCCCCTCTAGCGACCCCAGATCCGCAGGTACACCGCGCGGTAGCCGCTCGGCGGATCGAAGACCACGCCGTCCGGCACGTCGGCGCGGGTGATCAGACGCGGTGGAGCGATGTAGAGCGACGGGGGCTGCCCCGCACGAGCGCGGTTCAGCTCGTCGACGATCTGCCAGCCCTGCAGGTACAGCGGCTCGGCGATCGACGCCGTCTGGTGGTTCTCCGAGCGGATCCGCTCGAAATCCGATGCATCGCCGTCACCGGCCCCGATCGCGAACGGCGGATCATTCCCGCGCCTGCCCGCGTTGACGAAGGCCGCGAGCGCCCCGCCGATGTAGATGCCGTTGATCGCCAGCATGTATTGGAACCGCGCCCCGAAGCGGGGCAGGAGCGACGACACGACGGCCGGCATCTGCTGCTGGGCAAGGTCGATCGGCGCGTCGACGATGTCGAGGACCGCGCATCGAGCGCACCTCCTGATCTCCGCGGCCATCACGTCCGCCTTGTAGGCGGCGATCGGGTATCTGCGGTCGGTGAAGATCACCACATGGGCCGTCCCACGGGAGTGGGCGATCGCGTAGTCGGCCGCCAGGCGGGCCACGGAGGCGGGGCTCGTCGACACGTTGGTGAAGAGGCCGGCGCGCCGATCCGGGCCCGGCCGCGTGCCGGCGTGCCAGCCGACCACCGGGATGCCCAGCGCGTGCGCGCGTTCCAGCGCGAGCTTCTGCGCTGCCGCGTCGAAGCCTCCGAGCACGATGCCGGCGGGTCTGAGGCGCAGCGCGGCACCCAGAACGCTCGCCTGTCCCGCCGTGGAGCCATGGCCGTCGAGGATCTGCATCTCCCAGCCGATCGCGCGAGCCGCCTCCTGGACGCCGAGGGCCACGCCGGCGATGCCGCCGTTGGTGAGGTCGCCGGCGACGAAGACCACCAGGCCGCCGCGCCGGGCGCGGGGCCCACTCGCCGGTCCCCGGTAGCCGCCCGGCGACGAGAGTGCGCGCGCGGCCACGTCGGCCTGCGCCCGCCGGACGACCGGGTCGGCCGATGGTGCGTCGCGAACCTGGGCTGTCCCGCACCCGCCGGCCACGAGCCCGGTCGTCACGACGCCCGCCAGCACGTGGTTCCGGCATCGAGCCACCGAGCGCAACGTGCGGAGGAGCCCGGGGGTCGCCGACACCGCCTCAGTATCCAGGTCGCCTCCGTCTTGCGGGGTGCCCGGACTGCCCCCTTCGGGGCCACCGCGAGGCACTTGACGCGCTTCTGCGCCCGGGGCTAGTGTGGTCTGCCGGACCGTTGTTCGGTCAACGACCGACGGAGGCGACGTGCGCACGACCAGCACCCGCGACCTGAGCGACGACGCGCTGACCGCCGCCGTCCTGGCCAGCTTCGACAGTGCGGGCGACCCGCGGTTCAGGGAGATCGCCCGCAGCCTGGTCAGCCACCTGCATGCCTTCGTCCGCGACGTGGAGCCGACCGAGGACGAGTGGTTCAAGGCGATCGACTTCCTGACCCGCACCGGGGACATCACCACCGACCGGCGCCAGGAGTACGTGCTGCTCTCCGACGTGCTCGGCGTGTCGATGCTCGTCATCGGCCTCAACCACCCCCAGCCCGGCGGCGCGACGGAGTCCACCGTGTTCGGCCCGTTCTTCGTCGAGGGCGCCCCGGAGTACGCCAATGGCGACGACCTCGCCAACGGGGCCGGCGGCGTGCCGTGCTTCGTCTCCGGCCGCGTCCTGGACACCGCCGGCGATCCAGTCGCCGGCGCGCGGATCGACGTCTGGCAGGCCGACGAAGACGGCCTCTACGACGTCCAGCGCGACGCCCTGGACCAGGCACAAGGCCGCGGCCGGCTGACGGCAGAAGGCGACGGCCGCTTCTGGTTCTGGTCGGTGCTGCCGGTCGCCTACCCGATTCCCGACGACGGGCCGGTCGGCAGCCTGCTCGCCGCCGGCGGGCGCGGTCCGATGCGCCCGGCTCACGTGCACTTCCGGGTCGAGGCCCCCGGCCACGACGTCCTCATCACGCACGTCTTCGCGGCGGGCGACGAGCACCTCGACAGCGACGCCGTCTTCGGCGTCAAGGCGTCGCTCATCGCACCGTTCGAGCGCCACGAGGCGGGCCCGGCGCCGGACGGCCGCGTGCTCGACGTGCCGTTTCACACCTTGGCCTACGACTTGGTCCTGGCTCCCACGACGGTGCCCGGATGACCCGACCGGTCCTGCAGACCGACGTCCTGGTCGTGGGCAGCGGCCCCGCCGGCGGTGCGGCGGCGGCGATGCTCAGCACGTACGGCGTCGACAACATGATGGTGACGAAGTACCGCTGGACGGCCAACACGCCGCGCTCGCACATCACCAACCAGGCGACGGTCGCGATCATGCGCGACCTCGGGCTCGAGCAACCGGTGCTCGACCAGGGCGTGCCCAACGAGCTGATGGGCGACACGGTGTTCTGCACCAGCCTCGCCGGCGAGGAGCTCTCCCGCCTGCCCACCTGGGGGACGCACCCCGCGCGGCGCGCCGACTATCAGCTGGCCAGCCCGTGCAGCCACGTCGATCTCCCCCAGACCTACTTCGAGCCGATCCTGCTGCGCGCCGCCGCCGAGCGCGGGACGCGGGTGCGGTTCGACACCGAGTTCGTGTCGTGCGAGCAGGACGACGACGGCGTCACCGCGCTGGCACGAGACCGCCTCGGCGGCGACACGTACGAGATCCGGGCGCGGTATCTCATCGGCGCCGACGGCGGGCGCAGCGTCATCGCCCAGCAGCTGGGGCTGCCCTTCGAGGGCGAGGCCGACATCGCCGGCAGCATGAACATCGTGTTCGAGGCCGACCTGTCGCACTTGGTCGCACACCGGCCCAGCGTCCTGTACTGGGTGCTACAGCC
>JAXDHR010000002.1:0-9910 GCA_034664425.1 Solirubrobacteraceae bacterium
TCGGCACGATCTTCGCGACGCCCGCCGACCGCGACCTCGGGCCGGCCGTCCCGGGCGGCGGCGTCGGCGGCGCCGAGCACGCGGGCTACCGCACGCCGGAGGAGGCCGAGGCGATGGGCCTCGCCCAGCTCGCCGTCTACGAGGGCTGGGCACGCGACGGCCACGTGCGGCTGCTCACCGATGCTGCCGGGCTGAGCGCGCACATGCGGGCATGGCCGCAGGACGGCGTGCCCGGGCTCGTCGTGCTGATGGAGGGCGCGGATCCCATCCTCGACCCGTCGTCCCTGGCGAGCTGGGCCGGCCGTGGCCTGCGCATCGTCGGTCCCGCGTGGGCGACGACGCGCTACTCGGCCGGCACCGGCGAGCCCGGGCCGCTCACCGAGCTGGGCCGCGAGCTGATCGCCGCGGCGAACGAGCTCGGGCTGGCGATCGACCTCTCGCACCTGGCGCTCGACGCCGCGCGCGAGGCGGTGGCGCTGGCCGATCGCGTCGCCGCCACCCACGTCCACCCGCATGCGCTCGTCGCCACCGACCGCCAGCTCCCCGACGACGTGCTCGCCGCGGTCGCCGCCCGCGGCGGCGTGATCGGGATCACGCTCGTCAACCACTTCCTCGCTCCGGACTGGGAGACCAGCGGCGAGCCGGTGACCGTCGCCGGCCACTGGGCGCGGCACGCCGCGCATGTCGCCGGGGTGACCGGCTGGGAGAACGTGGGCATCGGCACCGACCTCGACGGTGGGGTCGGCCGGGAGGAGACGCCGGAGGAGATCGACACGGTCGCCGACCTGCACCGGCTCGGCGACGCCGTCCCGCCCGAGTGGTCCGCCGGCGTGCTCGGCGGGAACTGGCTGCGCTGGCTCGAGGCGACGCTGCCCTAGGGCGAGAGCTCCGTGCAGAGCTCGTGCGCTCCATCGCCGCGGGCACGCTCGTAGAACAGGCGGTAGCCGCCCTCGGCGAGGGCGACGACGTCGAGGTAGCGCAGCGCGCCGCCGCCGTCGGGCGAGGTCGCGAGCGGCTCGGTCCCGCGCGCATGCAGGCGGGCGAGGCCGCCGCCCGGCCCGGCCGCCGCGGCCAGGCCGGTGCGCTCGTGGAAGTTCTGCTCGGCGCTGGCGCGGCCGTCGTAGTAGGCGACGCCCGCACGGGCCAGCACGGCGGTCACGCGCGTGCCGCGGGCGTCCCAGGCGCCGGACCGTGGGACGAGCGCGTCGCCTGCCCAGGTCCACTCGAGCCCGTCGGCGCTGATCGCAAAGCGGGTCAGCATGCGGTCCTCGGCGCCGGGCTCGGCGAGCGGGTGGCAGCAGACCCAGGCCACCCAGCGCTCGCCGTCGTGGCGGATCACCGGGTCCTTGACTCCCCACTCGGGGTCGCCGGCGAACGCGGTGCGCGTGGCGCCGTCCGCGAGCGCGTCCGGCCGGGAGGCCTCGAGCACGTCGATCCGCCAGTGCTTGGAGCCCGGGGTGGCGCAGCTGACGTACAGCCGCCAGCGCCCCGCGGGCGTGCGCACGAGCGCGGGGCGCTCGAGCGACTCGGCGCCGAAGCGCTCCTTGGGCAGCTCGACGACCGTCTCGTAGCGCTCGCCGTCGGCCGCTCGGGCGAGCACGGTGGCGGTGCCGCGGCCGGCGTGCTGCGGTACGCGCCTGCGGTAGGCGAGCCAGAACGCGCCGTCGTCGTCGCGGGCCGCGCTCGGTGCCCCGGCCCAGCAAGCCGGGCCGGGGCAGGGGGGTGCGACGGCGACCGTCGCAGGATGCGTCCCCGGGACGGGGACCTCGGGCGCGCTCGGCACGCCCAGGACGCTAGCCCCTACGGATGCCGGAAGGGTCCACGGGGTCCCGGACCGCCCCGACCAGGGTGCAGGCCGAAGGGGCCGTGGTCGCTCAGCACGCTCTTGACCTTGTCGGCCGAGATCCCGAGCTTGTCGGCCAGCTTGGTCGCGAACGCGTCGCGCTCGGCGCTCATCTGCTGCTCGCGGGTGCTGCGCACCGCCTGCAGTGCCGAGCGCACGTCCCCTGGGGCGACGCCGAGCTTCTTGGCCAGCGCGGCCGCCAGGCCTTGATCCGGCCGGCGATCGCGGGGGCGGGCGCCGGTCGCCGGGCGCAGCGACTCGATCGCCGCCGCGACCTTGGCCTTGTCGAGCTTCAGCGCCGTCGCCAGCGTGCCGGCGAGCTCGTCGATGTGGCTCTTCTGATCGGTCTGGACGGCGTTCTGCAGCGCGGTCTCGACCTTCGCCTGGGAGACGCCCAGCTGCTTGGCCAGCCCGGCCGCGAGGTCCGCGGGGCCGCGGCCGAAGCGGCGCGCGCCGCGACCCGCGTCCTGCCTGCGGACGGCGTTGAACGCTGCCTTGACCTCGGCCTCGGAGACCTTCAGCGAAGCGGCGAGGCTGCTGACCAGCGCAGCGTGCTCGGCGCCGAGGTCGCCCGGCTGGGACCCGCGCAGCTCCTGCAGCGCGACCCGCAGCTTCGCCTCGGAGACGCCGAGCCGCGACGCGAGATCGGAGAAGCCGGACCCCGGCGGGCCGCCGCGCTGCCATCCGCCTCCGGCGTACGGGGTCGCCGTGTCCTTGGCGGCCACCGCCGACCCGTCGGACTGGGTCCCGAGCGTGTAGGCGCCCGCGGCGAGTGCCGTCGCAGCGGCGATGAGCGCGGCCGTCGTGGAGATGCGAGTGCTCATGCGGCAACCATGACGGCGTGCCCTGTGGCGACGCTAAGAGCGTGCGGTGGAGGCGAGGACGTCGATCTCGTGGATCTCCGGCGGCCCGGCGAAGAGGTCGGCGTTGTCGCCGAGGCCCTGCGCGACCGCGCCGTTGAGGTGAGCCTGGCGACCCCCGTCGTCCTCGAAGGCGTCGAGGATGGCGAACGTCGACGGCCCGAGCTGGAGCGCGTACCAGACGAGCGTGTCCGGCTCCTGCTCGACGAGCGACTGCGCCGAGCGCAGGAAGTCGGCGACCGCGTCCGCCTTCCCCTCCGCCGCCTCGAGCCGTACGTAGAGCCCGACCTTGACCATGACTGGCACCTCCGTCTCGCTGGCTCACGGGAGCCTGCCCGTCACACTGCGCGCGCGAACACCCAGAACCGCAGCACGACGTAGCGCAGCGCCGTCGCCGCGGCGCTGGCGAGCAGCAGGACGGTGAGCTCGGCGGCGTGCGAGGCGCCGGGTGCGGCCGCGTGCAGGAGCGCGACGGCCGAGGCGGTCAGCGCGAGCCCGAGTGCGAAGACGAGCAGTCCGGCCGCGTGGTGGCGGCCGATGCCCTCGCGCCCGCGTACGTCGAAGGTCAGCCGCCGGTTGGCGGCCGTGTTCGCCACCGCCGTGATGGCCAGTGCGAGCGCGTTCGCCGCCTGCGCGCCGAGCGGGGAGCGCAGCGCGAGGTAGAGGACGGCGTAGGAGAGCGTCGAGGCGATGCCGACGAGCGCGAAGCGCCAGACCTGACCGCCGAGCGCGAGCCGCGCGACGCCGCGCAGGTCGTCGACCGCGGTCCGCACGATCCGCACGCGCGAGTCGGGATCGTCGACCCAGTCGACCGGCACCTCGTGCACCCGCATGCCGGAGCGCTGGGCGAGCACGAGCAGCTCGGTGTCGAAGAACCAGCCCTCGTCGCGCACACGCGGCAGCAGCCGCCGCAGCGCGTCGGCGCGGCCGGCCTTGAAGCCGCACTGCGCGTCGGAGAAGCGCGCGCCCAGCGCCGCGTGCAGGATGCGGTTGTAGGCGCGCGAGATCAGCTCGCGCTTGGGTCCCCGCGTGACGCGCGCGCCGGGGGCCAGGCGCGTGCCGATCGCAAGGTCCGAGTGGCCCGAGAGCAGCGGAGCGACGAGCGGCAGCAGCGCGCGCAGGTCGGTCGAGAGGTCGACGTCCATGTACACGAGTACGGCCGCGTCGCTCCCGGTCCAGGCGGCGCGCAGTGCGCGGCCGCGGCCCTTCTCGGACAATTTGAGCACGCGCACGCCGGACAGCTCGCCGGCGAGCCGGCGCGCGATCGCGAGGGTGCGATCGGTGCTCCCGTTGTCGGCGATCACGATGCGCCAGCTGAACGGGAAGCGCGTCGAGAGGAAGCCGTGCAGCCGGTGGATCGAGGTCGCGAGCGCAGCCTCTTCGTCATACACCGGCACCACCACCTCGACCTGCGGGGAAGCCGTCACCGCGTCCCGCTCGGGGCGGGGTGCCGACAGGGGGAGGGTTGCGGTCATCGCCTCAGGTTCGGGCAGCAGGGTGGGACGCCGCTGGGTCCGCCCTGAGCCGTTCCTGGGAGTGGGCGGCCGCCAGCCGCACCACGAAGCGCGCGCCGCCGTCGGGCACGTTGGCCGCCGTCACCGTCCCACCGTGCGCACGGACGATCCCGGCCACGATCGCCAGGCCGAGGCCCGCGCCGGCGCGGCCGCGTTCGCGGCCGCGCTCCGCGCGCCAGAACCGCTCGAACAGCGCGGCGGCGTCCTCGGTCGGCAGGCCGGGCCCGTGATCGCGCACGCTGAGCTCGACGCACTCGCCGTCGTGGCGGACGCCGACGTCGACCGCAGTGCCGGCCGGCGTGTGCATCACCGCGTTGCGCATCAGATTCGCGACGACCTGGCGCAGGCCGTCGGGATCGGCTTGGACGAGCGCCGGTCCGGTGGCGGCGAGCTCGATCTGCCGCTCGGGCGCTGTCGCGCGGGCGTCGTCGGTCGCGTCGCGCGCGATCGCGACCAGGTCGGTGAGCTCGCGGCGCGTGTCGGGTTCCTCGTCCAGGCGGGCGAGCGTCAGCAGGTCCTCGACGAGCACGCCCATCCGCGCCGCCTCCTGCTCGATGCGCTGCATCGCCTTCTCGGTGTCCTGCGGGCTGCGCGCGGCGCCGATGCGGAACAGCTCGGCGTAGCCGCGGATCGACGCCAGCGGCGTGCGCAACTCGTGCGAGGCGTCGGCGAGGAAGCGGCGCAGCCGGTCCTCGGAGGCCTGCCGGCGCGCGAACGCCTCCTCGAGGCGGCCCAGCATCGCGTTCAGCGCGAGCCCGAGCCGGCCCACCTCGGTCCGCTGGGTCGCCGGCGTCACGCGGCGCGAGAGGTCGCCGGCGGCGATCGCGCCCGCGGTCGCGCCCATGCGGTCGAGCGGGCGCAGCCCGAGTCGGACGAGCCACCAGGCCCCCGCGCCGAGTGCCAGCAGCACCGCGGCGATCACGAGCCCCTCCACGAGCAGCAGCCGGCTGAGCGTCTGGTCGACCTCGGTCAGAGGGATCGCGACGACGGTCGTCACGCCGCTCAGCGGGGTCGAGACCGCGAGCGCCCGGTAGCGGCTGTCGCCGCGCGTCGCCGACACGGTGACCGGCCGTCCGACCGGAAGTGAGCCCGGCAGCTTGGGCGGCGGGGTGCTCGTCTGGCCGTAGGAGAGCACCACCGGCGACCCGACCCGCTTGCCGCTCGGCGCGCGCTGCTCGCCGTAGGTCCCGGGCGGGAGGTTCACCGGCGGCCCGCCGCGGTCCCCGCCGCCGGGCGGGCGCGCGCCGCCGGGCAGCGATGCGTTCTGCTCCTCGAACGCATGGCCGAGCACCGGGATCGCCGTCGCCGCCTGCTGGTCGATCCGCTGCAGCAGAAACGAGCGCTGCTCGGCGTACGTGACACCGCCGAGCAGCACAAGGCCGACCGTGGCCAGCACCAGCAACCCGGCGATCAGCCGGGCGCGCAGCGACATCTCAGCTCCTCGGCGTCCTGAGTGCGTAGCCGACGCCGCGCACGGTATGGATCAGCGGCGGCCCATTGCGGTCGAGCTTCTTGCGCAGGTAGGAGATGTAGGTTTCAAGCACCCGCGCGTCGCCGCCGAAGTCGTAGTCCCACACGTGGTCGAGCAGCTGCGCGCGGGTGAGCACGCGGCGCGGGTTGAGCATCAGGTAGCGCAGCAGCCGGTACTCGGTGCCGGTCAGCTCGACCGGCTCGCCCGCGCGACTCACCTCGCGCGTGTCCTCGTCGAGCTCGAGGTCCTCGAACGAGAGCCGGTTCGAGTCGGGCTCGGAGAGCCCCGCGCGGCGCAGGATCGTGCGGATGCGGGCGACGAGCTCCTCGAGGCTGAAGGGCTTGGTCACGTAGTCGTCGCCGCCGGTGGTCAGCCCGCGGATCTTGTCCTCCGTCGCGTCGCGCGCGGTGAGGAAGACGATCGGCAGCTGCGCGCGCTCGGCGCCGAGCCGGCGGGCGACGTCGAAGCCCTCCATGTCGGGAAGCATCACGTCGAGCACCATCAGGTGCGGCTTGAAGCTCGCGACGCGCTCGAGCGCCTCGCGGCCGGTGCCGGCGCCCTCTACGGCGAAGCCCTGGAAGCGCAGCGCCATCGAGACGACGTCGACGATGTTCGGCTCGTCGTCGACGACGAGGATGCGGTGGGGGTCGGCGACAGGAGCGGTCATCGCTACCCATGGTCGACGCCGATCCTAGGCGTTTCCTGAGAGCTTCCCTAGCGTCGCCTGCGTCGCCCCCGGATGACACGGCCCGAAAGCGGGATGGGCGAGAAGGCGTCGGCGACGGCGCCGGCGAAGGCCCGCGGCTCGAGCTTGCCGGCGAGCTCGCGCAGCTCCGTGCGCTCCTCGGGCGTCAGGCCCCGCCCGCGCCGGGCGAGCTCGCCCATGCGCCGCCGCTCGGCCGGCGAGAGGGCCTGCAGGTGGCGGCGCGCGAGCAGCGCCAGCTGCACGATGGCGAGGACTTTCAGGAACGGCAGGCGCCGCGCGACTCCGAACATGGCGCTGGACTACCCGCAGCGGCGCTCAGGCGTGCACGACGGGCTCGGTTTCGCGCTCGGCCGCGGCGTGGTCGCGCTCGGCGAACCAGTCCTCGCCCTCGATCGAGAGGTTCGGGACCCACTCGAGCCAGCGCGGGAACCACCAGTTCGCCCGGCCGATCACGATCATCACCGCGGGCACCAGCAGACAGCGCACGAGCGTGGCGTCGACGGCCACCGCCACCCCCATCCCGACGCCGAACTGCTTGACGGTCGGGTCGCCGTTGATCACGAACGCGAAGAACACGCTCACCATGATCAGCGCGGCCGAGGTGATCACGCGCCCGGTGTTCGCGACGCCCGCGATCACGGCCGCACGGTTGTCGCCGAGCCGCAGCCAGGCCTCGCGGATGTGCGTCATCAGGAAGACCTCGTAGTCCATCGAGAGGCCGAAGAGGATCGCGAACATCATCAGCGGGACATACGAGACGATCGGGACCGCGCCGTCGAGGCCGATCAGCCCGGAGCCCCAGCCCTTCTCGAACACCGCGGTCACGACGCCGAACGCCGCGCCGATCGAGACGAGGTTCATGAGGCCGGCGGTGAGCGGGATCACGATCGAGCGGAACGCGACCAGCAGCAACACGAAGCTGAGCGCCACGACGACCGCGATGGTCAGCACGAGCCGGCTCGCGATCTCATCGGCGAGATCGACGTAGCCCGCCGTCGTGCCGCCGATCGCGGCGCTCATGTCGGTGCCCTTCGTCGCCTTCGGGACGGTCTGGTCACGTAGCCGCCGGACGAGCTCCTCCGTCGCGTGGTCCGACGGTGCAGTCGTCGGGTTGACCGTGAGCACCGCCGCGGTTCCCTTGCCGTTGACGAGCGGCTGGGTGACCGAGGCGACGCCCGGGGTCTTGGCGACGTCGTCGCGCAGGGTCTGCAGGCGCGGGTCGGTGGCGAGCTGGTCGAGCTGCGTGCGCTTGGCATCGTAGGACTGCGAGATCTGCTTGAGCTTTGCGTCGCGCTTGGGCTTGACCTGCGCCGCAGCCTGCTGGGAAGCCTGGGCGGGCGGCACGCCTTGGAGCTCGAGCGACTGCGCCGCCTGCGTCTGCTTGGCATCGAACTGCTGGTTGGCCTTGGCCTTGTCGCTGGACTCGGAGGAGTCGAGCTTCTTCAGCTGCGACTGGTCGGCCTTCGCCGGCTTGCGCGACAGGTCGACGCTGACCAGCAGCGGCCCGTTCGCGCCGACGCCGAAGCCGGTGGTCAGCGCGTCGTACGCGCGGCGCGAGTTCGTGTCGGTCGGCAGCGCGCCGTTGTCCTGCTGGCCCAGGGTCAGGTCGAGGACGGGCACCGCGAGCAGGGCGAGCACGACGACCGCGCCGACGAGAGCCTGCCACGGCCGCTTGGCCACGGCTTCGCCCCACCGCGCCCAGCCGTGCGGGTGGTCGTCGGCCGTGTGGTCGTGGTGTGGCAGCGCCAGGCGGTCGATCCGCTCGCCGATCGCCGCGAGCAGCGCCGGCAGCAGGGTGATCGCGGCCGTCACCGCGACCGCGACGACGAGCGCCGAGGTGTAGCCGAGCGTCGTGACCAGCGGGATGCCGACGACGGCCAGCGAGAGCAGCGCGATGATCACCGTGCCGCCCGCGAAGAGGATCGCGCCGCCCGAACTGGCGACGGCGCGGGCGATCGACTCGCGCGTGTCCATGCCGGCGCGCCGCTGCGCCTGGTGACGCGTGACGACGAACAGCGCGTAGTCGATCCCGACGCCGAGGCCGATCATCGTCGCGAGCGTCGGCGCGACGGTCGGGACGTCGGCGACGTGGCTGAGCAGGGTGACGATCGAGAGGCCGCAGACGAGCCCGAGCAGCGCGGTCGCGATCGGCAGCGCCATCGCGACCGCGGTGCCGAACGTGAACAGCAGCACCAGCACCGCCATGCTCAGCCCGACGGCCTCGCTCGAGTGCGTCTCCGGCTTGGAGACCTTCTGACCCAGGTAGCCGCCGTAGGCGACCGCGAGGCCGGCCGCGCGCGCAGGCCGCGCCTCGCCGACGAGGCGGTTGGCGTCGTCGAGGGTCAGCTGCGTGGGGCTCAGTCGCAGCCGCAGCGCGATGTAGCCGATCGTCCCGTCCTTGTCGAGCAGCGGCTTGCCCTGCTTCGAGAGCGGGCTCGTCGCGCCGCGGACCGCCGCGTCGTCCTTGAGCGCCTTGACGGTGTCGGCGACGGGCTGGGCGAAGCGCGAGTCGCTGAGCTTCGCGCCCGCGGGCGCCTGGAGGACGACGGGGTTGACGCCGTTGGCCTGCGACGCGAAGTGCTTCGAGAGCACGTCGGTGGCGCGCTGGCTGCCCGAGCCCGGCAGCGTGAGGTTGTCGTTGACGTTCGTGCCGGCGGAGCGCGCCCAGCCGGCGAGCCCGGCGAACACGGCCAGCCAGAGGAGGAGCACGATCCAGCGATGACGGACGCAGAGGCCCCCGAGGCGATACAGCGCAGCAGTCATTCGACCCTCCCGAGCGCGGGCGGCGTGTCGGCGGACCCGTGAGGACGCTCGTGAGCTCACAGGTGCTCGAACCTCAGCGAGCCTACGGCGGTGGCCCGACGCACCACAAAGGCCAGCTAACCCTTCAGTCAGGCTTGGGCGAAGCGGCTCAGCGGCACCTCGGCGCGCACTCCGGGGAGGTGCGCGCGGAAGATCCGGTGGTAGGCGAGCTCCTCCTTGGTGCGCAGCGGCGGGTCGACCGCGTCGCGCTGGGCCGCGAAGTCGGCGTCGGAGATGTCCGCCGAGACGACCGCGCTCATCACGTCGCGCGCGGCCGCTGCCGTCGCCGAACGCGGCCTTCTCGCGCCACAGGAGCGCGTCCGGGAGCCAGCCCTCGAACGCCTCGCGCAGCAGCTTCTTCTCAGGTACGCCCGGGCCGCCTCCAGGCCGTGGGCCATCGTCACGCGGTCGCAGCGCTGCAGGTTGAGGTTGTGCAGGGCCCGGACCGTCCGCTCGAGCTCGGCATGCAGATCATCGCCGCTGCGAACTCGCGCAGGTAGTCGTAGCCCGCGCTCGTCTGGCGCCCTCGCCGGTCAGCACAACCTTGACGTCGCGGACGGTCATCTCGGCGAGCAGGTAGTTCGGCACCGCGCTGCGCACGAGCCCCGGGTCGAAGGACTCGATCGCGCGCACGACGGTCGGCAGCACGTCGAGCGCGTCCTGCGCGGTGTAGACGCGCTCGTGATGCTCGGAGCCGGTGTGCTCGGCGACGAG
>JAXDHR010000003.1:0-14149 GCA_034664425.1 Solirubrobacteraceae bacterium
ACGGCTTCGGCGCGCACAGCAGCGCGGTGCCGTACTGCTCGGACTCGACGACCCAAGGCACCGCCGACGCCAACCCCGACGACTACCGCCGCGTCGCCGTCGACGTGAGCTGGCGCATCGCCGGCAAGACGGGCAGGGTGCGTCAGGAGGCGACGATCAACAACCCGGGCAGCGCGTACGCGTCCGCGGTCCGTTCGCTCGTCATGAAGACGCCGGCCCTTGCCCCGCCGTATCTCGTCTCGAGCCCGTTGACCACCTCGGTCGTCTTCACCGCGCAGACGACCGGCATCCCGAGCTTCGTCCGCTGGTACGTCGACAACCTCTCCCACGGCAACGCGACCGGCTCGGCGACGACCTGGGACTTCACGTGGGACCTGAACGGCGTCGTCGACGGCACGTACACGATCGGCGCCGAGGCCTTCGACGCCGACAACGAGAGCGGCGCGAGCCGCTCGGTCACCGTCACCATCAACCGCGCCGCGCCGCAGCAGCCGACGGGCCTCGCCGCCGGCCGCAACGGCTCGAACGGCGTCGAGTTCGAGTGGAACCCCAACCCGGAGCGCGACATCACCGGATATCGCGTGTACCAGATGGTCGGCGCGGCCCCGGCGCCGTCGTCCGACACCAAGGTCTGCGAGACCTCGACGGGCGACCCCAACCCGACCCAGTGCCGTAGCACGACCGCGCCGATGACGGGCAGCTTCCGCTACTACGTCGTCGCCCTCGGCCCCGCACGTCCGCCGGCGACGGGCACCGAGCAGAGCGCGACGCCGTCGGTCACGCAGACCGTGCTGGTCGACTCGACCAACGTCGCGCCGAACGCGCCGCAGAACGTCAACGCCAGCCGCCAGGATGCCCTCGTCACCCTCACGTGGTCGGCGCCCGCCGCTCCCGCCGCCGGCGAGGCCACCGACACGCTGCGCTACTACCGCATCTACCGCGACGGCACCGGCTACGCCAGTCGCATCGACACGACGGGCTCGGGTGCCGCCACCTCGTGGATCGACTTCAACGCCGGCGACACCCTGCACACGTACTACGTCACCGCGGTCGACTCGCACATGGCGGAGTCCCCCGTGGCGCCGACCGGCGGGATCACCAAGTGACGCGCGTGCGCTCCGAGCGGGGCATGACGCTGATCGAGCTGCTGATCGCGATGTCGCTCTCACTGCTGCTGCTCGGCTCGACGCTCGCCGTGTTCACGACGATGGAGCGCAACTCGTCGCGCAGCCAGGACCAGCTCGACGCGCAGAGCGAGGCGCGGGTCGCGTCGGAGCTCCTCGCGCTGCGGCTGCGCAACCTCGCAAGTCCCACGACGACGAGCATCATCGCCACCGGCCTCTCGATCGAGCGCGCGACCGCGCAGGACCTTGTCTTCCGCAGCGTCAAGCCGACGGGCACGCCGAGCGCGCAGAACCCGACGAACGTGCAGCGCGACCGCTTCTGCGTCACCGGCACGCGGCTGTACCGCCAGACGCAGTCGTGGACGGCGGCCGACCCGGGGCTGCCGACCGGCGCCTGCGGCGTCGCCACCGGGTGGTCGACGACCCGGGTGCTCGCGCAGCACATCACCAACGGCGCGCGGCCCGCGTTCACCTACCTCGTCAGCCCGAGCGGGACGGTGTCCGAGCAGACCAGCGTCGACACCACGTCGACGGACGCGGTCCAGAGCGTCCAGAGCATCCGCTCGGACCTCTTCGTCGACGCCAAGCCGAACGTCGCGCCGCGAGAGACCGAGCTCACCAGTCGCCTGTTCCTGCGCAACCAGAACCGCAAGCCCGTCTCGGACTTCAGCGTCACCTGCACGGGCGTCAACCGCGGCGTCCTGCTCAACGGCTCGGCATCGAGCGACCCAGAGGGCGGACCGCTCACGTTCGAGTGGCGCGACGGCGGGGTGAAGATCGGGACGGGGGTCACCTACACCGCGACTTCGCTCAGCGCCGGGACGCACTCCTTCACGCTCAACGTGACCGACAGCAGTTCCCAGTCGACGCTCTCCAGCACGAAGACGGCGACCATCGCGATCACGCCCACGACCACCTGCTCGGTGCCATGACCTCACGCCTGCGCCGCGACGACGGCTACGTGCTCGTCACCGCGATCATCCTCATGACGATCATGCTCGTGATCGGGCTCGCGGCGTTCACGTCCGCGGGCACGGAGCAGAAGATGTCCGCGAAGCAGCGGGAACGCGAGTCGCGCCTGAATCTCGCCGAGGGCGTGCTCTCCAGCGAGGCCTACATCCTCTCGCGCAACTGGCCCGACACCGCCCTGAAGGCGTTCCCCCCGGCCGCGCCCTGCACGGAGACGTCGACGGCGAACCCGAAATGCCCGTCGGTGACCGCGGTCCAGGGGAACTTCACGGCGCTCGACTTCAAGCTCGGCATGCACTGGAACGTGCAAATCCGCGACAACGGCAACGGCGCGACCGACTACTACAGCGATGCGGCGACCGCGACCCAGCCCGGCTGGGATGCGAGCGGCCCGAACGGCAAGCCGGACGGCCGGCTGTGGATTCGCGCGCAAGGACAGATCGGCACGAAGACGCGCACGATCGTCGCGCTCGTCAAGGCCGAGACGCGCAACGTGACGTTCCCGAACGCGGCCTTCGTGTCGGGCTCCGTCGCAACCGGCAACGCCGGCAACAAGGTCATCGTGGCCACTGGCGGGAGCACCGCGCAGGTGCGCTGCAACGACAACGGAGCGACGCCCGACCGCAGCACGAACCCGTGCCGGTCCTTCGACTACTCGAAGGGCCAGATTGACGGGCCGGTGCAGTCCAACGCCTCGATCCCGGCGTCGATCCTCACGCCCGACCAGGTCCAGGTGCTGCGCCAGTTGGCGATCGCCGCGAATACCTACTACACCGGCTGCCCGCCGACCGACGCGGCCTACTCCGGCGCCGTGGTCTTCGTCGAGAGCGGCACCTGCACGCTGAGCAGCAACACCTCCGTCAACTCCGCGGCCTCGCCGGGCTACTTCGTCATCGCCAACGGAACGCTACGTGTGACGGGCACCGTGTCCTGGTACGGCGCCATCTACGCGCTCAACGGCCAGGGCGCCGGCAGCTCGACGCCCGTCGTCGACCTCAGCGGCAACGTCGACTTCCACGGCGGCGTCTTCATCGACGGGAATGGTCAGCTCCTGCTCGGGGAGAGCAAGTTCAACCTGACCTACGACCCGAACGGGTTCCCGCCGATCCAGAGCTTCGGAACCGTCGGCATCGTCCAGAACACCTGGCGCGAGCTGACCGGAAGCTGACCGCCGGCTCAAGCGAGCCTCCACCACTGCCGATAGAGGGACCGTGTTCAAGAAGAAGCGCGTGAACGCCGACGCCGCCGTCGGCCTCGACCTGGATCCAAGCCACATCGCGGCTGCGGAAGTGCATGTCAACGGCTCGATCACGGTGACCCGCGGCGCCGTCGCCGACCTGCGTCCCGGCATCCTGCGCGACGGCGAGGTCGTCGACCCGGTCGCGCTGGGCGACGAGCTGCGCGCGTTCTTCGCCGAGCACGAGCTTCCGCGCCGCGTGCGCCTCGGGGTCGCCAACCAGCGCATCGTGGTGCGCACGCTCGACCTGCCGCCGATCGACGACCCCAAGGCGCTCGCCGCCGCCGTCAAGCTCGAGGCGCCCGATCACATCCCGATGCCGATCGAGGAGGCCGTCGTCGACTTCCAGTCGCTCGGCCTCGTCGGCACGGCCAAGGGCCCCCGCACCCGCGTGGTCGTCGCCGCCGCCCGGCGCGAGACGATCGACCGCCTCGTCGACGCCGCCCGCCACGCCGGCCTCGAGCTCGCGGGCATCGACCTCTCGGCCTTCGCGATGATCCGCGCGCTGCGCCCGACCGAGGGCGACGGCGACGGTGCCGTGCTCTACGTCAACGCATCGGGCCTGACGAACATCGCGGTCGCCAACGCGAGCGGATGCCTGTTCACGCGCGCCGCCGCCGGCGGCCTCGACGCCACGAGCGCCGCGCTCTCCGAGCGCCGTGCCCTGACCCGCGAGCACGCCCGCGCGTGGATGTCGCACGTCGGCCTCATCACGCCGCTGGAGGACGTCGAGGGCGACGCCGAGCTGATCGCCGCAACGCGCGCCGCCCTCGAGGAGGGTGTGCACCAGCTGGCCGACACGGTCCGCAACTCGCTGAACTTCTACCGGACCCAGGAGAGCGCCGAGAAGGTCGAGCGCGCAGTGCTCACGGGCCCGGCGATCGCGATCCCGGGCTACGCCGAGCGCCTCGGGGAGCAGCTCAAGCTGCCGCTCGAGCCGGTGCTGGCGGCCACGACCGCCGAGGACGTCGACCTGCACCGCCTCACGGTGGCGGCGGGCCTCGCCGTCAGCTCGGTCGGCTGAGGGACCTCCGATGACCCTGGGGTTCGCCGCGCCGCTGTCGGTGATCTTCGGCGGCATCCTCGGCTCGTTCCTGAACGTCGTCGTGTGGCGCCTGCCGCGCGGCGAGTCGCTCTCGCACCCGGGCTCGCACTGCCCGGGGTGCGATTCGCCGATCCGGCCCTATGACAACGTGCCCGTGCTGTCCTGGCTGATCCTACGGGGCCGCTGCCGCGACTGCGGCGTACGGATCCCCTGGCGCTACCCGGCCGTCGAGGCCGGGACCGCCGTCCTGTGCGGGCTCGTCGCGCTGGCGCTCTGGGACCAGCGGCCGCAGCTGTGGCTCGGCCTGCTGCTCGTGCTGCTGCTCGTCCCGATCACCCTGATCGACCTCGAGCACCACATCATTCCCAACAAGCTCGTGGCCTTCGGCAGCGCGGGGGCCGTCGCGATCGTCGCGGCGCTCGACCCCGGCGCGCTGCCCGCCCACCTGATCGCCGCGGCGGCGGCGGGCGGCTTCCTGCTGATCGCCGCGATCGCCTATCCGGCGGGCATGGGCATGGGCGACGTCAAGCTCGCCGGCATGCTCGGCCTGTTCCTGGGCCGCACCGTCGCACCCGCGATGTTCGTCGCCTTCATCGGCGGCACGCTCGTCGGCGTGGCCATCATGGCCCGCGTGGGAGCCGCCGCAGGCCGCAAGAAGGGGATCCCCTTCGGCCCGTATCTCGCGCTCGGCGGACTCGTCGGGCTGCTCGCCGGCGACGCGATCGTCGACTGGTACCTGAGCACGTTCTCGTAGTTCCGCGAGCCGGATGCGGCTGGGGTGACAACCCCACCGATCCGCCTCAAGTGGGCCACGGGCGCTGCCGATAGCAGGAGGGACATGAAGGCCGTCAACCTCCTCCCATCGGATCTGCGCGGAGCCGCCCCGGCTTCTGCAGCGGTCGCCTCCGGCGATCAGGCCGCGGGTCGCCTGGGCGCCTTCGCGGTCCTCGGCGTGCTCGCGTTCTGCGTCGTCGCCCTCGCCGCCTACGTCCTGACCTCCAACACGGTCAAGGATCGCCAGGCCAAGCTCGACCAGGTCACCGCCCAGACCGCGGTCGCATCCGCGCAAGCGGCGAAGCTGAAGCCCTACGCCGACTTCGAGGCCGCCGCGAAGACCCGCGTGCAGACGGTGGCCGACCTCGCCGCCGCCCGCTTCGACTGGGCGAACGCGCTGCGCGACATCGCGCGCGCCGTTCCGGGCGAGGTCACGCTGACCTCGCTGAGCGCGTCGCTCTCCGGGAGCTCGGGTTCGACGGGCAGCGATCCGCTGCGCGCCTCGATCAGCTCGCCGGCCGTGACGATGCAGGGCTGCACGACCGGCCAGCGGGCCGTCGCGGCGCTGCTCTCGCGACTGCACGACGTGCGCGGTGTGACGCGCGTGGCGCTCTCGAAGTCCGAGCGCCCCGCGGCGGGTGCCACGCAGCAGTCGCCGAGCGCCACGGGCGTCAAGGCGTGCAACGGCAACCGGCCCCCGACCTTCTCGGTCGTCGCCTTCTTCGAGCGGTCGCACGTCCCCGCCACGGTGGCCGACGTGACCGTCGGCTCGACGGGCGGCTCGACCGCCTCCGCCACCGGCGCGACGGCGACCTCGACTCCCGCGGCCGCCGGCACGGCGTCGAGCTCGACGACCACGCCCGCGGCGGCGACGTCGACGCCGGCGCCGACCACGACGACCACCTCGACCCCGGCCTCGACGACCCCCTGACGGTGATGACGCTCTCGCGCAACAACAAGATCCTCCTCGCCGTCGCGGTCGCCGCGGCCGCGCTCGCGGGCTTCTGGTTCCTCGTGCTGGCGCCCAAGCGCCTCGAGGCGACCCGCCTGGACGCGAAGATCACGGCCAAGCAGGCCGAGGCGGCGCAGGCGCAGCAGCAGCGCGTCACCTACGAGAAGGCGCGCGCGTCCTACAAGGCGGACTACACCAAGCTCGTCAGCCTCGGCAAGGCGGTGCCCGCCGACGACGACGTGCGTTCGCTGATGGTCCAGCTCGACTCGGTCGCCGGCAACACGCACGTCGGCTTCGACAAGGTCGACGTCGGCTCCGGCGCCGGAGCCGTCGCTCCGTCAACCACCACGACCGGCGCCACCGTGGCGACTGCGTCCACGCTCGCGCCTGCCCCGGGCCTCAGCCCGATCGGCACCACGGGTGTCTCGGCGCTGCCGTTCGCGCTGAGCTTCAGCGGCTCGTTCTTCAACCTCTCCACGTACTTCGACCGGCTCGAGAACTTCGTCGCCGTGCGCAACCAGCATGTCCGCGCCAAGGGCCGCCTGCTGCGCATCGAGTCGATCGACATCACCCCGGGCTCGACGGGCTGGCCGTCGATGACGGCCGCGGTCGGCGCCGCGTCCTACGTCATCGACCCGATCCCCGCGCTCGGAGCCGCGCCCACCTCCACGACCCCGGGGACCGGCACGACGCCGGCGCCCTCCGCCACGACTCCGGCAGGCACGACGCCGGCGACCACCACCGCGACCGTTTCCGGAGTTGCCCGATGACCCTGATCACGGACACCTGGCGCCAGATCGTCGAGCGCCGGCTGTGGCCGATCGCCCTGCTGCTCCTGGCCGCGCTCGTCGCCGTGCCGGTGCTGCTGGCCAAGAGCCCCACGCCCGCCGCGCCGGTGCCGACGGCCTCTGCGCCGGCGACCGATCAGGCGTCGGAGCTGACGGCCAAGCCGATCGTCTCGCCGGCGACGAACGTCGACGACGCGAGCCGCCGCGTGCTGGGCACCAACAAGGATCCGTTCCGCCCCGCGGTCGTCGCCACACCGACGCCGACGCCGACGCCGACGTCGCTCGCGAGCGGCTCCAATGCCACGGCGGCCGGCGCGAACGGGCCGGCCGGCTCGGCGAGCTCGGGCACCACTTCGTCGGGCTCCTCGACCTCCGGCGGCTCCGGCTCGCCGGCAGCGCCGACGACCCCGCCGAGCTCCAGCACACCCTCGCCGTCGACGACGCCGTCCCCGGCCAAGCCGAAGACGTACCCGCTGTACTCGCTGACCGTGCGCTTCGGCGACGCCAGCGGGCAGCTGACCAAGCAGCGCCTCAAGCGGCTGGCGCCGCTGCCCGACGCCGACACGCCGGTGGCGATCTACCTCGGGCCCGGTCCGGACAAGCGCTCCGCGGTGTTCCTGGTCGACGCCAGCGTCACGCCCCAGGGCGACGGCACCTGCAAGCCCTACCCGGCCGACTGCCAGACCGTCACGCTGCATGAGGGCGACACGGAGTTCTTCGACGCCAAGGACGCCACCACCGGCGTCGTCAAGTCGACCTACGAGCTCGACCTCATCAACATCGTGCGCAAGACGACGTCGTCTGCGCGCAAGGCCACGGTCGCGGCCCATGCCACGAGCAAGGCCGGTGCGCGCGTGCTGCGCAAGCGCATCGCTCAGAGCGGGCCGCTGCGCTGGGCCTACGACCGCAGCTCCGGCACGGTCGCCAGGCTCGCCACGCGCGAGTGGAAGGCCACCGTGGCGCGTGCCGGCCGGCAGGTCGCGCGCGTAGTGGCCGTGCTGCAGCCCGGGATGTAGCTTCCGAGGGAGTCAAGGCGCGGGCACGGCGGGCATCTAGGATGCCCGCCGTGCCGCTGCGCATCGTCACCGCCGGGGAGTCGCACGGCCCCGGGCTCACCACCATCGTCGAGGGCATCCCAGCCGGGCTCGAGCTCGATCGCGCTGCGATCGACCGCGACCTCGCGCGCCGCCAGCTCGGCCACGGGCGCGGCGGGCGGATGAAGATCGAGTCCGACGCGGCCCAAGTCACCGCCGGCGTCCGTCACGGTCGCACGCTCGGCGGCCCGATCGCGCTGCAGGTCGCCAACCGCGACTACGCCAACTGGGAGGAGCGGATGAACCCCTGGCCGGTCGAGGCGGCCGTGCCGGAGGTGCACCTTCCGCGTCCGGGGCACGCCGACCTCGCGGGCACCATGAAGTACGGGTTCACCGACGTGCGCAACGTGCTCGAGCGCGCCAGCGCGCGGGAGACGGCGGCGCGCGTCGCCGGCGGCGCGGTCGCGAAGGCGTTCCTGCGCGCGCTCGGGGTCGAGATCGTCTCGCACGTGACCCAGATCGCGTCCGTGACGGCGCCGCGGCCGGTCGCGCTGTCGCTCGCCGACTTCGCCCACGTCGACGAATCGCCCGTCCGCTGCCTGGACGCGGAGGCCTCGAAGGCGATGGTCGAGGAGATCAACGTGCTGCGCAAGCGCAACGAGTCGCTCGGCGGCACCTTCGAGCTGCGCGCCTTCGGCGTCGTGCCGGGCCTCGGCTCGCACGTCTCCTGGGAGGAGCGCATGGACGGGCTGATCGGGCGTGCGATGCTCTCGATCCAGGCGGCCAAGGGCGTCGGCCTCGGCGATGGCTTCGACCTCGCGGGCCGGCCGGGCTCGGAGGCCCACGACGAGATCTTCTACTCGCCCGAGCGCGGCTTCTACCGCGAGACCAACCGCTCGGGCGGCCTGGAAGGCGGCATGACGACGGGGGAGACCGTGATCGTCCAGGTCGCGATGAAGCCGATCCCGACACTGACCAAGCCGCTGCGCTCGGTGGACATCGCCACGCGGGAGCCGGCGCAGGCGCTGCGCGAGCGCACCGACTCGGCCGTCGTGCCCGCCGCCGGAGTGGTCGGCGAGGCGATGCTGGCGATCGTGCTGGCGGGCGCCTACCGCGACAAGTTCGGCGGCGACCACGTCGACGACACCCGTGCGGCCGTCGCCGCCTACGAGGAGCGCATCGGATGGAAGCGGCGCCCGCTCTGACGCACGACGCGCGCGCCCTCGTCTTCATCGGCTTCATGGGCGCCGGCAAGACCTCGGCCGCGCGCGCGGTGGGGGCCGCGCTCGGAGTACGCCCCGTCGACTCCGACCACGAGGTCGAGGCGCGGCTGGGCAGCTCGATCGAGGCATACTTCGAACGTCACGGCGAGCGCGCCTTCCGCGAGGAGGAGGAGCGCGTCGTCGCTGAGCTGCTCGAGCGGCCGCCCTCGAGGGTGCTCTCGCTCGGCGGCGGCGCGACCGGCTCGCAGCGCGTGCGCGAGCTGCTCGCGCGCCACACCGTCGTGTTGTGCGACGTCGACGCCGAGACCGCGTGGCGGCGCTGCGGCGGCCGCCGCCCGCTCGCGCGCGACCACGAGCGCTTCGTCGCGCTGCATCAGGATCGCCAGCCGCTCTACGAGTCGCTCGCCGACGCGGTCCTGCTCGACTCGGGTCGCGAGACCGTCCGGCGGGCGGCTGCGGCGCTCGACGGCCTCGCCGGGGCGCCCGCGGGAACGAAGCTGCTGTGGGCGACCACCGCGTCCGGCGACTACCCGGTGCACGTGGGGGAGGGCCTGCTCGGCAGCGGCTTCTGGCCGCTCGCCGGGCGCCGCTTCCTGGTCTCCGACGAGCACGTCGGAGCGCTCTACGCCGCCGCCTTGGGCGGCGTCGCCGCCGACGTGCGGATCGCTCCGGGCGAGGCGGCGAAGACGCTCGCCACCGCCGAGACGGTCCTGCGCGCGCTCGCGCAGGGCGGAATGGATCAGGACGACCACGTCGCCGCGCTCGGCGGCGGCGTCGTCGGCGACCTCGCCGGCCTGTGCGCCGCGCTCTACCAGCGCGGGGTGCCGGTCGTCCAGGTGCCGACCACGCTCGTCGCGCAGGTCGACTCCGCCTATGGTGGCAAGACGGCCGTCGACCTGCCCGAGGGCAAGAACTACGCGGGCGCCTACCACCAGCCGGCCGCCGTGCTGGCCGACCCGGGCGCGCTCGCCACGCTGCCGCCGGAGGAGCTCGCCGCGGGCTGGGCCGAGGTCGTCAAGACCGCGCTGATCGCCGGGGGCTCCCTGTGGGCCCGGGTGCGCTCTGATCAGGCCGGCGCGGACCGCGACACGGTGCTCGCGTGCGCGCGCACCAAGCTCGGGGTCGTCGCCGCGGACGAGCGCGACGGCGGCCGCCGCCAGAGCCTCAACCTCGGCCACACCGTCGGTCACGCGATCGAGACCGCGACGCAGTACGCGCGCTACCGCCACGGCGAGGCCGTCGGCCTCGGCCTGCTCGCCGCACTGCGGCTCTCCGCCCAGCCCGAGCTGCGCGACGAGGTCGCCGAGCTGCTCGCCGGCCGCGGGCTGCCGACCCGGCTCGACGACGACGTCGAGCGCGGGGCGGTGATCGCGGCCGTCGGCCGCGACAAGAAGCGCCGCGGCGGCCGCGTCGGCTTCGCGCTCGTCGAGGCTCCGGGCGACGTCCGCGTCGGCCAGCCGGTCGCGCCGGGCGAGCTGGCCGCCGCCGTGGCAGAGTTGGGCGGGCGATGAACAAGCGCGTCGCCGTCCTGCACGGCGTCAACCTCGACGTCCTCGACCGCCGGCCCGCCGAGCACTACGGCGGCCTCAGCCTGACCGCGCTCGAGAATCGCATCGAGGGCTTCGCGGGCGCTCTCGATCTCCAGCTCAGCTTCTTCCAGACCAACCACGAGGGCGAGTACGTCGAGGAGCTGCACCGCTCGAGCGAGTACGCGGACGGCCTGATCCTCAACCCCGGCGCGTGGACGCACTACGCCTGGGCGCTGCGCGACGCGCTGGAGATCGCCGGCCTGCCCGCCGTCGAGGTGCACCTCTCCGACGTCAGGGCGCGCGAGGGCTTCCGCGGGCGTTCGGTGATCTCCGAGGTGTGCGTGGCCACCGTCGCCGGGCGCGGGCCGGACGGCTATCGCGACGCCCTCCAACGCCTCAAGGAGGCCATGTGAACCGTGCCGACCGCGTGAGCGAGCGCCTGGGCGCCGAGCAGGTCGACCTGCTGCTGGTCACCAACCTCGTCAACGTCCGCTACCTCACGGGCTTCACCGGCTCCAACGGGCTCGCGATCGTCGGCCCGGACGTCCGCCGTTTCCTGACCGACTTCCGCTACGTCGAGCAGGCCAGCGCGCAGGTGAGCGACTTCGACCGCGAGCAGGCGCCGCAGGACTTCCTCACCGCCCTCAGCGACGGATGGCCCGAGGGCGAGCTGCGGGCCGGGTTCGAGGAGGACCACGTGACGGTACGGGCGCACCGGCGCCTGCGTGAGATCGTGCCCGAGCGGATCGAGCTCGTTCCCGTCGGCGGAGTCGTCGAAGCCGAGCGCGCCGTCAAGGAACCCGAGGAGGTCGAGCGCATCCGCGCTGCCGCCGTGCTCGTCGATGCGGTCTACGACTGGCTGTTCGAGCGTGGGCTCGTCGGCCGCACCGAGGATTCGGTTGCCGTCGCGCTCGAGCACCACATGCGCGAGCTCGGCGCCACCGCTCCGAGCTTTCCCTCGATCGTCGCGTCCGGCCCGCGCGGGGCGCTGCCGCACGCGGTGCCGTCCCATGCGGAGATCGCGCCGAACACGCTCGTCACCCTCGACCTCGGCGTGGAGCTCGATGGCTACTGCTCCGACTGCACCCGCACGTGGGCGACCGGCGAGCTGCCGGACGATCTCGCGGAGGCCTACGCCGTGACGCTCGAGGCGCAGATCGCCGCCCTCGACGCGGTGCGGCCCGGCCCCGAGGGGCGCGAGATCGACGCGGTGGCGCGCGCCGTCATCGGCGCCGCGGGCCACGGCGACCACTTCGGCCACGGGCTCGGCCACGGGGTCGGGCTCGAGGTGCACGAGGCGCCGCGCCTCGCGCGCTCGGGCGAGGCGGCGCTGGTCGCCGGCAACGTCGTCACGGTCGAGCCCGGGATCTACCTGCCCGGCCGCGGCGGGGTGCGGATCGAGGACCTGGCCGTCGTCACCGACGGCGGGCGAGACGTGCTCAGCGCCACGCCGAAGGCGCTGCGGGTGGTCTCCTAGGTCTCCTGGGGGCTGGACCCCACTCAAGCGGGCGCCCCGGGCAGCCGATACCCGGTGCGATGGAACATCGAGCCCGCATCCGCACGCAGCTGCGCCGCGTCGGCATCACCGCCGCGCTGGCCGCGCTCCTCGTGCCCGCCGCCGCGGGCACGGCCGACGCCGCAAAGCACAAGAAGAAGGCCGCCAAGCTGCCGGTCGTGACCAAGGTCTCCCCGCTGCGGGCAGCGATCGGGGACACGCTCACCATCAAGGGCAAGAACTTCCGCCGCGGCGTCAACAAGAACACGGTCATCTTCATGCGCGACGGCGGCCGTCCCGTGTTCATCAAGGCCAGCATCGGCACCACCAAGCTGCTGAAGGTCAAGCTCCCGGCGTCGCTGTCGAGCGCGCTGAAGTCGAAGTCCGGCGTGCCCGTGGCGACCCGCTTCCGGCTGCGCGTGCTCGCCGCCAAGTTCGGCCGCGCGTTCACGACCAAGCGACTCTCGCCGACGATCGATCCCCAGAAGGCGCCGAGCACCGACAAGCCGCCCGTGACCGCCGCCAGCGCCGACTGCGACGGCGACGGCATCGCCAACAAGAACGACGCCGACGACGACAACGACCTGCTTCCCGACACCCTCGAGGCCGCGCTCAAGACCGATCCCTGCAAGGCGGACTCCGACGGCGACGGCATCCCCGACGGCTACGAGTACCGCTCGGCGCTCGACCTCAACGACGACGAGTACCAGAACAAGTCGAGCGTGCCCGCGAACGACGCGCTGCCCTACCCCGGCAAGCGCCCCTACCCGAACGCGCTCGACCCGACCGACGCCAACAACGACTACGACGGCGACGGCCTCACGATGGCGGAGGAGTACAGCCTCTGGCAGTACACGGTCGCACACGAGGGTGCGCCCTACGACCTCTCGAAGCTGACGTACTCCGACGGCACGCAGTACTCGCTCTACACCCGCGACGCCAGCGGGCGCCGCCGCCCCAGCCAGCCCTGGTCGACCTACGACAAGCACCAGCAGTTCGTCAACTGGGCGGTCTCCAACGGCTACAGCGACATCGTGATCCCGGTCCGCAGCCGTACCGCCTGGAACGACGGAGCCAGCCCGATCACCGAGCAGACGTTCAGCATCTTCGACGTCAACCTCGACGGCGCGCCCGACACGACGTCCTACGACTACGACGGCGACGGCTATGTGTCCGACGACGAGCGCGACGAGGACGCCGACGGGCTGTCGAACTTCGACGAGACGCACGGCGCCATGAACCCCGCCTTCTGGCCCAGCTGCTACAAGGGCGAGCCGTCCTACCTGATCAAGTACGCCGGCACGGACGTCACCGACCCGGACACGGACGGCGACGGTGTCCGCGACGGCGCCGACGACCAGGACTTCGACGGCTTCCCCAACATCATGGAGATGTCGCGGACGGCCGCCTCCGGCGTATTCGACGGCAAGGGCCCGTGCGTCGCCCCCGACCCGCCGACCGGTGCGTTCCCGCCCTTCCTGCGGCACGCGAACCTGTACGGCCAGGTCAACCCGTTCAACCCGTGCCTCCCGGCGACGTGGTCGCGGACCTGCATCCGCCACCGCGGCTTCGACGGCCAGCCCGCCCCGTTCGTCGAGGACTGGAACTGGCTGTCGCTGAACTGAAGCCAACCTGGCCGTAGCGCTGCATCCGAGGCCCGCCACGCGCGGGCCTCGGTCGTTGTGTTCGCTACTTTCCCGCGCCATGGCCACCACATCCGCGCGTCCCCAGCCCGCCGGCGGCGTCGCCCGCGCGCATCGCCTGCTCGCCCTGTTCTTCCTCGCCGGCGCCGTCGTGCAGTTCTTCCTCGCGGGGCTCGGCGTCTTCGGCGGGACGAGCTATGACCCGCACCGGATCTGGGGCACCGTGCTCACGGTGATCGCGCTCGTGGTGCTGATCCTCGCCTTCGCCGGTCGCCGCGAGGCCGTCCAGTCGAGCGCGATCCTCTTCGGCCTGATGGTCCTGCAGAACATCCTCGG
>JAXDHR010000004.1:0-3386 GCA_034664425.1 Solirubrobacteraceae bacterium
TCCGGGCGCTTGTCGACGGGGAAGTCGGGGACGTCGTAGCCCGTCCACTTGCCCTGCTCCTCGTCCCACCAGACGTAGCGCTTGCGCTCCGACCACGGCGCGCCGGACGGGTCGGCGCTGGCGCGCGAGTAGAGCACGCGCCGGTTCGCCGGCCAGGCCCAGGCCCACTCGGGGGCGACCCAGCCTCCGGGGCCCGAGAGGTCGACGTACGGGCGCCGGCGGGCCTGGTTGACGCCGTCGGCGTAGATGCCCGAGTAGATCCAGCAGCCCGAGGCGGTCGAGCCGTCGGCCTCGAGCTGAGCGAAACCGGGCACCGGGTCGCCCGTGGCGACGTCGTAGCCGTTGATCTCGCGCAGGACGCCCTCGGCACTGGGCTCGGCGTGCGGTCCGTGTTCGGCGTAGTCCCAGTTGAGGTTGAGGATCGGCCAGTCGCGGTCGCGCTCGGAGCCGGCGTAGTGCGCGCGCACCCGCTTGAACAGGTGATGCATGAACCACAGCTCCGAGCGGCAGTCCTCGGGCGGATCGAGCGCCTTGTCGCGGAACTGGACGAGCCGCTCCGTGTTCGTGAAGCAGCCCTCCTTCTCGATGTGGTTGGCGGCCGGCATGAGGAAGACCTCCGTGCCGATGTCCTCCGTGCGCAGCTCGCCCGAGCGGATCTCCGGCGAGTCCTTCCAGAAGCTCGCCGTCTCCACCTCGGCGAGCTCGCGCACGACGAGCCACTTGAGGTGCCCGAGCGCGCGCCGCTGGAGGCCCGAGTTCTCCGAGCCGACGGCCGGGTTCTGGCCCATCACGAACAGGCCGTCGAGGCTGTCGTCGAACGCGCGCAGCATCGTCGGGTAGTGCGAGTGGTTGCCCGAGATCTTCGGCAGGTACGAGAAGCCGTAGTCGTTCGCCGCCGTGGCGTTGTCTCCGAACCACGCCTTCAACAGCGAGACGATGTACTTGTCGAAGTTCGACCACCAGCCGCGGTCGGCGCCGCCGGAGGCGATGTAGTCCTCGAGCTTGAGCGGCGCCTCGGTCGCGCGCGGCATCGGCAGATATCCCGGCAGCAGGTCGTAGAGCGTCGGGATGTCGGTCGAGCCCTGGATCGACGCATGGCCGCGCAGCGCGACGATGCCGCCGCCGGGACGGCCGATGTTGCCCAGCAGCAGCTGGAGGATCGCGCCGGCGCGGATCATCTGCACACCCGCGGTGTGCTGCGTCCAGCCGACCGCGTAGCAGAGCGCCGCCGTCCGCTCGGTTCCGGACGCGTGGATCAGCGCGTCGGCGACCTGCTTGAACTGCGCGGGCGTGATGCCGCAGATGCGCTCGACCATCTCCGGCGTGTAGCGCGAGTAGTGCCGGCGCAGCAGCTGGAAGGCGCAGCGCGGGTCCTGAAGCGTGGGGTCGGAATGGACGGCGGCGGTGAGCATGCCGCCGGCGTTCTGGTCCGAGAACGCCTGCGTGGAGTGCTCGCGCCGTCCGGCCGCCGCCGGCACGCCGCCGCCCTCGTAGGCCCAGGTCGTCGGGTCGTAGGTCCCCGTGTCGGGGTCCCAGCCGGAGAAGTAGCCGCCGAGGTCCTCAGTGTCCTTGAAGTCCTTGTTGACGATCGTCGACGCGTTCGTGTAGTTGAGGACGTAGTCCTTGAAGTAGGACTCCGTCTCGATGACATGGCGGATCAGGCCGCCGAGGAAGGCGATGTCCGTCCCGGCGCGGATCGGGATGTGCAGGTCCGACATCGCGCTCGTGCGCGAGAAGCGCGGATCGACGTGAATGATCGTGGCGCCGCGCTCACGCGCCTTCATCACCCAGCGGAAGGCGACGGGGTGCGCCTCCGCCATCGACGACCCCTGGATCAGGATGCAGTCCGAGTTCTGCAGCGCCCGCGGTGAGTCGGTGGCGCCGCCGCGCCCGAGCGTGACCCCCAGACCGGGGACCGTAGAGGAGTGTCATATGCGCGCCTGGTTCTCGATCTGCACCGCGCCCATGGCCGTGAAGGCCTTCTTGATGAGGTAGTTCTCCTCGTTGTCGAGCGTGGCGCCGCCGAGATGGGCGAAGCCGAGCGTGCGGTCGACGCGCCGGCCGGCGTCGTCGACGTCCTGCCAGCCGTTCTCGCGCGCGGCGATCACGCGCTCGCTGATCATCGCCATCGCTCGCTCGAGCGGGATCTCCTCCCACTCGGTCCCGTACGGGCGCCGGTACCTGACCTTCAGCACCCGCCCGGGCTGCTGCACGAGCTGTCGTGACGCCGACCCCTTGGGGCACAGCGTCCCCTGGTTGACCGGCGACTTCGGATTGCCCTCGATGTCGACGACCGCTCCGTCGCGCGTGTAGACGATCTGCCCGCAGCCGACCGCGCAGTACGGGCAGACGGACTCGGTGGCCTTCAGCCCGGCGATGCGCGCGCCGGCCTTCTTGGTCTTGCGCGATGCCGCGACGGGGCCCATGCCCCAGTCGGCGACGCGCCCCACGCCCGGAAGGCGACGCAGCTTCTGCCAGCTGTTCGCCACTCCGTCCCCGTAGCGACGCTCCATTGCGCGACCTTACCCCTTGCGAGCACGCTCCAACGCGTCCACCTGCTCCTGCTTGCGCATGATCGTGTGTTCGAGGCGGTGCTCCAGCGCCTCCGAGTCACCGGTATGACCGGTGGAGGGGATCACGTCCTGCAGCGACTCGATCGCCTCGCGCTCGTATTCGATCAGCCGCTCGATCGCCGACGCGGGATCCGTCGGCAGCTCGAAGCTCGGCACGGAGCCGGGCGGCCGGCCGTCGAGCGTGGTGACCTTCTCGACCAGCCGGCGGACGTCGTCGAGCTCCGCCTGGGCGAAGCGCCACAGCAGCTCGCCCAGGCCCACGTACTGGAAGCCGGTCAGCGAGCCGGCGGCGATCGTGTACGCGCTCGTGGAGCGCAGCTGCAGCGGGAGGGCATGACCGAGGCGCTCCAGCGCCGACTCGCGGTCGAGAGGATCCTTCTCATCTGGGGCCATGCGGCCGCACTACCCAGATCGAGGCTAGGGGTTCCCCTGATGCGTGGATGGCGCGCCGGCGGCACGCTGGCGACATGCCCACCCGCTCCCACATCTCCGCCGCGCTCCTCGCGGGCGCCGCCATCCTCGCCGCTCCGGCGGTCGCCTCCGCGGCCCGCCCCATGGTCCTCGCCCAGCCCGTCAAGGTGAAGGCCTACAAGGTGGGCCTCGTCGCGAGCGACAAGATGCTCTCGGTCTCGATGATCCGCTCCGCCTCCCGCTCCAGCCAGACCCACTTCTACTCGGCGAGCAACAACGTCAAGGTGACGATCGCCCCGAGCCTCGCCTCGGGCAAGGTCACTGCTCCGCTCGGCAGCTACGGCAAGGTCAAGCTCAAGCTCAAGGGCACCCGGCCGCTGAAGAGGAGCGCGCCGCCGAAGG
>JAXDHR010000005.1:0-16443 GCA_034664425.1 Solirubrobacteraceae bacterium
TTGAACATGTCATCCCCCGCCTTCGAGCGTTCACGCGTCGAACTCGGCCGCGCGAGCCATCCGGTCGCTGCCGCCGTGCACGATGCGGTCCGCGATGCCGCGACGCGCGGCACGTTGGCCGTCGGACTCGGCGGCATCGCCGTCATCCACGCCGTCGACTCGGTCGGCAAGTGGTCGGAGACCCGGTACATGTTCTGGATGTACATGGCGCTCATCGTCGCCGCCATCGTCCTGGCGGCCGCGACGCTGTTCCACCCCTCCCGCCACACCTTCCTCGCGGCCGCCGGCCTGGCCGCGACGGTGATGGTCGGCTTCATCATCAACCGCACGGTCGGACTGCCGCAGGCTACGGACGACATCGGCAACTGGACGGAGCCGCTCGGTCTCGCCTCCCTCGTCGTCGAGGGGCTCGTCGTCGCCGTCGGCCTCGGGGGCTACCTCCTCGGCGGCCGCGAGGTCCGCGCATCGGCCGTGTAGCGGAGAAGATCGGCACACTCCGCGGGTGGACAACGCCCGGATCGCCGACCGAATGGACGCGTTCGCGTCGCTGCTCGAGCTGAGCGACGCGAACGGGTACAGCGTCCGGGCCTACCGCCGCGCCGGCGAGACGATCCGCGCTGCGCCCGCGCCCGTCGCCGAGCTCATCGCGGCAGGCCGTGTGCGTCAGCTGCGTGGGATCGGCCCGGGGATCGAGGCGAAGCTGCGCGAGCTCGTCGCGACCGGCGACATCGCGGAGCTCGCCGAGCTCGAGCGCGAGCTCGCTCCGGGGCTGGTCGGTCTCGGGCGCTACCTGGGGCTCGGGGCGAAGCGCTCCGTCGAGATCGCGCGCGCGTTGGGCGTGCACACGCCGGAGGAGTTCCGCGAGGCTGCGGCGGCCGGCCGGCTGCGAACCGTCCCCGGCATCGGCGCGAAGACAGAGGCGCAGCTGCTCGAGGCGCTCGCCCGCGAGACCGCGGGGGAGCCGCGCGCGCGGCGCGGACTGCTGCTCAACCGCGCGCGGGAGCTCGTCGGAGGCATCGCCGGCGCCCTCGGCGGCGTGGCGGCCGGGGACGTGCGACGGTGGTGCGACTCCTGCGAACGGCTGGCCGTCGTCTGCGCCGCGACCGATCCCGCTCCCGTGCTCGCGCACTTCGCCGAGCTTCCGCAGGTCGTGGCGGTGATCGAGCAGGCCGAGCGGCGGGCGGTCGGGCTGACGGTCGACGGCGTACCGGTCGAGCTCGTCGTGGCCCAGCCCGACCGCGTCGGGACGGCGCTGCTGCGCGTGACCGGATCCTCCTCGTACGTCGCGGCGCTCGAGCCGCTGCCGGACGCGCCGGAGGAGGCGGCGATCTACGCCCGGCTCGGCATCCCGTCGTGCCCGCCCGAGCTGCGCGAGGCGCCGTTTCGGGGCGAGCCGCCGGCGCTCGTCGACCCCGACGAGATCCGCGGCGACCTCCATTGCCACACGACGTGGTCGGACGGCCGGGCGAGCGTCGAGGAGATGGGCCGCGCTGCCCGCGACCGCGGTTACGACTACCTCGCGATCTGCGATCACACCCCGGCCGTCGGCGCCGTCCGCGGACTCACTCCGGACGACGTCCGCCGGCAGGGCGAGGAGATCGCGGCCGCCAACGAGCTGCTGGCGCCGTTCCGCGTCCTGCGCGGGATCGAGTGCGACATCCTCCCGGACGGGGAACTCGACCTGCCTGACGACGTCCTGGCCGAGCTCGACTGGGTCCAGGCGAGCGTCCACGGCGGCCAGCGGATGTCGCGACCCCAGATGACCCGCCGCGTCGAGGCGGCCCTCCGCAACCGCCACGTGAGCTGCCTCAGCCACCCGACGGGCCGGCTGATCGGCCGGCGGCCGGAGAACGCCGTCGACCTCGAGCGCGTCTACGAACTGGCGCTCGAGCACGGCGTCGCGCTGGAGGTCAACGGCCTCCCCGACCGCCTCGACCTCCGCGGCGAGCACGTCCGCGACGCGCTCCGCGCCGGCGTGCAGATCGTCTGCTCGACCGACTCGCACTCGGTCCGCGGCCTCGGCAACATGGAGCTCTCTGTCCACACCGCGCGTCGCGGCTGGGCGACCGCCGCCGACGTCGTCAACAGCGGCTCGCTGGAGTCGATCCTCGAACGGCGCCGCGGAGGCTGAAGCGCCGCCGTCGCGAGTGGGACCGTTCGCCGGTCGAGCTCAGGCGTGGAGATGCAGCCGCTCGCCTTGCGGACCGAGGATCGCGATGAGCTCCACGGGCGCGTCGATGGCGCCGAACCAGTGCGGTGTCCAGGTGGTGAACTCGACAGCCTCGCCCGGGTGGATGGTGAGATCCTCCTCCCCCAGCAGCAACCGGAGGCGGCCGTCGAGGACGTAGAGCCAGTCGTGCCCTTCATGCACGGGCAGCTCGTCAGGTGGGCGGCGTCGCTCCGTGCTGACGTGGATCTTGTAGGCGTGCCGGCCGCCGGCGGGGCCGCGGTGCGTGAGCGGCCAGAGGGTCAGGCCGTCGTGGGTGCGCGGGCGGACGCGGACGCGGGGGTCCTGCGGGAGCCGGGTGCCCAGCAGCTGGTCCGTGCTGACGCCGAGCGCCGCGGCGAGTGCGGGGATGTGGTCAAGGGCCATGCGGCGCTTGCCGGACTCGAGGCGGCTGAGCGTCGAAAGATCGATATTGGCGCGCTCGGCGACCTGCTGGAGCGTCAGCCCCTGCTCTGTTCGCAGTTCGCGCAGCCGGCGGCGGACGCGGACGTCGACGGGCTCCTCGGCCGATGCCTTTGCCTGCATGGCAAAGAAGCTTGGCAGATCTGCTCTGCCACGTCACGCTGCGGGGCATGGACACGACTTGGCACTACATCGCGGTCAGCGCGGGCGCCGCCGTCGCCGCATGAGCGCAACCGAGGAATTCTGGGAGGACTTCTACCGTGACGATCGCTGGAGCGGGAAGCCCAACGCACTGCTGGTCGACTCCGTCACAGACCTCGCGCCCGGCACGGCACTGGACCTCGGATGCGGCGAGGGCGGCGACGCGATCTGGCTCGCGTCGCGGGGATGGCGCGTCACGGCTGCCGACGTGTCTTCTGCGGCGCTGGCCCGCGCGGCCGAGCACGCGGCGGCCGCCGGCGTCGCCGGCGCGATCGACTGGCAGCGCCACGACCTCGCGGTCTCCTTTCCCTCCGGAAGCTTCGACCTCGTGTGCGCCTGCTACCTGCACTCGCCCGTGACGATGCCCCGCGACGAGATCCTGCGGTCGGCCGCCGCCGCCGTCGCGCCGAGAGGCAGCCTGCTGGTCGTCGGGCACGCGGCCCCGCCCTCGTCGGCCCGGCACGACCGCACCAACCACTTCCCGACCCCGCAGGAGATGCTCGACGACCTCGCCCTTCCCGCCGGTCGATGGGAGGTCATCCGCAGCGACGTCGTCACCCGACAGCTCCCGGGCCCGGGCGCGAATCGCGATACGCCAGCCGACAACGTGCTGCACGTCCAACGCCTCGGCAGCTGAGCGTCGCGCACGCGACGTCGTACATGCACGGCTCGACCGGCGGACGCCGCCGCTCCCGGCGTTCCGCCCCGCGAAGGCGACGGCGACGGCGAGCGGATCCTGCCGGATCCGCTCGCCCCCACCTTGGTCCGGTCAGGAGCCGGAGGTCGACCCGTCGTCCGTGCTGCTGGTGCCCTCGTCGGAGGCCGAGGTATCGTCGGCCTGGTCGGCCTTGAGCTTGGCCGCACCCGAGACGCAGCGGCTGAACGGCGTGCCCTTCTCGCCCGAGACGTGCTTCTTTGACTCCGCCGCGCATGCGGTCCGCGCGCTCGAGGTCTTCCCGGTCGCGAGCTTGGCCATGGCGGTGACGCACTGGCTGAACGGCGTGCCCTTCATGCCGGAGACGTGCTTGCGGCTCTCGCTCTTGCAGTACGTGCCGTAGGCCTTGGCCTTCGCAGGAAGGCTCGCCTTGGGCCCCGGAGTGGTGGGCTTGCCCGTCGTGACGCTCGCGGGCGGTCCCGTCGGGTGGCTCGGCGGGGCGGCCAGGGCCAGCGCAGGAGCGGCGCCCAGCGCCAGAACGGCGGGGATGATCGCCAGCTTGCCGTGGAACTTCATCGGATCGGTCCTCCTGAGAGTTTGAAGCGGGGGTGACCGGAGTCGGTCCCTCGAAGGTGACGACGCGCGGAGGCCCCGATGGTTGGGTCCTTCCCTCCCGTCTCGACAGCTGTTGGGCGTCGGCCGATGTCGGCTCAAGCTAACCCCGAGGCGCATAGCCGCCGACTTTGGGCCAACAGCCCCGTTGCCGATGTATGGGACATGCCGCCACAACCCGCGACGGCCGCTCCTTCGATCAGCCGGATGCTGCCGCTGCCGCGCAAGGCGCCGGTGCGCTCGGCGGCGGTTCGCGGGGACGGCGCGGCGTTCGCCGCGCTCTACCAGCGCGAGCACCAGGCGCTGTATCGCTACTGCCGGTCGATCGTCCGCCACGACGCGGATGCCCGGGACGCGCTGCAGACCACGATGACCAAGGCCTTCGCGGCGCTGCAGCGCGAAGAGCGCGACTTCGAGCTGCGCCCGTGGCTGTTCCGCATCGCGCACAACGAGGCGATCGCGATCCTGCGCCGGCGTCGGCCGACCGGGGAACTGGATCCGGCGCTGAGCCTCGGGGGCGAACCGGTCGCCCAAGCGGTCGAGGACCGGCAACGACTGGCGCACCTGCACGGCGACCTTGCGGATCTGCCCGAGCGTCAGCGGGCGGCGCTCGTGCTGCGGGAGCTGAGCGGTCTCGGGCACCGCGAGATCGCCGAGGTCCTCGAGTGCACGACGCAGGCGGTCAAGCAGGCGATCTTCGACGCGCGAACCGGACTGCAGGCCTGCGAGCAGGGACGCTCCATGCGATGTGATGCCGTGCAGCGCGCACTGTCCGACGGCGACGGGCGCAGATTGAGCGGCCGGGCGACGCGCGCGCACCTGCGCTCATGCGCGTCCTGCCGGCGCTTCCGCTCGGCGCTGCAGCGCCGCCCCGCCGAACTCGCCGCACTGGCGCCGCCGCTGCCCATCGGGGCCGGCACCATCCTCCTCTCCCACCTGTTGCCCGGTGGCAAGGCCGCGTCCCTGGCGGGCGGCGCCTCGGCCGCCGCGTCGAGTGGTGGCGTCGCATCGGTACTGGCCACGAAGGCCGCGGTCACCGTCGCCGTCCTGGCCACCGCCGGAGGGGCCACGGTCGTCGCGACCCGTCATGCGGTGGCTCGTGCTCCGCGGGCCCTGCACGCCACGCAGCATCGCGCGGCCGGTGGCGCGTCAGCCACGACTTCCGTTCGGCTCGGCGGGCCGGCTCTCCCGGTGTCCGGTCGCCCACGCGACGGCGCGCGGCGCCCCGTCCACGTCGTCCGTGCCGAGTCCGGAGCGTCGGCGGCGGGGACCGCCCGACGCGCCGCAGCGGCCGGCGGCGCGAACCGCACCGCGGCCCCGGGCGGTCATGGCCGGCGCCCACCCGTCGCCCACGGTCCGGCGACGAGCCGCACCGGCGCGGCCGCTCACGCCCCGGCGCGACGCCCCGCGAATCGCGCCGCGGCGCCGCCAGGGCCAACGCGGCCTTCGCTGCCGGTGCCTGCCCGGCGGCCGAGCAGCGCCCCTGCCCCGGCGAGCCGTGGCCCGAGCGCGCCGCGATCGCCGTCGCCTGCTCCGAGGACACCCCCGACGCCCGGCACCGGCCGGCCCTCCGCCGCGGCCGCAAGCCCTTCGGATGCCGCGGGATCCCCCGGGGCCCTCAGCAACACCGCGCCGGCATCGTCGTCCAGGGCACCGCGTCACTGACACCGGCGCCCGGCCGGGGGCGGCCCGATGGCCGCCCCCGGGCGCGCTGGTTCAGGGGCTCGTCGGATCGGCGTAGGAGCCGCCGTAGATGTCCGAGTTGCCGAACGTCGTCGTCGGCGTCGGCGGGCAATCCTGCTGCGGCGCCGGCGTCGGCACGGTCCCTCCGGTCTGCAGCGACATCCTCCACGCGTCGATCGCCTGGCAGTCCGCTGCGTTGCGGGCGTCGTTCCACACGGCCGCGCCGTAGTCGCGGGTCGCCACGGCGTACACGTAGTCGCCCAGGAACTCGTCGGTCAGCGCGTTGGCGCTCGAGCCGCGCGGATCGCCGCCCGGGCTCCGATGCAGCGTGCCGAACGCTCCCGTCGGCGATGCGGCGCTCGCGGGCGTGTCGGCGTGCTTGACGACTCCGACCAGCGACCGGGGATCGCTCGTGTTGTCCCGGAACGGCGTCGTGAACGCGTTGTAGACGACGTAGACGTCCCTGCCGTCCGGCGAGATCGCCGGCGCTGTGAAGAGCCCGCGGTCGACCCCGGTCTCGATCGACCGTCGCGAGGACCACGTCCGGCCGCGATTCGTGGACTCCGTGAAGTACACGTGCGGCGTGTCCAGCGGGCCGCTCACGTACGTCATGACGATGCGGTCGGTCGCGTCGGTGCCCGTGGGCGCGCCGTTGGCGATGTCGACGCTCGGCGCGGGTGCGAGGTCGCTTCGCGCTCCGGCCACACCGTCGATCACCGGCCGGCCCTGCACCGGGTCGATGGCGCCGGGCTGGCTGACGGGGCCGGACACGGGCGCCGGCCTCGACCAGCTCGAGCCGCCGTCGGTGGAGCGCGACATGAACTCGAACGGCTGATGGCCCGCCTGGGACAGCGTGCCGACGCCGAACACGTAGGCATTGCCGTCGCTGTCGGTGCGGATCGTGCACCCGTCGAGCGGGTTGCGCTGGCTGTTGTCGGCGGCCGCGGAGATCTGGCGCGTGCGCCAGGTGTCGCCGCCGTCGTGCGACACGGCGACGGTCAGCGGCGCCGGGCCGGCAGCGATGCTGCGGAACGCGGCCCAGCACGCGTAGACCGTCCCGAAGTGCGGGCTCGTCGACGCGTTGTCGGCCCAGATCTGCTCCTTGTCGGAGAAGGTGGTCGACGACTGCTTGCTGATCAGCACCGGCGCGCAACCCGCCGCCCCGACGCACCAGGCGCTCTTGTCACCGGCGGCTGCGGCCGCGACGTCATCCGTGCGCGACACGCCGATCGCCTCGAACCCCTTGAAGGTCTGATCGGAGCGCGTCGCGCCGAAGTTGGCCGTCAGGTTGGCGTAGTAGAGGCGCGAGCCGTTGGACCAGGAGAACCCGTTCGGCCCGGGGCGCGGGCCGAAGGCCACCGCCGGGTCGCCGTCGGAGACCAGCCCATTCTCGTAGTACCAGGGCAGCGTGCCGATCGCGCCGACCTTGGGCGTGCACTTCGGATCCGGACCCGGCGCGCCCTGGCAGTCGCGCGCGGAGTAGCCGGTGTAGGTGGGCTGCGTCCACGTCGTGCCGCTGTCGAGGGAGAAGTAGACGCCCGACGAGCCGACACCGGGAGTGAAGGGGCAGGTGGTGTCGTCGCCTGCGTTGCAGGCCTCCATGTCGATCTCGTCATTGGCACCGGACACCAGGACGTTCGGGTGATTGGCGTCGACGGCCAGCGCGGGCTCGTTCTGCTTGTTCTGGGAGAACGGCGTGGGCGGACTTCCCGAGCTGACACGCACGTCGGGGTTGTACGCGGTCGCCGGTCCGGCCCCGAGCAAGAGAGCACCCATGACGAGCAGCGGCACACCAACAAACTTCAACACGAAAGCCCACCTCCTGGAATGACGGAGCGGGGCGACGCTATCCCCCTCGGGGCGAGAACGCAACGCCCGTGGTCAGGGCATTTGCGGCGGCGGCTCGGAGCTACGTCAGGCTTGGCTCGGCGGCGGCGTCCGGGACGACCGCGGGGCTCAGCCCGTCGGTCCCGCGGGCGACAGAACGCGTCGCCCACGAGATTCCATGCCATCCGCGGGTCACGAAGCCGGCCAGGAGGACGATGTTGAGCCCGCCCCAGTAGACGGCGCCGAGCAGCAGGCTGGCGCTGGGCAGCGTCCCGTGGCTGACGGCGTAGAGGAGCACGAAGACGACGAGCAGGACCAGGCTGGTTTGCGGGAGGGTGTGGCGCCAGTGCCAGCGCAGGTCGTCCTGCTTGCGGGTGACCTTGTAGACCGGCTTGCGGTTGGGGCCGCCGAAGATCGCCTGCAGGGAGGCGCGGATGTAGATGGGGGCCATGCCGGTCCACATGATCCGCACCTGCCAGAGCGCGCGGATCGGCTTGCGCTGACGGGTGCGCCGGTCGTTGTAGGGGTGGTTGACGATCAGCAGCCAGACCTCGGTCGCGAGCACGAGCGGGACCATGTGGCTGATGTAGCCGAGACCGGTGGCGTCCAGCGGGGTCCACCCGAGCAGCGAGCAGATGATGCTCGGGATGTAGATCAGCACCGTGAAGGCGTTGAGGTAGAAGAGCAGCATCTCGGCGAAGTGCGCGCGCTGCCGCAGCCGCAGCCCGCGCAGATTCCCCCAGAGCATCAGGCGCACGGTGTCGATCGCCCACGTCCCGCGCTGCTTGTAGACGTTGGGGACGTCCTCGGGGGAGTGCTGGCCGACGGCGCCGACGATCGGCAGGTAGAGCCCGCGCCAGCCGCGCCGCAGCGCCTCGACGCCCGACTGGAGGTCCTCGACGAGGTTCCACGTCGGGAACGTCCCGATGTCCATGAGCGCTTCGCGGCGCCAGACGACGCCCGACCCGCACGGGAACACCGCATTGGCGGCATTGCGCGCGAGCATCTGCCCGCGGTAGAACATCGACTCGCGGTTGTTGAACGGATCGCCCGCGCTGACCTGCGTCTCCTTGATCGTCTGCACGAAGGCCAGGCCGAGGTCGGCCTCGAGCTGCCCGACCGCCAGGCGCAGGAAGGCATTGGACCCGAGCTCGTCGTCCGCATCGCGCGTCTCGACGTAGCGGACGCCCGGATGCTCGCGGACGAGCATCGCCAAGGCCGAGTTGAGATTGCCGCTCTTGGCGGCCCCGTCACGGCCACGGGCGTCGCGCGGCGGCGGCGAGTGGTATACGACCGGGAGCGTCGAGACGGCGGCCTGCAGGGCCGGATCGTGCCCGTCGTCGCTGACGACCACGGTCAGCCGCTCGACCGGCCAATCCTGATCGAGCACCGAGACGATCGTGCGCAGCACCATCGCCACCGACTCACCGCAGGTCGGGATGATCACCGCGACGTGCGGCTCGGCGCCGTGCGCGACCGAGCGCTGCTCCGGCACGCGCCGGCTCCAGGCGTTGAACAGCGAGAGCAGGCTATAGGCGATCGAGAAGAGGTTCGCCACGGCGAACGGCCACGCCAGCCACGGCACGTCCTCGTTGAGCGAGGAGAGCATCCACGGCGCGTACAGGAGCGTGGTGACCGCCAGCAACACAGCGGCCGCGCGAATCTTCCACTGCCCCGTGATCGGCGGGAAGTCGTCGCCGAACGCACGGGACGCCGTCGCGATACGCCCCGCCGGCGCGGGCTCGACCAGTGCAGTCGATTCGAGCTCGGGGGACGATGTCGACACGACTCAGTCATCGGCACGCCGGCCGGTTCCGTTGAGTGACGTGGCGCCCGGACGCGGCGGTCAGACCTGCGCCAGCACCTCGCCGAGCCGCGCGATCGACCCCTCGGTGATCGGATCGACGACGAGGATGGCCTCGTCCGCGCCGGCCTCCGCCAGGCCGCGGAGCGCGTCCGCGATCCGTTGCGGCGATCCCTCCAGCGACGGCGCCTCCGGCGTGGTCGGCCGCTCGCCGGCCGACGCGTCGAGCCGGACGAGCACGCAGGCGCTGCGCTCGACGGCGCCAGGGTCGCGACCGGCGTCCTCGATGGCGCGGGTGACGCGCGCGTTGAGCGCGGCGAATCCCTCCGGGGTGTTGCCGTAGTCCTCATACCAGGTGTTCCAGGCGTCGACGTGCGGCAGCGCGATGCGCAGCATGCGCGGACCGTTCGAGCCGATCATCAGCCGCGGCCGCTCGGCCGGCCTCGGGAGCAGGACGGCGTCCTCGACCTGCCGATAGCGCCCCGGCAGGGTCACGCGCTCGCCGTCCAAGAGTCGGCGGATGATCGTGAAGGCTTCCTCGAAGCGCGCGACGCGGTGGTCGAACGGGATCCCGAACGCACGGAACTCCGCCTCGTTCCAGCCCGCGCCGAGCGCGAGCACGAAGCGGCCGCCGCTCACCTCGCCCAGGGTCGCAGCCATCTTCGCAATCAACGCCGGCGGGTGGAAGTTCGCGCAGGCGACCAGCGGCCCGAGCTCGACGCGCTCCGTCACCGCGGCGAGGGCCGACAGCATCGTCCAGGCCTCCCACGGCCCGCGCTCGGGCCGGCCGTCGCCGCGGTAGAGCAGGTGATCGCCGATCCAGATCGAGTCGAACCCGGCCGCCTCCGCGGCGCGGGCCATCGCGACGTACTCGGGCCAGCGCACGTCGCGCTCGACCTCCGGAAGTTGGATGCCGATGCGCAGCGGCCGGGGCACCGCGCCATGCTCCCACACGGACCGTGGGTAGCAGTAGTGCTACCGTTGCCACATGCCGACCATCCCGCAGAAGGAGCTGCGCAACAACGTCGGCGAGGTCCTGCGGCGCGCCGAAGCCGGGGAGGAGTTCACCATCACCGTGGCCGGGAGACCGGTCGCCGAGCTCGGCCCGACTCGGCGGCGGCGCTGGGTCGGCGGCGCCGATCTCGCGCGCGTGTGGGACTCGCCGGCGCCGATCAGCGCCGAGCACGACCTCGAGCGCTTCCCGGCTGAGTTGACCGACCCTTTCGCGTGATGCGAGCGCTCCTCGACACCTCGGTGCTGATCGCCGCCGACGCGCCCGGCGACATCGAAGGGGCGATCAGCGCGGCGTCGCTCGCGGAGCTGCACTTCGGCGTCCTCGTGGCCGCCGACGAGAACGAGCGCGGGCGCCGCACGCAACGCCTGGGCGTGGTCGAGGCGACCTTCGACCCGCTGCCCGTCGACGCGGCGGTGGCACGCGAGTGGGGTCGCCTCGCGGCAGCGATCGTCGACCGCGATGGGCAACCCCGCCGGCGCGCGATGGATCTGGCGATCGCGGCGACGGCGAATGTCGCCGGCGTGCCGCTGCTCACGCACGACGACGGCGCCTTCCGGCTCATCGCCGACCTGATCGACGTCCGCGCGCCGTGACCGGCGGGAGATCGTCCGTCGCCTGGCTCAGCCCGTCGGGAGCCGCGCGTCGACGAGGATCTCGACCTCGTCGCGCACCTTCAGCGCGCCCATGAAGCCGCGATAGGGCTTGATCCCCCACTGACTCTGGACGACCGGGATGGTGCCCGTCAGGTGACCGTCGGGCTCGAACCGCAGGCGGGCGCTGACGGGCCGCGTGCTCCCGGCGAGCGTCAGGTCGCCCTCGACGGCGATCTCTCCCCCGTCGGCGGCCGGACGGACCGCGGTCGACCGGAACTCGATCGGCCGGCGACCCAGGATCTGCTCGTCGATGTTCTTGCGGATCTCGTTGCGGTCGCGGTCGGTCAGCGGCTTCACGCCGCGCTCGCCGGTCAGTACGCGCAACGAGGTCGGGTCGGCTCGCAGCGAGATCGCCATGTCGCCCGTCCCGCTCTCCACGGTCGCCTCCCACGAGCCGGCCTCGATGACGAGGTCGTGGCCGACCTTCGCCGCCACGCCCTCGCGGTAGGTCTTGATGCGCAGCGAGCCCGTGGCCGGCCCGACGCTGTGGTGTCCCGGCGCCAGCGCCATCATGTCGCCCCATCGGTGTGCATCCGTCGAGTGTCTCACCGGACGCAGCGCGTGGCGAGGGGCTGTGGGACCCTGTCGCCATGAGGATCGAGCTGCTGTACTTCGAGGGCTGCCCGAGCCACGAGGCGTTCCTGCCGCGGCTGCACGAACTGCTTGCGCGCGCCCGTGTCGACGTGCCAGTCGACATGCGTCGCGTGGAGACCGACGGCGACGCCCAGCGAGAGCGGTTCCTGGGCTCGCCGACGCTGCGCATCGATGGCGTCGACGTCGACCCGAACGTCAGCGGGCGGACCGACTACGGCTTGAAATGCCGGCTGTACCCGGCCGGCGGGAAGCTGCGCAACGCTCCACCCGACGAGTGGGTGGTCGAAGCCCTCGAGGCCTCGGCGGGCGCGACGGTCGCAAGCGGACGAGACGGGCAGATGGACGCGCATGTCTGAGCCGGTCAGCTTCGAGGATCAGATTCGGCCGCTGTTCGATCAGCGCGACCAGGAGGCGATGCTGGTCATGTTCGACCTCTGGGACGTGGAGGACGTCCGCGAGAACGCCGACGCGATCCTCGAGGAGGTCGAGTCGGGGCGCATGCCGTGTTACGGAGCCTGGCCGCCCGACCGCGTCGAGCTACTGCGTCGCTGGACGCGGGACGGGATGGCCGATTGAGGTCGTTGAGGAGAGGGCGCGCGCGCCGGGAGACGGTCAGGGCAGCGCCCTCACGGGAGCTCGCATCGCTACGAGCCCGTCGGTGCCGCCGCCGAGCGCTTCGGAACGTCCGCCCCGCTCAGGTTGGAGCCCTGTGGATCGGTTCCGTCGGCATGGAGGTCCACCTTCTCGCGCGGGGTGATCAGGATCATGGCCGCGATCACGAGCACCGTCACGATCGAGCCCGCCACCGCGAGCACGACGTCGAGGCCGGTCATGCTCGCCTCAGCGCCGTCAGCCAGAAAGCGCCCGCAGCGAGGATCGAGGGGACCCACAACCCGACGAACAGACCCTCCTGATGGTTGTCGGTGAACCAGAGGGCGATCGAGAGCACGAACGAGGCGGCGGCCGCGACGAGGAACAGCGTCACGCCCAGGCGATGTCGGTCCATCGCCCGTCAGCCTTCGGCATGCGCGTACGGCGCGTGGCGGAGAACGGTGGACTCGCGTGCCGGCGGGGCGGCGACGGAGGATCGGTGTACACGGGCCATGACGGCCTCCTGGGGTCGGGAGTCACGCTGCATACGAAGCGCAGCGGCGCGGAGATCGCGGCTGGCGCGCCCGCGCTACCGTGCTCTCACCGGCCGGTCCAGCGCCGGCCCCATGCTCACCTCCCCGGCGTCCTTTCAGCACGATGCGCTCCTCTACGAGGGCCGCGACGCGTTCCTCGCCGGAACCGTCGCGTTCATCCGCGAAGGCTTGCACCGTGGCGAGCCGATGCTCGTCGCCGTCGGCGCGGAGAAGATCTCGCTCCTGCGCGAAGCCCTCGGTGAGCCCGCCGACGAGGTGCAGTTCGCCGACATGGCCGAGCTCGGCCGCAATCCCGGCCGGATCATCCCCGCCTGGCAGAACTTCCTGCTCCCTCACGCGCGGGAGGGACGGCCGGTCCGCGGCATCGGCGAGCCGATCTGGGCTGGTCGCAGCGCGGATGAGCTGGTCGAGTGCCAGCTGCACGAGGCGCTGCTCAACGTCGCCTTCGCCGACGTGGAGGGCTTCCGCCTGAGGTGCCCGTACGACGTCGAGGCGCTCGATGCGGCCGTGGTGCACGAGGCGTGCTGCAGTCATCCGGCCCTCGTCGAGGGGGTGGAGGTGCGGCCCAGCCATCGCTATCGCGACGGCGGTGAGCTGCTCGCGCCGTTCGATGTCCCGTTGCCCACGGCGCCCCCCGCGGCCGAGCTGCTCGGCTTCGATCGACACGGGCTCCCCGAGGTCCGTGACATCGTGGCTCGGCACGCGGGAGAGGCAGGGCTCTCCCGGGGGCGAGCCGCCAATCTCGTCATCGCCGTCAGCGAGGTGGCGGCCAACAGCGTCGTACACGGTGGCGGGCGAGGCGTCCTGCGCGTCTGGTCAGAGGACGATGCGCTCGTCTTCGAGGTCCGCGACCGCGGCGAGATCAAGGACGCGCTCGCCGGGCGCCATCATCCCGATCAAGAGCAGCTCGGCGGGCGAGGCCTGTGGCTCGCCCATCAGTTCTGCGACCTGGTCCAGCTGCGCTCCGGCCACGACGGCACCGTGATCCGGCTCCGCGTGCACACCGGCTGAGCACCGCGAAGGCCCGGGGTCGGGGATCGGGCACTGGCCCACAGGCCTTGAACAGGACCACCAGCGCGCCGGTGTAGAGGATCAGATCGCCCACGCTCAGCACGTTGCCGAGTCCGAGCGGCGCCGGGACCGGGATCACGTCGCCCAGGACCATGAGGTGCGGGTGGACGAGCGCGGCGGAGTTCTCGAAGCCGCTGCCTCGCGGTACGTGCGCGGCCGCGAGGGCGGCCGCGGAGGCGGGCATCACGCCTCCGTTGACGGTGATGGCCAGGAGGTTGCAGGCTCCGCCGAGGGCGACGACCCACAGGCCGCCGACGGCTCGGTTGGCGATCAGGAACGCGCCGGCGAGCCCGTAGCTGAGCAGGTGCAGCGCGGCGTGCAGCCGATGGTCCCCGCCGGCGCCGAGCTCGGTGATGACCACCTGCAGCGCGAGCGCGGTGAAGGCGGCGGCGGTCCAGCGGAAGCGCAGCTCGAGCAGGCCTTCGAGCCGGCGACCACTGAGCGGAACGGCGGCGACGCAGGCGAGCGCCAGGACGACGAGCAGCACTCAGGCGACCTGCGGTCGCAGCAGGCGGGGGGCCGGCGGCAGCCCGAGCTCGCGGGCCACGGCGACGATCCGGTCCGCGGGCAGGGGGCGGCTCAGGTGGTAGCCCTGGACGCCGTCGCAGCCGAGCCGGCGGAGCTCCTGGAGCCCGCGGTCACTCTCGATTCCCTCCGCGATCACGCGCAGCCCGAGGTTGTGCCCGAGCTCGATCGTCGAGCGCACGATCACGCCGTCGCCAGCGTTGGAGTCGATCTCAGCGACGAACGAACGGTCGATCTTGAGCTCGCGAACCGGCAGGCGCTGCAGATAGGCGAGCGACGAGTAGCCGGTTCCGAAGTCGTCGATGGCCAGATCGACGCCCATGGCAGCGAGCTCGTCGAGGATCTCGCGGGCCGTGTCGGGGTCGGCCATGATCGCGCTCTCCGTGAGCTCCAGCTTGAGCCGGTCCGGCAGCGTCTGGTGAGCCACCAGGTGACGGCCGACCTCGGCCGGGAACGACCGGTCGAGCAGGTTGCGGACCGAGACATTGACCGCGACCACGAGATCGGTCCCCTCCTCACTCCAGCGCTGCCGGTCCTCCAGCGCCGCGTCGAGCATGCGCAGCGTGAGGCCGCGGATCAGGCCCGTGTTCTCGGCGACGTCGAGGAATGCGGCCGGGCTGAGGAGCCCCAGCGTCGGATGGCGCCAGCGGACGAGTGCCTCGGCGGCGCCGACGGTGCCGCTGGCGAGGTCGAGCTGCGCTTGGTAGAAGGGGACGAGCTCGCGCCCGTCGATCGCGCGGCGAAGGTCTGCGGCGAGCAGGAGCCGCGCGGGAGTGTGGTGATCGTGCTCGGACGCGTACGTCGCGTGTGGTGCGTGACCGCGCTTGGCCTGGTACATGGCGACGTCCGCGTGACGCAGGAGGGTCTGCGGATCGTCGCCATCGGTGGGGTAGCACGCGATGCCGATGCTCGCGTCGACCTCGACCTCGAGCTCCTCGAGGTCGAACGGCTGCCGCAGTGCGACGGCGACGCGATCGGCCACGGCCGTGGCGTCCGACGCCAGCGCGCCGCCGCGCACGATCACCACGAACTCGTCACCGCCCAGGCGTCCGACCTCGTCGTCCGCGCGAATCGCGTCGGTCAGGCGCCGCCCGACCTGTTGGAGCAGCAGGTCACCGTGGTGGTGGCCCAGCGTGTCGTAGATCTCCTTGAAGCGGTTGAGGTCCATGAGCAGGACGGCGAAGGGCTCACCGTGCTCGACCGCCCGCTCCAGCCGCTGACGCAGCCGGGGTCGGTTCGACAGACCCGTCAAGAGGTCGTGCGTGGCCTCGTACTCGCTCCGCGCCGCCTGCCGGCAGCCCTGGTAGATCGCGACGATCGGCAGCAGGCAGACCGGGAAGATCACCGGCGAGAACTGCAACATCGCCAGCACTGCCGGGCTCAGGCACAGCAGTACCGCGCCCGTGTAGATGCTGAAGGAGAGGTCCTCGCGGAAGTACCGCAGCGGGTTGCGCCCGAGATGGAGCGCGACCGCGACGCCCACCAGCCCCATGTTGACCAGCAGGAAGGCGGCGCCTCCGACCGCGACAGCGGGGAGCTCGTGCGGGGAGAGCGGGACGACGTGGGCGATGCCGAGCCCGGCGCGGACGTTGTGGATCACGGCCGCCGCCGCGGCGAGCGAGAGGGTGTACTGGCCGACGTTGAACGCGACCCGCCATGCGGGCTTGCGCGCCCAGATGTCCTGCACCGCGGACGCCGCGCCTTGGATCAGCAGCGTCAGCGGCAGCCCTCCCGCCAGCAGCAGCGCGAAGACGAACGTCGTCGAGATCGTGATCTCCTCGTCGTCGCCGCGACGCGGGATCTTCAGCGGCAGCAGCTCACCGAGCACCACAGCCGGCCCGAGCAGGATCACGTACAGCGCGGCGCCCGGCGGCACGAGCCGCCCGGCGTGAGCGAGCACGACGAGCAGGACGCCCAGACCGGTGACCGAGACGGCGCCCGTGAAGCGGCGCACGGACATGATCGATCGTGGAGGCATGCAGAGGCGGCGGTGGATGAGGTCGTGCCGCCGGGCGCTCGAGCGCCCGGC
>JAXDHR010000006.1:0-30053 GCA_034664425.1 Solirubrobacteraceae bacterium
GGCCGACGCGGCCTCCATGGCCTCGGCGGCCGCCCGGCCCGAGGCAACCGCCTCGCCGGTGCGATCGGCGAGCGCCTCGGCCAGCGCACGCACCGGCGCGGCCCGCCGGGCGGCGGCGAGCTGCGACGCCGCGGCGTCGCGTCCGGCGCGCTTGGCGTCCCAGTCCGCGAGGGCTCGTGCCGCCCGCGCGTGCTGCTCGCGGCGCGCGGCGAGCTCGACGCCCGCCGCCAGCGCGGCCTCGGCGCTGCGGCGCGCCTCGCGCGCTCCGCCCGCGGCCACCTGCGCGGTCGCGGCCGTCGCCTCGGAGACCACGAGCTGCTCGTCGAGCCAGCTCGTCGCGAGGCCCGGCGCGTGGTCGGCGCCTTCCGGGGGTGCGGCGTCCGCGACCTGCGCGGCGGCGGCGAGCACGTCGCGCACGACCCGCATCGCGGTGGCCAGCGCGCGCTCGGCCTCGTGCCGGCGGTCGCGCAGCCAGCGTTCGACGTCGGCGAAGCGGCCGACGTCGAACAGCTCGCCGAGCAGGTGCTCGCGCTCGTCGCTGCGCGCGTGCAGGAAACGGGCGAAGCCGCCCTGCGGGAGCAGGACTACCTGGCAGAACTGATCGCGGCTCATGCCGAGGAGGTCGTCGAGCTCGAGCCGCGCCTCCTCGTGGCGGGTCGCGAGCACGGTCTCGCCCCCGTCCTCCTCGATCGCGACGACCCGGACCCGGTGCGGCTCGGTCGTCGTCCCGTCGCCGACCTTCTTGGGACGCTCGTGCGCCGGCGTGCGGGCGATCCTTATGCGGCGACCACGCAGCGTCGCCTCGAGCACCACCTGCGTCGGCGTCTCGGGCGAGGCGTGGTCGGACCGCAGCCGCGCGGCGTCCTGGCGCGCGCCGGGAACCTCGCCGTAGAACGCGAAGCAGACCGCGTCGAGCAGCGCCGTCTTGCCCGCCCCCGTACGGCCCTGCAGCAGGAACAGCCCGGCCTCACCGAGCGCGTCGAAGTCGACGGTCTCGGTGCCGGCGAAGGCGAGGAAGGCCGACAGCTCGAGCCGGTGCAGCCGCATCAGCCCGAGACCTCGGCCACGCGCCCGGCCGTCAGCGCATCGCTCAGCAGTGCCAGCTCCTCCTCCCCGGCCTCCGCGCCGCGCACGTCGCGGACGAAGCGCGCGAGCAGCTCCGCGTCGTCGAGCCCGCGCAGGCGCTCGGCGTAGGAGCCGTCGGCGGCGACGCGGCCGCCCTCGGGCTCGAAGGCGAGCAGCACCGCGTTCGGGAAGCGCCGCCGCAGGCGCTCCATCGCGTCCGCCGGCCGGACGGGATCGGTGACGGTCGCCTGCACCCAGGCGCGCTCGTGGTTCGCGAGCGCGGGGTCGGTCAGCAGGCTGTCCAGCGTGCCGCGCAGGACGGCGAGCGGCCGGGTGACGGGCACCTCGGCGAGCTCGATCTCCCGCGCGTCGAGGTCGACCAGTGCGAGCGACTTGCGATGCCGCGCCTCCGAGAACGAGAACGCGACGGGCGAGCCCGAATACCTCGCCCACCCATCCCGCGAGCCGATCCGCTGCGGCCCGTGCAGGTGACCGAGCGCCACGTAGTCGGCGCCCGCGAAGGTCGCTGCCGAGACCGACGCGGCGCCGCCGACGGCGAGGTCGCGCTCGGACTCGCACGCTTCGGCGCCGGCGACGAAGGCGTGGGCGACGACGACGGCGCGGGTGCCGGCAGGGCGGCGGGCGAGGTCGGCGCGCACGTGGCCCATCGCCGCGTCGAGCACCGCGCCATGGCCGCGGCCGTCGCAGCCGAGCGGGCCGCGCGCGAGGTCGGGCTCCAGGTACGGGATCCCGTAGATGCACGCGCCGCCCGCGAGCACGACGGGGTCGGCGAGCCGCCGGGGGTCCGTCCGCAGGTGCAGCCCGGCGCGAGCGAGCAGCCCCGAGCCGAAGCCCAGCCGCGGCGCGGAGTCGTGGTTGCCCGAGATGACGACGACGGGGCAGATCTCGCTGAGCCGCCGCAGCGCCTCGTCGGCGAGCCGGACGGCGTCCACCGGCGGCAGCGCGCGGTCGTAGACGTCGCCGGCGAGCACGACGGCGCCGACGCGCGCCGCGCGCGCGGTCTCGACCGTGTGGTCGATCGCCGCCGCCTGCGCGGCGAGCAGCGACTCGCCGTGGAAGGAGCGCCCGAGGTGCCAGTCCGCCGTGTGCAGGATCCGCATCGCCGTCCACGATGTCGGCGGGGGCGGACGGAACGCACGCCCGCTTGCAGGGATTTCCTCAGCGGCGCGCGGAGCTCGGCGCGGGAGCCGACGAACGCCGCACCGCGCCACGCGTGCTGCGATCCGCCTTGACGTTGCCATGCAACGTCAAGTCGGATCACGCCATCGCTCGCGGCGGTCAGGCCCTCGAGTCCGAGGGCCGCCTAGCCCACTTCGGCGGGCTCGTCCTTGCCCTGCAGGCGCTCGCGGCCGCGCTGGACCGCCGCGATGAACTTCGAGAGGTTGACCTCGAGCGTGTTGAGGATCTCGTCGGCGTAGTCCTCGGCGCCGAGGCGGATCTCGCGCTCGCGGGCCCGCGCGTCCTCGATGATGTCCTCCGCGGCGCGCTCGGCCTGCTTGGTGACCTCCTGGTCGGAGATCAGCTGGTTCTGGCGCTCGCGCGCCTCCTTGACGATCCGCTCCGCCTCGCGCTTGGCCTCGGCGAGCATCTCCTGACGCTCCTTGACGATCCAGCGCGCCTGCTTGATCTCCTCGGGGATCGTGGCGCGCATCTGATCGAGGATGTCGTAGATCTCCTCCTTGTCCACGCGAACCTGGTCCGTCAGCGGGACCTGCTTGGCGTTGTGGACGAGGTCGTCCAGCTTGTCGATCAGTACCAGGACGTCCATGGCGCTCCCTGTTTCGTCAGCGCGCCAGCGCTTCCTGCAAGCGCTGCGCGACCTCCTCCGGCACGAGCTTGGATACGTCGCCACCGAACATGGCGATCTCCTTCACTCCGCTGGAGGAGAGGAAACTGTACTGCGGCGAGGCCATCAGGTAGACGGACTCGACGTCAGGGGCGAGATTGCGGTTGAGCTGATTCATCTCGAGCTCGTACTCGAAGTCGGAGATCGCGCGCAGTCCCTTGACGATCGCCTTGGCCCCGCGCTCGCGTGCGTAGTCGACCACGAGCGTCGAGAACGGCTCCACCGCGACGTTCGGCAGATGGCTCGTCGCGCGCTCGATGAAGCCGATGCGCTCCTCGGCCGCGAACAGCGCCGAGCTCTTGCGCACGGAGGCGTTGACGACCGCGACGATCAGCTCGTCGAACATGCCGGCGGCGCGCGTGATGACGTCGATGTGCCCGAGCGTGACGGGGTCATAGGACCCGGGGCAGACGGCGATGCGGTTATCGGGGGGCATGGATGCGGATGAGCGTGTCGCCGTAGCGGCGTTCGTCTGAGATGGGGAGGTCGAGCTCCAGCGGATCGCGGCGGTCTGACTCGGTGACGACCGTCGCACCGGGGGCCAGCACGTGCGGCAGATCCTCCGAGAGCCGGCCGCCCAACTGGTTCGCCAGCCGGTACGGCGGGTCGAGGAAGACGAGATCGTAGTCGCGCGCCGCGCTTCGTGCGCTGCCGAGGAAGCGCAGCGCGTCCTGGCGGCGCACCTCGGTCCTCCCTCGCGCTGAGCGCTCACCACCGCTTCGCTCGGCGCCGAGCGCCTCGAGGTTGGCCCGCAGCGCCCGGACCGGCGCGGCGGCGCTGTCCACGAAGGTGGCCTCGGCGGCGCCGCGCGAGAGCGCCTCGAGGCCGAGCGCGCCGGATCCCGCGAAGAGGTCGAGCACGCGGGCGTCGCGCACGCGCTCGCCGAGGATCGAGAACAGCGCCTCGCGCACGCGGTCGCTCGTCGGGCGCGTCGCGTCGCCGGGTGGCGTCTGCAAACGCCGTCCGCCCCACGCGCCGCCGACGATCCTCATCCGGCGAGGGCCGCGAGGACCTTCGGCGCCACCTGCTTCTTGCGGCTCATGACGCCGGGCAGGTCGAGCACGCCGTCTCGCGCGGAGGTCTCGAAGGCCCGCTCGAGCGGCGCGCGCTCGCCGGAGATGTACAGCTCCGTGCCCTTCGCGAGGATGTCGGTGACCATCAGCGCCGTCAGCAGGTGACCCTCGCGCTCGCGCACGTCGTCGAGCGCGGCCAGCAACTCGCCGCGGCGCTCCTGCAGGCGGGGACCGACCGTCTCGACCTGCGCGATCCGCAGCGTGTGGCCGCCGCCGACCTCGTAGAGCTTCGCGTCGCGTCCGACGATCTGCTCGGCGGGGACGCGCTCGAGGTCGGACGTCTGCTCGAACATCTCGCGGCCGAAGGCGCCGCCGTCGATGGCCAGCACCGATTCGAGGTAGTCCACGACCGCGCGGTCGCGGTCGGTCGTGGTCGGCGAGTTGAGGATCACCGTGTCGGACATCACCGCGCCGAGCAGCATCGTCGCCGACGCCGGGCTCGGCTCGAGCCCGCTCTGGCGGAACCGCTCGATCACCAGCGTCGCCGTCGAGCCGACCGGGTCGAACGTCGCTCGCACCGGCACGCGCGTCTCGATCGAGCCGATGTGGTGGTGGTCGAGGATCTCGACGATCTCCGCGTGCTCGACCCCGATCACGCTCTGCGCCTGCTCGGCGTGATCCACGAGGATCACCCGGCGCGGCGTCGGGTTCACGAGGTCCCCGCGGGTGACGAGCCCGACTGGCCGGCGGCTGGTATCGACCGCGACGGCGGCGCGGTAGTCGATGTCCTTGACGACCTCGGTGATGTCGCCGATCAGGTCATCCGGCCGGACCGTCAGCGGCTCGGTGTCCATCAGCGCCCGGCAGGGGGCCGAGAGCGTGATCATGCGGGCGGTGACGTAGGAGTCGAGCGGCGAGGCGATCACCGCGGTGTCCCGCTGCCGGGCCGCCTCGAGGATCTCGGCATCGGGCCGGATGCCGTTGCTCGTGATCAGCAGCGCGACGCCGGTGTCGATGGCGAAGCGCTGCGCGTCGGGACGGTCGCCGACGACGACGATGTCGCCGGCGCGGAAGCCGACGCCGAGCGAGTCGGCGGCCATCGCCAGCACCCACACGCGGCCTGTGAGCTCCCGCGACCGCTTCCCCGCGAGCACGTCGCCCTCGAGCACGTGGGCGATCGTGCCGAGGCTCGTCGGCGCGTCGAGCCTCGAGGCCTCGCGCGACTCGCGGATATAGCGGCGGGCGAGCGCTCGCTCGGTCACGACGCCGGCCAGCTCGCCGCCGTCGTCGACCACCGGCACGAGGTCGAGGCCCTCGCGGGCCATCGTCAGGCCGACCTCGCGGACGGCCTCGGAGTCCTGCGCGAGCGGGAAGCGCTCCCGCATCACGTCGCGGACGCGCAGCAGCGCGTGCGGGAGCAGCACGGGCTCGGCGGCTCCGGCGTGCTGGAGCACCCAGCGGGTCTGCTCGTTGAGCTCGCCGAGACGCACCGGCACGTAGTCGCTGCGAGGGTCGAGGCGGCCGCAGAGCTCGGCGTAGCCGATGGCCGAGGCGATCGAGTCGGTGTCGGGGTTGCGGTGTCCGGTGACGTAGATGCGGCCCACGGCGAGGACCGTAGCCGCTCGGCTCGGTCGCCGGATCACCACCAGGGATTTTCCCGGCGCGCACGGGCGCGGTCCGCGACGCTCGAGCGAATGGGGTCGATCTCCCGTGTCAGGCCAACTCGAACGCGGCACGTGGGTGCAGAAGGGTCAGGCCGGGATCGGCTCGAGCGCGTCGGCACCGTAGGCGGCGAGCAGGGCCTCGCCGAGCAGGACGTGCTCGGGGCGCTCGAGCCGCGGATCCTCGTCGAGCAGGATGCGGGCGCGCATGCGGGCGCGGTCGAGCAGCTCGGCATCCTCGGGCAGCCGCGCGAAGCGGAAGGCCTGCAGGCCCGACTGGCGCGTGCCGACGAGCTCGCCCTCACCGCGCAGCTCGAGATCGATCTCGGCCAGCTCGAAGCCGTCGCGGTGCGCGGCCAGCGCCCGCAGGCGCGCGGACTCCTTGGCGCCGAAGAGCAGGCACAGCGACGGATGCGGGCCGCGGCCGATGCGCCCGCGCAGCTGGTGCAGCTGCGAGATGCCGTAGCGATCGGCGTCCTCGACGAGCATCACCGACGCGTTGGGAACGTCGATGCCGACCTCGATCACGGTCGTGGCGACGAGGACATCGGCCCCGCCCGCCGCGAACGCGGCCATCGCCTCGGCCTTCTCGCGCGGGCGCATCTGGCCGTGCATGAGCACGACGCGGAAGTCGCGCAGCTCGCCGGCCTTCAGCCGCTCGAACTCGGCCGTCGCGGCGCGCGCCTGCAGCACCTCGGACTCCTCCACCAGCGGGCAGACGACGAACGCCTGACGACCCGCGCGCAGCTCCTCGCGGATGCGCTCGTAGGCCCGGAAGCGCTCGCGCTCGGTCGCGCAGACGTGCGTGTCGATCGGTCGCCGCCCGGCCGGCAGCTCCCGCAGGAGGGTGACGTCGAGGTCGCCGTAGGCGGTCAGGGCGAGGGTGCGCGGGATCGGCGTCGCGGTCATGTGCAGCACGTGCGGCGCGACGCCCGCCGGCGCCTTGCGGTCGAGCGCCCGGCGCTGGTTGACGCCGAAGCGGTGCTGCTCGTCGACCACGACGACGCCGAGACGGTCGAAGAGCACCGGGTCCTCGATGATCGCGTGCGTCCCGACGAGCAGCTTCAGCTCCCCGGTGGCGAGCTTGCCGAGCAGGTCCGTGCGGCGCGCCTGGGTGGTCGACCCGGTGAGCAGCGCGGCCTGGACGAGCTCGCCCGGCATCAGCGCCTGCAGCGTGGCAAAGTGCTGCTCGGCGAGCGTCTCCGTCGGCGCCATCAGCGCCGCCTGAGAACCCGACTCGACCGCCCGCAGCATCGCGTAGAGCGCCACGACCGTCTTCCCCGACCCGACCTCGCCCATCAGCAGCCGCTGCATCGGCCGCTCCCCGCACAGCTCGGCGTCGATCGCGCCGATCGCCGCCCGCTGGTCGCCGGTCGGTTCGAAGGGCAGCGACTGCGAAAGCCAGCGCCCTGTCAGCTCCCCCGGCGGCGCCAGCGCGTGCGCCCGGGCGGACTCGCGCCGGCGCGCGCGGCGCCGCAGCAGGCCGAGCTGCAGCAGCAGCAGCTCGTCGAACGCGAGCCGACGGCGGCCGCCCTCCTGATCGCCGAAGTGCGCGGCGTCGAGCGCCGCCGCGCGGTCGGGCAGGCGCTCGACCGCGCGCATCCGGGCGGGCAGCGGCTCGAGCGCATCCTGCGCGGCCTGGCGCCACTCGCGCACCAGGGCGAGGATCTGCGTCGACGACAGCCCGTCGGTGGCGGGGTAGGTCGCGACGTCGCCGGTGTCTCGCGCTGCGCGCTCGCCCCCGCTTCGCTCGGCGCCCAGCGCATCGGTGCTGGGCGCGTGGAACTGCACCCGGAAGCGGTTGCGCGCCTGGTACTTGCCCTGCAGCAGCAGCCGCGTGCCCGGAGCGTACTTGCGCGCGAGCCACGGCTGGTTGAAGAACGTCGCCGCCATCGTGCCGCTCTCGTCGGCGACGACCGCCTCGACGAGCGGCTTCATGCCGCGCCGGCGCACCGGCCGCGATGCGATCGAGCGGACCTCGACGATCACCGTCGCGACCTCGTCGACCCCGAGCGCGGCGATCGTGCGCGCGTCCTGGCGATCGCGCGGCAGGTGCTCGAGCAGGTCGCCGACCGTGTGCAGCCCCAGCCGCTCGGCGGCGGCGGCCGCCTTGGCGGGCGTCACGGGCAGCGGCGCCGCGAGTCGCGAGGGGCGCGGATAGCGGACCGGCGCGATCTGCAGCGCCGCCTCGGGCAGCGGGTCGGAGGTTCCGAAGGCGGTCGGCACGTCGCCTGCATTGTGGTCACAGGGACGGTCGGAGCGAACGTGATGGGTACACGCAGCGAACGTGTTACGGCCGCCGTTCGCCGGCACCCGAGCGCCGCTACAGGACCCGCCCCGGCTACTCCGCGGAGATGAGCCACCAGTACGCGGGCTGGTCGCCGCGCGAGTACTCGACCGCCACCCCGTCGGGTGCGAGCGCCGTGACCGCGTCGTCGCCGAGCGGCGCCCCATCACCCTCGATCAGCGTCAGCAGCTCCGCTTCGCGGCCGAGCTCTGAGAGCACGAGCTCGAGCGTCTCGGCCGGCCCGCCCCAGGCGACGATCCGCTCCTCGACGAAGCCGACCGCGTCGCCGCGGCGGAACCGCGGCGGGACGCCCTCGGCGTCGTCGCGCGCCGCCTCGGTGACGGCGCCCGTGCGGACGTGCTCGAGCGCCTCGCTCATCGCGGCGGCGTTCTCGGCGGCGCTATGCGTCGTGTCGAGCGCGATCGCCGCCGCGAGCCCGGCCTGCTGGGAGCGCGTCGGGACGACGGTGACGGCCTTGTCGGACAGCTCGGCCGCGCGCTCGGCGGCCATCACCACGTTGGGAGAGTTCGGCAGCACGACGACCTCCTCGGCGGGCACCTGATGGATGCCGGCGAGCAGCTCGTAGGTCGACGGGTTCAGCGTCGGGCCGCCGTCGAGCACGGCGGCGCCGAGCCCCTCGAACAGCTCGCGCATCCCGCGCCCGTTGACCACGGCGAGCACGCCGCAGCCGTCGAGGCTCGCGCTCAGGCGGCCCGAACGCTCCGCGACCTGCTCGGTCATGTCGGCCACGTCGAGCCGGGAGACCTCGCCGGCGCCGGCGAACAGGGCCGTGGCCCGCTCGGGCTCGTCGGTGTGGAGGTGGATCTTCAGCGTCGAGCGGTCGCCGACCACGAGCACGGAGTCGCCGAGGCGCTCGAGCGGATCGCGCCAGGGCACCGGATCGAGGTCGGAGCCCGTGACCGCGAAGTTCGTGCAGTAGCGGTAGGTCGAGGACTCGTGCTGCGGGTGGGTGATGCGCGCGGGCGCATGGTGGTCGAGGTCGGGCGGCGGCGTGCCGCGCAGGGCGGCGACCATGCCGGCGAAGAGGATGGTCAGGCCGTAGCCGCCGGCGTCGACGACCCCCGCGGTCCGCAGCACCTCGAGCAGCTCGGGGCCGCGGCGGACCGACTCCTGCCCCGCGTCGAGCGCGGCCTCCATGACCTCGGCGAGGATCTCCGCCTGACGGCGATCGTCGACGCGCTCGGTCAGCCGCGGCTGCTCCATGTGGGCGATCTGGGACGCCGCACGGGCGGCCATCTCGCGCATCACCGTGAGGATGGTTCCCTCGGCCGGCGCGCGCACCGAGCCGTACGCCCGCTCGGCGGCGCGGGCCATCGCGGCTGCGATCAGCACCGGGTCGATGAGCTCGCCGGGCCGCGAGATCAGCTCCTCCGCGGCGCCGCGGATGAGCTGCGAGAGGATCACCCCGGAGTTGCCGCGGGCGCCGAGCAGCGCCGCACGCGCGACGGAGTCGACGAGCTCGTCGCGGCCGATCTCGTCGAGCGGGCCCTGGGCGGAGAGCCGGTCGAGCTCGTCGAGCACGGCGTGGAGCGTCAGCGCCATGTTGTCGCCGGTGTCGCCGTCGGCGACCGGGAAGACGTTGAGGTCGTTGACCTCCTGACGGCGGCCCTCGAGCTGCGCCAGCGCACCCTCGACGACCGCCCGGAAGCGGATGAGGCTTGGATCGGCCAAGGGACGGAGAGAACGCGTTCGCCCTACGGCCCGAAGCTCGGACCGACGGGCGCCGTTGCCTACGCCTTCGTGACCTTGCCCGCCTTCAGGCAGCGCGTGCAGACGTAGACGCGCTTCGGCGCTCCGCCCTCGATTATGCGGACCTTCTGCAGGTTCGCGTCGAAGCGCCGCTTGGTGGCGACCATGGAGTGGGAGCGGCTCTGGCCGAAGGCCGGGCGCTTGCCGCAGGAGTGACAGATCCGTGCCATGCGGCGTTGGAGAATAGCGACACCGCCGCTCGGGTACGGTTGACCCGTGCCCCCGGCAAGCACGGCACGCGTCTCCCTGCCCGATCGCTACCGGGTGAACCGTCACCTCGCCAACGGCGGGATGGCGAGTGTCTGGGAGGCCCACGACGACCTGCTCGACCGCGACGTCGCGGTCAAGGTGCTGGCCCCGCATCTCGGCGAGGACGATGCCGCACGCCGTCGCTTCGCCCGCGAGGCGCGTGCCGCCGCCGGGCTCTCGACGCATCCGAACGTGGTCACGATCTACGACGTCGGAGAGCACGGCGGGCGTACGTACATGGTGATGGAGCTCATGCGCGGCGGCTCGCTCGCAGACCGGCTGCGGCGCGGCGACGAGATCCCCCACGAGGACGCGCTGCGCTGGCTCGGCGAGGCGGCAGCCGGGCTCGACGCCGCCCATGAGGCGGGCGTGGTCCACCGCGACATCAAGCCCGCCAATTTGCTCCTCGACGAGCGCGGCCGGCTGGCGATCGGCGACTTCGGCATCGCGCGCGTGGCCGAGACCACCGCGGCCCAGCAGCTGACCGCCACCGGCCAGGTCCTCGGCACGGCCGCCTACATCTCACCCGAGCAGGCCGTCGGCGAGGGCGCGAGCGCGGCGTCGGATCGCTACGCGCTCGCGGTCGTCGCCTACGAGCTCCTGACCGGCACACGGCCGTTCCGGGCCGAGAACTTCGCCGCCCAGGCGCGTGCGCACGTCGAGGATCCGCCGGATCCGCCCTCGACGCGACGCCCGGGCCTCTCCCCCGCGGTCGACGCGGTGCTGCTGCAGGGACTTGCCAAGGAGCCCGAGGACCGCTGGCCGACCGCGACGGAGATGGTCGGGCGCCTCGAGGACGCGCTCGACACCCCGCCGACCGAGCCGACGCAGGCGATGCCCGCCGCGGTCAACGGCCGGCGCGTGCCACCGCCCCTGCCGCCTCGCTCGGAGTCGCTGCCGGTGCGCCGGCGCCGCTTCGGCGGCGCCGCCGTCCTCGCCGGCCTGGCCGGCCTGCTGCTCGTCGCGGTGCTCGCGGCCGTGCTGCTTACGGGCGGCGGCAACGACCCCAAGCCGACGACTGCGGCCAAGCCGACGCCCGCGAAGACGGCGGTACCGGCCAAGAAGAAGAAGCAGAAGAAGGCCGAGACGACGCCGACTCCGACTCCGACGCCGACCGCCACGGCGACCGCGACCGCCACGGCGACCCCGACGCCCTCACCGACCGCGAGCTCCGGCGTCGACCTCGGCAAGGCGACCCAGCTCCAGTCCGCCGGCTACGCCGCAGGCAACAGCGGCGACTACGCCAGGGACCTCGCGCTCTCCCAGCAGGCGCTCAACGCCTGCGGGAGCACCCATCGGCTGAGCCCCTGTGGATACGCGGACTTCGAGATCGGCCGCAGCCTGGTGGAGCTCGGGCGCCCGAGCGAGGCGATCCCCTACCTCGAGCGCCGGCTCGCCTACGGCGGCGACAACCTCTCGACCGTCCAGCAGTACCTCGACCGCGCCAAGGCGGGAGCGAGCGGCGGCTCGTCCGGCCCGGGCAAGGCGAAGGGCAAGGGCAAGAAGGGCTGAGCGCCCCTGCTCAGCGCACCCGCACGGTGCGCGTGGCCGGGGTGTAGCCGCGCCGCTCGGCGACGACGGTGACGCGGCCCTTGATGCGAGGCGACATGCGCAGGATGACCCGCCCGCGGGTGTCGGTGTGCCGCGGCCTGAGCATGACGCCGGCGCCGCGCACCGTCACGAACGCCCGGCCCAGCGGCTTCCCGGAGGCCGGCGTGACGATGACGCGCAGGTGGCCGCGGTGCCCGGCCCGCAACGCGCCCCGGAGCCGGAGGCGGAGGGTCTTGCCCCGCCGCAGCGGAGCGGTCGTCCAGCCGCCGAGGTTGTTGCCCTCGTCGACCGTGGCCACCCGCCAGTACAGCGGGCCCCCGGCAGCGAAGGCCGGGTTGATCATCCGCGGCGCCCAGGCGGTGTTCGTGGTGGTGCCGGTCTCCAGGACGCGCGAGAACGAGTCGGTCGCGGCGATCTGCACGCGGTACCGGTGGGCCATGGTCGTCGGCGACCACGAGAGCAGGATGCCGCGGTTGGACCGCACGGCCTTCGCCGCCCGCGGCAGCGCGATCCGGCGCGTGAACGGCTGCTGCGACGTGTAACCGCCCGACACGCTGCGAACTCCAGAGCGGAAGGCCGCCCGCACCTGCCAGTGCCAGACGCCGGTGCCGTAGAAGGTCACGGGCGTGAAGGCGGTCGAGCGCATGGTGAAGTCGCGCTTGGTCCCATCCGCCTGCTCGACGTGCATGTCGTAGCTCACGGCACCCTCGACGGGCGCCCAGCTGAGCACCGGGATCCCTTCCCCGCCCGTCGGGTTCGCCGCGATCGCGGGCACCGGCAGCCGGCGCCGGAACGTCTGGGTCGCCGACCACGTCAGGCCGATCCGGTTCTCGTCGTCGGCGCGCACGCGCCAGTAGAGGACGCTGTCCGCGGGCAGCGCATCGCTGCTCACGTACGACGTCGAATGCGTGACGACGTCGGCGAGCGGGCTCCCGAAGGTCGGGTCGTCGTCGACCTGGATCCGGTAGTCGCGGGCGCCGTCGACCCGCACCCAGCGGAACACGGGCTGGCGTGCCGAGTCGACGCCGCCCACCGGCGACAGCAGCGTCGGCGGCGCCGAGCGCTTCTGGAAGCTCTGAGGGAAGTCCTCCTCGGGCGACGCCGACATCAAGCCACCGCCGTCGGCGTCCCGGGTGGGCATGACGGCCCAGTAGTAGGACGTCGTCTCGTCGGCGTAGGTGGTGACTCCCAGGGCGGTCCGGGGCGCGTAGGCGGGCACGTTCGTGAGTGCCACGTCGACCACCTTGGTGAAGCTCGGGTCGCGCGCGACCACCACGTAGTAGCCGCACGCGTTCGGCACCGCGGACCAGCTGAACAGCGGCATGCGGCCGAGCGTCGCGCCGCTGGTCGGGCCGCGATAGGCGCCGGCGGGCATCGTTCCCGCAGCACACGTCTGAACCGGCGGCGTGTAGGTGAACGCCGGCCGGCCGCTACCGCCGAGTTGCGTCCAGTCGCTGAGGATCTCCTTGCCGAAGCCGTCGCGGTCCGTGCGGGCCCGGACGCGCACGCAGTAGGACCGCCCGGCGCTCAGGCTCCATGCGCCGTCGCTCGCGCCGGAGCCGAAGGCGCTGCCGACCGGCGTCCCGACGCTATGGGAGGCGAGCGGTGTCCATGCCGTGGTGGCGGTCAGGAAGCTCTTGGCGCGTGGGATCGTCGATGTCCAGTCGCAGAACCCGGCGGGGTCCCACGGCGCGACGGTGAGCGAGTAGCTCGACGCGCCCGGGACAGGGTCCCACGCCACGACGGGGGCGCCGGTCGACGGCGCGCCGTCGGACGACAGCGTCGCAGGCGTCGTGTCGGCGAGGTTGTCGCGCAGCCGCAGCCTGGGGACCGTGGGCGTCACGTGGTCGAAGGCCTTCTCGAAGGGGGGACCTTCGTTCCAGGCGCCCGCGTTGCCGTCCAGGTCGATCGCCCGCACACGCCACGAATAGCGGTTGTTCGGGAGCAGGTCGCGCGGCGAGAGCGCCGTGCCGCTGACGCTGTCGTCGCAGCAGGTCTTCGAGCCGACCGCGAAGTCATCGGACGGGCTGACCTCCACCTGGTAGGCGGCCGCGCCCGGAACGGGATCCCAGGAGAACTGCGGATCGAAGACGGCGGGGCTCGCGTCGAGGTCGGCGACGCGGGCGGCGGTGGCCGTGGGCCAGGTCCGGTCGAAGGAGGCGATGCCGGACCGTGTCCCCGGGTGCAGGTCGGCGTCGAGCGGCGTGACGCTCCAGTAGTACCGGCCGGGCGCGAGCGCGATGGACAGGGCCAGCGAGGTTCCGGAGGTGACGACGGACTGCAGGCGGGCGCCGAGCGCGGAATGCGCCATGCCCGGGTCGGTGGCCACCGCGACCGCGTACTTGTACGCGTGGGGGACGCCTGACCAGCTCAGGACGATGGGGGTCGACGGGTAGCTGACCGCGGCGCCGTCGACGGGCGCCAAGGGGATCGGACGGGCCGTCCACCGCTTCGTGAACGCGCGGACGGCCGACCAGTGGCCGGCTTGGCCCTTGGCGTTGATGCCCCGTGCGCGCCAGAAGTAGCGACCGTCGGCGAGCGTCTTGACGATCGAGGCGTACGTGTTGTGGGTGAAGGCCTGACCGCCGCCGACCACGGACGAGAAGCTTGAATCCGCTGCGAGCTGGTACTCGTACTGGGCCGCCCGGCGCACGGGCGTCCAGCTCAGCGCGGGGGCGGCGGCGACGGTCGCGCCGGCCGCGGGGCCGACGCCTCGCGGTGCCGGCGGCCGCGCGGCCTCGGCGGCCGGCGCCGCCAGCGCAAGGGCGACGACGAGTGCCACAAGGGCGGCGATCCGCCCCGCGGCGCGCGGCATGGGGCTCACGAGCCACCTCCGAAGGTCTCGAGGACCCGAAGCAGGGCGGGTGCGAGGAGCACCACGAACAGCGCCGGGAAGATGAGCACGACGAGCGGGAAGAGGATCTTGATAGGCGCCTTCTGCGCGCGCTCCTCCGCCTTCGCGTGGCGGCGCTTGCGCATCTCGCCGGCGAGGTCGCGCATGATCTGGCCGATCGACACGCCCAGCCGTTCGCCCTGGCGGACCGCGCGGACGAACGACCGCATCCCGTCCGTGTCGGCGCGCTCGAGCAGGTTGGCCATGGCCTGCTCGGTGGGCAGTCCCATCGACTGCTCGCGCAGCGCCAGGCGCAGCTCGTCGCCGAGCGGTCCCTTGATGCGCTGTCCCGCCACCTGCAGCGAGCCGGAGAAGCCGACGCCGGCCTCGACCGTCACGACGATCAAGTCGACGAGCTCGGGCAGCTCGTCGTCGATGTCCGAGAGGCGCATGCGTGCGCGGCGCCGCACGAAGGTGACCGGACCGATCCAGCCGATGGCTCCGACGAGCGGCAGGCCGAGCACCACGTAGGAGGCCGCGAGGCCGGCGACGCCGCCGTACCAGAGCAGCAGCAGGGGCAGCCCGACCGCCGCCAGCACGCGGTAGCCCGTGAGGGTCAGCGGCGACAGCCTGTAGAGGCCGGCGCTCGCCAGCTCGCGTCGGAGCGCCGGCTCGTTGAACGCGACCAGGCGGGTCGCCAGGGTGCCGACCGAGCGCGCGAAGCGCTCGACGCCGCCGGTGACGTGGCCCGGCGCCTCCTCGACGTGAACGGCGTCCGCGTGGAAGCCATAGGCGTTCATCTCGCCGACCCGCTCGAGGGCGCGCTGCCGCGGCAGCGCCACTGCGCGGGCGATCATCGTCGCGCAGAGCACGACGAACAGGAGACCGATGACCATGATCCCGAACACGAGCGCTCCTTTCAGACCTTGATGTCGACGATGCGCTTGATGACGACCGAGCCGGCGATGACCATCACGGCCGCCATGGCGAGCAGCACCTGCCCGAGCGACGTCGTGTAGAGCGGGCGCACGTACTCGGCGTTGATGATCGTCATCGCGCCGAGCAGCACGACCGGCAGGGCGGTGAGCACCCATCGCGACAGTCGTCCCTGCGCGGTGAGACCGCTGACGAGCCGGCGCAGTCCGACCCGGTCGCGCACCGTGTCGGTCACCCGCTCGAGCACCTCCGCCGTGTTGCCGCCCGTCTCGCGCTGCAGCTCCGCGACGAGCGCGACCTGCTGCAGGTCACGGCTCTGCATACGGCCCACGGCGACGCCGAGGGCCACGTCGATCGGCACGCCGAGCTGCTCGTCGGCGAGGACGCGGCGCATCTCGGAGGCGGTGGGCTCGGGCGCATCCTCGACGACGACCGCCAGCGCACCGGCGAACGAGTGGCCCGCCCGCATCGCCGATGCCATCACCTGGAGGTTGTCCGGCAGCTGCTCCGTGAAGAGCTCGCGCTGCCGGCGGACCCGGCGCTCCACGTAGGCGCGCACTGCGAACGGCACCGACAGGCCGACGAGGGCCGTGACGCCGACTCCCGTGACGGCGGGGAAGCCGATGAACGCCAGCACCGTCGCCGCCCCCGTCCAGGCCACGAGCCGGCGCGGGTCGAGGCTGATCCGGCCCACGTCGACCCGCTCGGCGAGGCTGAGCATGAACACCGCCCGGCGGCCGGGCGAGTCCGCCTCGCCGTCGCCCCGGGCGGTGAGCAGCTCGAGCCGCCGGGCGCGCTCCTCCTCGGGCTCGGCCGGGGCCACGTAGTCGGCGAGACGGATCCGCAGGGTGGTTCCGCGCCGGCGCAGGACGAGCCAGACCGCGGCGACGAGGAGAAGCGCCGAAAGCAGGCAGATGAGCAGCGCGGTACCGGGCGACAGCCAGACGGTCTCGCCGGGGCCGCGGTGGAAGGCGGGCGTGAGCCTCGATGGCGCGCGGGGCGTGCGGTACCCGGCCGTCGCCTTCCCGGGCAGGCCCTTGACCGTGACGCGCACCGCGACGCGGCTGCCCGGCGGCGCCGCAGATCGGTAGCGGATCAGGTACTGGTGGCCGAGCCGCGACCCGAGGTGGGCGTAGACGCGCGCGAGGTCGCCGACCGACGTGGCGGCCGAGAACTCCCCACCGCTGTCGGCCGCGAGCACGTTCAGCGCGCCGAAGTCGGGCGAGTTGGAGGACAGGCCGATCGCGTACACACGCGCGCCGGCGTCGCGGACCGCGGCCGCCGCCCGGTCGACCGAGGTCACGCTGTGGCTGTCGGCCCCGTCCGTGAGCAGCACGACCGAGCCGGAGTCGATGTGCGCCGCGGCCAGCAGCCTGGCTCCCATCGCGGCGGCGTCGCGGATCCGCGACCCCCCGTGCCCCCCGTGGACTCCGCCCAGCGCCGCTTGGATCGCGCCCTCGTCGGTCGTGAACGGCAGCACGAGGCGGACCTGGCCCGCGAAGGTGACGATGGCTACGGGCTGGGTCACGCTCCGGCGGGCGATGAGCTCGCGCGCGGCGTGGACGGCGCCCTGCAGCGGGCGGCCGTGCATGCTCGCGCTCGTGTCGATGGCCAGCACGATGCCGAAGCGCCGAGCCGCCGCGCCGTCGGCGGGCGTCACGGACACGTCGGAGATCCGGTCGCCGTTCTCGGTGACGCGGACGTCTGCCGCGGTCAGCGGCTGCGGCCGGGGTAGCGTGAGCGCGAAGGCCCGCTCCGGGAAGGGCACGCCGTCGGCTTCCCCGAGGTGCGCGGTGCCGACCGCCGCCGCCGGGGCGGCCGCGACCGCGGCCGGGGCGAGCGCCAGCAGCGCCAGTAGGAGGGCGCGGCGGATCACCCCGCGCTCCGTAGGAGCTCGGTGGGCCGGCCGCGCGCGACGAAGAGCTGCGTCGGGAGCTCGATGCCATGGCGCTCGAACTTGGCCATGAACGTCGGCCGCAGCCCGGTCGAGCGCAGCGATCCGACGACGGTGCCGTCGGCCAGCACCTCGTCGACCCCGAAGCGGAACAGCTCCGACAGCGTGACCACCTCGGACTCCATCCGGCCGACCTCGGTGATCGAGGTCACGCGACGCGAGCCGTCCTGCATGCGCTCGAGATGGATGATCAGGTCGATCGCGGAGGCGACCTGCTGGCGGATCGCCTTGACGGGCAGGTCGTAGCCCGCCATCAGGACCATGGTCTCGACCCGGGCCAGCGCATCGCGCGGCGCATTGGCGTGGATGGTCGACAGCGAGCCATCGTGGCCCGTGTTCATCGCTTGCAGCATGTCGAGCGCCTCGGCGCCGCGGACCTCACCGACGATGATGCGATCGGGCCGCATGCGCAGCGAGTTGCGGACCAGCTCGCGGATCGAGACCTCGCCCTGACCCTCGATGTTCTTCGGGCGCGCCTCCAGGCGAAGGACGTGCTTCTGGTTGAGCCGCAGCTCGGCGGCGTCTTCGATCGTCACGATCCGATCCGAGCCGGGGATCGCGGTGGACAGCGCGTTGAGCAGCGTGGTCTTGCCCGAGCCGGTGCCGCCCGAGATGAGCACGTTGAGCTCGGCGACGATGCAGCGCTGGATGAACTCGACCGTCTCGGTGCTCAGCGTCCCCTTCTGAACGAGGTCGGCGGGCTCCATGCGCTGCTTGGAGAACTTGCGGATGGTGACGAGCGGCCCGCTGAGCGACAGCGGCGGAATGATCGCGTTCACGCGGCTGCCATCGGGCAGGCGTGCGTCGACCATCGGCGAGGACTCGTCGATGCGGCGGCCGACCTGGGCGACCATCTTGTTGATGATCCGCCGCAGGTGCGAGTCGTCCGTGAAGCGCGCGGACGTCTCGTGCAGCCGGCCGGCCCGCTCGACCCAGATGTCGTGGGGCCCGTTGACCATGATCTCGGTGACCGACTCGTCGGCCAGCAGGCGCTCGAGCGGGCCGTGGCCGAGGATGTCGTCGGCGATGTCGTCGATGAGGCGTTCGCGGTCCGCGCGGGCGAGCCCGTCCTCGCGGTCGAGCAGCGCACGGATGTCGGTCAGCACGCGCTCGCGCGTGCTCATCGGGCTGGCGTCTGTGTCGAAGAGCTGCGGGCCGAGCTCGCCGATGACGGCGAGATGCACCCGGGTCTTCACCTCCGCGAACGGGTCGACGGACGTCGCGGCGGCGGCTGTCGATCCCTTGAGACGTTCCTGAAGATCCATCAGCCCTTCCTCCTGAACAGCGGCCGGCGTCCGCTGCGCGCGGAGGCGCCGAGGTAGGCGGACGCGAGCGAGGTGAACGCCCGTGTCGCCTCGGAGCGCGGATCCGCGGTGACGATCGAGACGCCGTTGTTGGTGGCGCGGGCGATGTCGCGGTGGCTCGGCACCAGCACGTCGGGCTGACGGCCGATCACGGCGGCGACATCGTCCTGTGAGACTCCGACCCGGGAGTCGGCTCGATTGAGGACGAGCCGGATCCGGTCGCGGGAGTAGCCCATCAGCTCGAGCGTCTCGAGGCCGAGCTTGGTGTTCTTGAGCGACAGCGTGTCGAGTGTCCCGACCATGCAGACGTCGGTCGACCCGTCGATCGAGGCGATGACCTCCGGCGTGAAGCCGGGCGGGGTGTCGACGAGCACGAAGTCATGCATCGCCCGCAGGAGCGGGTAGATCTCCCGCAGGAAGTCGACCGTCACGGCGGAGGCCTGGTCCGGACGCACCGGCGCCATCAGCACGCGCACGCCGCTGTCGTGGGCCGTCAGGTAGCCGTCGAGCTTCTCGGTGTCCATCGAGCCGCCGGACTTGACCAGGTCGTAGATGGTCCGTGCGGGTGTCAGACCGAGCGCGAGGCCGACGTCGCCGAACTGCAGGTCGAGGTCGACCACGGCTACGCGCTGTCCGGCGTCCGCGAGGGCGACGGCCAGATTCGCCGTGGTCAGCGTCTTTCCGATGCCCCCCTTGGGGCCGAGCACGCAGATCATCCTCGCGAGGGCGCTCGTCGGCGACACCGCGGTCCCCGTGCGGCGTGCCAGGGCCTTCTCGAGCGCGAAGCGGATCTGGCCGCCGATCACCGCGGTGTCGTGGGATACCCCCGGCGTCGGCATCACGAGATCGTCCGCGCCGGCCTCGAACGCGTGGCCGACGAACCCGTTGGCCGACGGCGCGGAGACGACCACGACGGGTCGCTCGGGGTAGCGCGCGACCGTCTCGCGGATGAACCACAGCGCCGTGTCGGAGTCCGGCGAGCAGGCCAAAAGGACGGCATCGCTCGGTGAGCCGGCGAGGCTGTCCCAAGCTGTCCGCAACCCTTCGACGACGAGCGACACGTCGACGTCCTCGACCGTCGCGAGGATCGCGCGGACCTCGTCGGCGTCGATGCCCTCGTCGACCGCGACGAGCGCGCTGATCGTGCGTTCGGACATCAGAAGCTCCCTCCTGCCGCCTTGGCGATCGCGCTGTGCCGTCCCAGCGGGATCGGCTTGAGGCCGAACAAGAGCCGCTCGAGGGTCACGAGCGACATGTGTCCCTGCCGGGCGCCGGTCTGGGGACGCAGGACGATCCAGACCTTGCCGTTGTCGGAGGAGAAGGCGAGCTGCGCCGCCTGCTGGTCGCTGACGCGCAGAACGATGTCCTGGGTGGCGTTGGAGCCGCCGCTCGCGAGCCCGCCGCTCTTGGCGTCCGCCGCCGGCGCCTGCAGGACCTCCACGTCCTGCAGGAGCGCGCGCAACATCGGGTGCGGGCGAGCGGCCGTGTCGCTCTCGACCTCGAAGCCCGCGAGCACGTCGACGTGGTCACCGGCCTCGACCTGTCCGATCAGGCCGTGCGCGCTGTCGAGTGGCACGCTCACGGCGCGCTGGTCCGCAGCCAGGCGGCTGACGACGGGATCGCTCGGCTTCGCGAAGTCCGAGAGCGTCAGCTGCTGGCCCGGGACGATCGCGTGCGTGGCGACGAGGCCGCGCAGCATCCCCGTGTCGGTGATGGCGCCGTCCTTTACCTCCTCGCGCTTGAAGCCCGTGGCGTGGAACAACCCGCGGCGGGCGATCACGTCGCCGGAGGTGCCCTTCGGCAGCGGCCCGGCGGACACGAGCACGGTCACAGGCTGCGCTCCCTGATCGAGGTTGCGCTTGTAGCCCTGGATGAAGACGAGCAGCGTCGCCACCGCCAGCACCGCCGCGATGCCGGCGAAGACGAGCGTCCCCTGCCGTGTCGATAGGACCTTGCGTGCGAGTTGCATGGTGCTTTCCTCCTCAGCGCGTCATCGTCGCGACGCAGGCACCGAAGGCGTTGACGTCACAAGCCGTCGTGCCGCCCCCGGGGTTCAGGGTCTCGATGTACTTGATGAAGTGGCCGACGATGTAGCCGGCGTCGTTGTTGGGCACGGGGTCGTCGCCGTTGCCCTGGCAGGGGTTGGCGAACCCCTGGCCCTGGCCGGTCCAGCCGGTGACGTAGAAGGTTGCGAAGTCGGAGACGGGCACCGTCGTGCTGCCGCTGCCGCTGAACGTGCCGAACGGCGTGAGCAGCACCTGGATGATCCGCGGGTCGTGCGGGTCGAGGTTCGGGAAGGAGCTCCAGTGATTGGGCGCCGTGCAGGTCGCCGGCTTCTCAGCGCCGAGGATCCGCAGGTTCAGGCCGGCGGGCACCTGGTTGGTCGCCGAGCCGGTCTGCACCCCCACGCACTGCCAGGGCTGGGCCGTGGCCCACAGCGCGCTCACCGAGCCGGGGCAGCTGGTGCCGGTGTTGATCTTGTAGGTGGGGGTGCAGCCCGTGGCCAGCTCGTCCTTGAGCTTGCTCTTGGTGGGATCGCAGTCGAGGGCCTGGTTCTGGCTGCCTCCGACCACGCGCAGGGGGACGATCGGGTCGTTCTTGTCGGCCGCGTTCTTGAGGTTGCCCTTGACCCCGATGCGCACGACCATGTTCTGGGTGCAGCTCGTCTGGGCGCTGCTGCAGCGCTCCACGGAGTCGACCGGCGTGACGCCGTCGCGCAGGACCTGCGCCTGCTGGATCGGGCCCGAGCGCGCGTCGGAGCCGCTGAACGCGCGCTGGACCCCGGCGAACGTGCCCTTGCACGGATTGTTGTTCTTGGTGGTGCAGGTCGATCCGGCGACCGTGCCGGCGCTGCGCTCCCAGGCGAGGTCGACGCTGAGGGGCGATCCTCCGGGCGCGATCGGGATCGCGCTCGCGGCCGTGGACCACGTCGCGGTCGTCGCGCTGTAGGTCATCGGGTACTTGGTGCCGCCCGCGACCGCCGTGAGCGTTGCCCCCGCGATGGTCGGGGTCGTGCCGAAGTCGACGGCGGCGGTGACACGGAATGCGCACGACGCGTCGGCCACGAAGTCCGGGTTCGTGCACGTCCCCGCGGCGAGCGGGGCCGAGCGGAGCTCCGGCGTCGCGGTCGCCGTGACGGTGGGAGCGCGCGACCAGCCCTGGATGTGCAGGATGCCCGTTGCGGGGAGGCCGCCGGACACGGCCGCGCCGGCGTCGTAGCAACTCACGAGCGGGTCGCCGCAGGTGGTGGACGTGCTTCCGCCGAGGGCGACGACGACGCCCACGTCCTTGGCCGTGGAGGCGAAGGTCACCGGCAGCGGCGCCGCGGCGTTGTCCCAGACGACCAGGCCGTTGCTCGTGCCGACCTTGGACAGCGGGGTGCTGCCGAGCACCGCATGCGTCGACTCGTTGATGAACCACGCGCGAGCGGATTTCGGATTGACATCGGGCACTCCCACGGGCAGCGCCCCGGCGCTCGAATCGATCTGGTTGATCGACACGCGCGCATGCGCGTTGATGAACGGCACCTTGGGGATCGCCGCCCCCGGGAGGAGGTCGAAGAACCAGGGCAGATCTGTCTCAGTGAGCTTGACGTCGACCATCGAGGCCGAACAGGGCGGCGCGGCAACGGTGTCGTCGGCGGGTGCCTGGCCGAAGTACGTCCTCGAGTTGACCAGCAGATGGACACGCGAGGCCGGCGTGCCGCCGATCTGCGCGTTGAAGGCTCCGCCGCCGTAGTCGGCCGCCTTGGCGAGGATGGGCGCGTCCGAGCAGGGCAGCTTGAACTCCTGGGCCGCGGCAAGGGCCGAGGCGTCCGCCTGCATCTGCAGGTGGCCCTTGTGCACGAACCAGTTGCCCACGTCGATCGCGAACGCGGCCGCGATGAGCAGCACAGGCAGGCTGAGAGCCACGAGCACGAGCACGCCGCCCTCGTCGGCGGCACCCAGCGAACGCAGAGCGGAGCTCACGCGCATCCGACCGAGTACGTCGTAGGCGCGGCCTCGAGGCGCATGACCGACGAGGCGCTGATGGTGGCGGCGCCGATGTCGAGGAAGGGGAGCCACGAATAGGTGAAGCCGACCCGCACTCGCACGGGGTCGCCCGCCAGTTGCGTGCCGTTGGGGAAGTCCACGCACACCTGAGCGGCGTTCGTCACCGACGTGCTGCCGTTGCGCAGCTCGGGCGAGTCGGCCTGCTGATGGATCTGCAGCTGCAGCGACGCGGCATTCGCGACGTCGGGCTTGCGGTTGACGACCGCGAAGCGCGCCGCTTCGGCACTCAAGTGCGTCGCGTCGTTGTAGTAGTTCAGCGCCCGTCCGAAGTCGACGATGCCGAGCAGCACGATCAGCAGGATGGGCAGGACGAGGGCGAACTCGACGAGCGCCTGGCCGCTATCTGAAGGGATGTGTGGACGAGTGGGTGACACAAGAGTGAAACGGCCGGGGCCTCCGGTGCGGAGGCCCCAGCCGGACGGGTGGGACGCAGGCCCGCGTCGTGCGGGGCAGTTGGCGGCCTAGAGGCCGGCCAGGGTGTCGGAGATCCCCTGCAGCAGACCGGAGATCGAGCCACCGAGCGCCGTCAGGGCGCCGATGGAGACGAGCGCGACAAGCGCCAGGATCAGCGCGTACTCGACGAGGGCCTGGCCCTCCTCGCGATCCGTGATCTGCGCCATGTACGCCTTCGCGTAGGACATGATCATCTCGAGCATGTGTTCACCCCCCTTCCGGGCTCTCCCGAAGACTTACGGTAAACCTCGACATCTGACTCCGAGGTCGCTTCCGAACTTGCACCGGGGAACCTAGGCGGGTGGTGACGCGGCCGATACCGATCTAGGTATAGGTCGACCCATACCCTCAGCTGGACGGGCCTCGCCCTTCGAGGGTCGGTGGCGGGCGTGCGGGGACGTACGCTGCGCGCTCACCCGTGTGGTCCAGCGGGTCCGCGAGCCACATCAGGAGGAGCCGTGCCGCACGCACCGATCACCGTCGAGGACGAGCTGGGCCGCGCGATCTGCGAGCGCTGTGCCGTCGCCGACCGCCCACTCGCCCGCCTGCGCGGCCTGCTCGGCCGGCGGACGCTCGAGCGCGGCGAGGGGCTGCTGATCCGCCCGGCCCCGTCCGTGCACACCTGGTTCATGCGCTTCCCGATCGACGTCGTGCTGCTCGACCGTGACGGGCGCGTGCTCGCCGTCCGGCCCGAGATGGGGCCATGGCGCGTCGCAGGCTGCCGCGGTGCACGCGCCGTGCTCGAGCTCCCCGCGGGCGAGGTTGCCCGGCGCGGGCTCGCCCCGGGTGCCCGGCTGTCGCCCGTGACCTCCAGCCCCGCTCGCGAGCGCGCTCGCACGGAGGCGCCCCGTGCCGCGTGAGCCGTTCGAGATCCGTCGGGTCAAGGTAGGAGACGGGATCTTCGTTCCGGTTCCCGCGGGCACGGCGCCAGCCCCGGTGCGGCGCGACGTGCCGCCCCTCGCACTTGTGGCGGGCGCCGGCCTGACCGTGCTCGCCATCCTGCGCCTCGGCACCGGCCCGCATGCGCTGCTGGTGGCGTGGTTGCTGCCCGTGCTCGCGTCCCTCGCCGCGGTCGACGCGCGCTCGCGCGTGCTGCCCAACCGGATCGTCCTCCCGGCGCTCGTCGCAGCGCTCGCCTGGCAGCTGGCCTTCTTCCCCGGCCGCTGGGCCGAGTGGATCGGCGCGGGCCTCGGCGCCGGGTTCGCGCTGCTGCTGCCGTCGCTGATCCGGCCCGGGGCCATCGGCATGGGCGACGTCAAGCTCGTCGTGCTCCTCGGCGTCGCGCTCGGCGCCGACGTCGTGGCCGCCCTCACACTCGGGCTGCTGGCGGCCGTCCCGGCGGCGCTGTTCATCCTCCTCCGCGGAGGCGCGGCCGCGCGCCACTCCTCGTTCGCCTACGGGCCGTTCCTGGCGCTGGGCGCCGCCGTCGTCCTGCTCGCGTAGGCCGGGGGGCCCTCAAGCCGCGGCGAGAGGCGCGTCGGCCGCCAGCACTCCGTGACTGTGCGCGAACGTGGCGGCGGCGAGCCGGTTCGACACGCCGAGCTTGCGGTACAGGTTGCCCAGATGGAACTTGACCGTCGGCTCGGCGAGCCACAGCTCGCGGCTGATGGCCTTGTTGGAGAGCCCGCGTGCAAGCGCCTGCAGCATCGTGATCTCGCGCGCGGTCAGCCCAGCCGCGCGCAACGCGTCCTCGGGCGTCTCGCGTGCGCCGATCGCGTTGTAGACGGTCTGTTCGTACGCCTGCCGGAGCGCGGAGGGAATGTCGAGGGGATTCACGCTCTTGACGATGAACGCGCTGGCGCCGCGGCCGAGCGCGGAGCCGATCACCTCAGCGGTCGACGACGTCGAGATGACGACGACCTTGACGCCCGGGTGTTCGGCGATGACGGCGTCGAGGCACGGGCGGCCGTCCGCGGTTCGCAGCAGGACGTCCATGACGACGATGTCCGGCCGGCGCCGCTCGGTGAGATCGAGCACCTGCGCCCCACTGTGCGTCGCTCCGACGATCTCGATGTCTTCGACCGGCTCCAGCGCACGCCGGAACCCCTCGAGCATGAGCCGGTTGTCGTCGGCGATCAGGATTCTCACGTGGATGCCCTCCGTGTCTCGCGAACCCCGGGAGTTCCGTCGTCGGGGGCGGCCTCTCGGCGCGCTGCAAGACTCTCGATCCGCGCCGTTGCAACTGCAATAGGCCCAACGATCAACGAACGTTCAGGCAAGTGAACGCCGTAGGCTGCCGTTGAAGTCCCTGAGATGACCGCCGACCACCCGCCTCACCGCGCTCTGCTCACTGAGGCCTCCCTCGTACTGGCGGTCGCCGTCGGCCTCGGCGTCACGGTGCTCGTGAGCCTCACGGACGTCTTGCATTTCGCCTATCGCAGTCCGACGCTGCACGTCGCGGTGGAGACGACCGCGGCCTTCGCCTCCATCGTCGCGGCGCAGTCCATCTACGGCCGCTACCGCAGCACGCTCGAGCTACGCGGCCTCGTGCTCACCGCGGCGCTGGTGATGTTCGCCGCGAACAACCTGCTGCTCTCGGCGCTCCCCGCGGTGCTCAGCGGCGAGCCGGGCGCGTTCCGGACGTGGGCCCCGGTGTGCGGTCAGCTCAGCGCCACAGTCCTGCTGGCCGCCGCCGCCTGGCTGCCGCGCCGGCCGCTGCGCCGGCCCAGGCTGGCGGCATGGAGGGCGCTCATCGGATGCGGCGTGCTCCTCATCGTCATCCCCGCAGCGGTGACGGCGGCTGGCGACGCGCTGCCCGCGGCGGTTCCCGCCTCGATCGGCCCCACGGATGGGCCTTCCCTCGTCGGGGACCCGCTGGTGCTCGCCTCCCAGCTCCTGAGCACCGTGCTCTTCGCCGCCGCCGCCGCCGGCTTCGCCCGGAGGGCGAAGCGCACGGACGACGATCTCACGAGGTGGCTCGCTGTCGCTGCAATCCTGGGCGGGTTCGCGCGACTGAACTACTTCCTGTTCCCCTCGCTCTACACGGCATGGTTCTACGCGGGCGATGGACTGCGCCTGGCGTCGTTCCTGGCGCTCCTGGCGGGGGGCATGCAGGAGACCCGCCGCCTCCAGATCGAGCTGGCCGCATCGGCCGTCATCGAAGAACGGCGACGGATCGCGCGAGAGCTCCATGATGGCGTCACCCAGGATCTCGCCTTCGTGGTCCAGCAGCTCCGATACGGCACCGACGGCCCTGACCGTCGACGGCACAGCCAGACTGTCATCGCGGCGGCCGAGCGTGCCCTGGACGAGTCGCGGAATGCGATCGCCGCGCTCGTGCGCGGGACTGACGTGTCCCTGGCCGATGCCCTCGCCGCCACCGCACGAGAAGCGGGCGAGCGCGAGGGAGGCCTCATCGAGATGGACGTCGTCCAGGACATCGCGGTTCCGGCTGGAACGCAGCAAGAGCTGCTGCGCGTGGTTCGGGAGGCGGTCATCAACGCCGTGCGCCACGGACATGCCCAACACATCCGCGTCGAGCTGCGTGGCCACCCGTGCCTCTGCGTGAGCGTGCAGGACGACGGCCGAGGATTCGACGTCCGCTCGGCGCCCGGCGCGGGCCGGCACGGACTCGAGGGCATGGCGGCTCGCGTGGCGTCGATCGGCGGTCATCTCTCCATCGAATCGTCGGTCGATCGCGGCACGGAAGTCCGGGTGATCCTGCCGTGACTCGCCCGCGGGTGTTGCTGGCGCACGCCGACCCACAGACCAGGGCCGGCCTCAGGGTGATGCTGAGCGAGGGTGGCTTCACGCTCGCAGGAGAAGTGAGTGACGCGGATTCGGCCGTGACGGCCGCCGAGGCCGATACGCCGGAGCTGGTCGTCCTCGCGACGCGCCTCCCGGGCGGCGGGATCGCGGCCGCCGGTCGCATCTCGGCGGCACGCCCGGGCATCTCGCTCGTGCTGCTCGCCGACGATCCCAGCGGGGAGGAGCTCGTGGAGGCGGTCCTGGCCGGTGCCTCCGGCTATCTGGCACCCGACATCAGCCAGGACCGGCTGGCGCCGACTCTGCACCGCGTCCTGGCCGGCGAGGTCGCGCTTCCGCGGCGGTACACGCAGCACGTCCTGGACGAGTTGCTCGCTCGCAACTCGCAGCGTACGGCCATCAGCGCTCGTGCCAGCTCGCCCATGACCGATCGGGAATGGGAAGTGCTGCAGCTCCTCGGTGGCGGCGCCTCCTCGGCGGAGATCGCGAATCGGCTCCGCATCTCGGAGGTGACGGTGCGGCGCCACGCATCGGCCGTCGTCGCCAAGCTGGGCGCGGCCAATCGCGCGGAGGCGGTCCAGATCCTCCAAGGTCGTTCAGCCGTGTGAACGACACAATGGGCTGACCGACGGATTGCGCCGATCGTCGTCGAGCGCCATCGTTAGGGCCGATGGACGGGCACCAGGATCTTCACGCGCGCATCGATCAACTGTGCGCCAGAGCGGCCCGCGACGGCGCCGACCCGGAAGTGATCGAGGAGATCAACGACCTGCTCTCGGAGGGCTACGCGCGCGCGCTGGTCGCCGAGCGAGCTCTCGTGGCGCTGAACGAGCGTCTCGTGGAGCTCGTCCTCGCCTCTGGCGAGAGACCGGAGAAGCAGATCCGTGCGGTCGCGGATGAGCGACGCGTCGCTGCGGACCTCGTCGAGCGGCTTCGAGCCCGGCTCGCGGACCTCCACGAGTACTTCGTCGTCGTCGCCGGCCAGTGAGCGCCGTTCACACGCGCACGCCGACACCGCCGCGGATCGCCACCGCCGCGGCCTGGACCCGGTTCTCGACCTGGAGCTTGTCCAGAAGACGAGAGATGTGGTTCTTGACCGTGCTCGGGCTGACGTAGAGCCGCTCCGCGATCTCTCCGTTATCGAGTCCGTCCGCCACGAGGGCGAGGACCTCGTGCTCGCGATCCGTGAGCCCGGTGAGGAGGTCCGCGTCGACGCGGTCGGCTGTGCCCACCCGGACCGAGTACAGGAGCGCACCCGCGACGCGCGAGGCGAGTACCGACTCGCCCGCGGCCGCTGCCCGAACGCCCGTCACGATCTCCGGCAGCCGTGCGTCCTTGAGCAGATACCCGCACGCGCCGGCACGGATGGCGTCGAGCACCCCGGCGTCATCGACGGCCACCGTCAGCATCACCACGGCAAGCGCCGGATGCTCGGTCGTCAGGAGGCGCGTGGCCTCCACCCCGTGCATCCCCGGCATGTTCATGTCCATGAGGACGACGTCCGGGCGGAAAGAGCGGCAGGCGCGCAGTGCGGCGTGTCCACTGGACGCGTCGTCGACCTTGAAGCGCTCCTCCTGGAGCAATGAGCGAAGGCCGACCCGGAAGAGGTCGTGGTCGTCGACCAGGAGCACGCGCAGCACGCGAGGCAGGTCCGGACCGCCGACAACGCGCGTGACCCGGTCAGCCCCGCCGTTCGTCGCTGCAAGCGAAGCGAAGCGGTCGTCCATTCCTGCAATATCGCCATTTTCCTCCTGCCGGTCGATCGGATAACCGTCGACCGGTTCGATGAGCGGCGCTGCCCGCCCGACAGAGTTCACTCGCCTGAACGGTTCGTGACCGCCCGGCCCATGGCGGGTCGGCGCGCGCGTCGCCACTCTGGCGGCCAGACGTTGGGCGGGATGCACCCGCGAGATGCGCCAGTCACGGAGAAACGCTTTGTCCGCTTTTGGGAGCACCGACACGCTTGTAGCTCGAATGGCCAAGACCGCGACCGCGGTCGCGGTGCTGTTCGTGATGCTCTTCGCGGGTAGCGCCGCCGCTGCTCCCCTGCCCGCCGATTCTCCGCCGTCCATCGGTAGCGACAAGGCGGACTACGCACCAGGATCGGCGGTCACGCTGACTGGCACCTATTGGCAGCCCGGCGAATCCGTCCACATCACGGTCAATGACGACCAGGGCATGACGTGGAGCCGTGACACGGATGTCACGGCCGATGCCGACGGCGGGATCCAGGACCAGTTCACGCTGCCGAACTGGTTCGTGGCGACCTACAGCGTGAAGGCGACGGGCTCAAGCGGATCGGTCGCGACGTCTTCGTTCACGGACGGCAACCTGAACTTCGCGCTCGCGACAGCCGGACAGAGCGCTCCGTTGACCATCTCTTGGTCAACGACTTGGAAGCATTATTCCGGCTCGAGCTGCGCGACCGAAGATGGCTCCGGAACCGCGAACTACTCGGGCAGCACGTTCGCCTCCGGTAACCAGCCGGCAGTCGGCAACAACCAGTCGGCGCAGCCCACCGGTGCGTCTGCGACGGGCTACGTGCTCGACTACTGGTCCAACTCCGCTACCAGCACGACGCCGCTCACACCCGCTCAGCTCTGTGCGGCCGGCCCGAACAGCACCGATCTCTATGCGCACCTCAAGCCGGCGCAGCAGGCCCAGACGATCAGCTTCACCGCGCCGACGAACGTGACCTACGGGGACGCGGACGTCGATCCGGGCGCGACGGCGAGCTCCGGCCTCCCCGTCACCTACACGAGCAGCACCGCGAGCGTCTGCACGATCGTGAGCGGCAAGGTCCACGTCGTCGCTGCCGGCAACTGCACCGTGACCGCCTCGCAAGCAGGGAACGCCAGCTACTCCGCAGCGCAAAGCGTCTCGCGGACGTTCGCGATCGGCAAGGCGGTCCTGTCGGTCAATGCCGCCGACAAGTCCAAGGTCTACGGCGACGCCAACCCGGCGCTGAGCTCAACCCTGTCGGGCTTCAAGAACAGCGACACGCAGGCGTCGGTGAACCCGACCGGCGCCGCCGACTGCTCGATCGCGACCGGCACCGGCCCCACCGCCGGCAGCTACGCCAACGCCATCACGTGCGCGCCCGGCACCCTCGCAGCCACCAACTACACCTTCGCGACCGGCACCAAGGGCACCCTGACCATCACCAAGGCATCGGTGACCGCGAAGGCCGACGACAAGTCGAAGGTCTATGGCGACGGTAACCCGACGCTCACCGGCACCCTCTCGGGCGTCAAGAACGGTGACGCTGTCAGCGACTCCTACACGACCGCCGCGAGCAACCAGTCGGGGATCGGCGACTACACGATCAGCGCGCACGTCAACGGCACCGCCGC
>JAXDHR010000007.1:0-42068 GCA_034664425.1 Solirubrobacteraceae bacterium
GGCTACGAGGGCTCGGGCCCCGAGCACTCCTCGGCGCGCCTGGAGCGCTTCCTGCAGCTCGCGGCCGAGGGCAACATCCGCGTCGCGAACCTGACCACGCCGGCGCAGTACTTCCACCTCCTGCGCCGCCAGGCCCGCGTCGCCAAGCAGCGCCCGCTGGTGATCATGACCCCGAAGTCGCTGCTGCGCCTGCCGCAGGCGACCTCGCGGATCGAGCATCTCGCCGACTCGCGCTTCTACCCCGTGCTGCCCGAGCCCCGCATCGACGAGGAGAAGGTCACCCGGCTCGTCCTCTGCACCGGCAAGATCTTCTACGACCTCAAGGGCCACGCCACGCGCGAGGGCAACGAGGGTGTCGCGATCTCGCGCGTCGAGCTGCTGTACCCGTTCCCCCAGCAGCAGATCGAGGACGAGGTGCACCGCTACCCGAACCTGCGCGAGGTCGTGTGGGTGCAGGAGGAGCCACGCAACATGGGCGCCCGCGCGCACATGAGCCCGCGGCTGCTGCAGATGCTCCCGAGCACACTCGAGTTCGGATACATCGGCCGGCCGGAACGCGCCTCGCCGGGCGAGGGCTACCCGGCCGCGCACACGATCGAGCAGACCCGGATCATCCGCACGGCACTGGACCTCACGGTCCCCGTGTCGGTCAACCCGGCGAAGCAGCCCGGCGAACGCTAGGCGCGAAGCGCCGCGGCGACCGCGGCCGCCGCCGGTGCGAAGTCCGGCGAGAGGCGCCCGAGCAGCGTCAGCCAGCCGGGATCGAGCGCAGCCGCGCGGCGGACGGCGTCGACCCCCGCGTCCAGATCACCGGCGTGCGCACGCGCGAGGCCGGCCCAGAACAGCAGCTCGCCGGACTCCGGCGCGAGTCGCTGCGCCTGCTCGTAGCGCCCTCCGGCACCGTCGGCGTCGCCCGCGGCGAGCAGCTGGTCCGCCTCACCGGCGAGCTCGTAGGCGCGGTGCAGGTGCAGCAGGCGGTGCAGCTCGTCCAGCGGTTGCTCGTTGTCCTCGACGCGCAGGTCGATGCGCTTGCGCCACGGCTCGCCCCGGGCCGCGACCACGACGATCGCCGCCGACTGGCGCCCGCGCACATCGCCGCCCTGGCCCTCGGCCGCATCGAGCGCCGCCAGCATGCGCTCGGCGAGCGTGCCGTGCGCGAGCTCGAAGGCCTGCGACATCGCACGGGGAACCGTCTCGCGGGCCATCATGTTGGCCTGGCAGCTGTGGTCGACGCCGGTGACGTGGCCCGCCTCGGCGATGCAGCCGGAGCCCGTGTGAACGGCGATACCGCCCCGTGCGTCGACGATCCCGACCTGGCGCGTGGCGGCGAGCTCGTCGCCGGCGAGCACGTGCGCGAGCGCCGCTGCGGCTCGCTCGCCCGCGCTCAGGCGGTCGAGCGCGTTGGGGCCGTGGGCGGGCTCGACGACGGACTGCGTCGCGACCGCTCCGACGCCCGCGCGCGCCCATACGCACAGCGAGCCGACGGAGAACCAGTGCGACTGCACGGCGGCGCCGAGCTCGCCCGACGCCGGGTCGCGGGCGACGATCGAGTAGGTCCCGTGGCGCATCGGAGATGATGGTCGCATGCGGCTCGACTCCACCCGCGCCGGGGCGGTGCTGGCGCGCGTGCGCGCGACGCCGGAGGGCTTCGTGCGCGCCTACGGCGACGTCTCCCCCGGCGCGCCGCGGTTCGGTGGCGCTGTGCTCGCAGCGAGCCGTGACCCGTCGCTGCCGTGGCACCGGATCGTGCGCGCCGACGGGTCGCTCGCCCAGGGCGATCGCCAGCGCGCGCTGCTCGAGGCCGAGGGCGTGCCGTTCGTCGGCGCGCGCGTCGACATGCATGCCGCGCGGCTGCCGCCCGACGCCGAGATCTTCCTCGCCGCCGAGGACCTCTAGCCTTGGCCGCCATGTGGCTGCAGCGCGAGATCCGGCTCGACCCACGGCCGCGAGGGTTCCACCTGATCACGGACGAGGTCGTGCACGCCCTGCCCCAGCTCGGCGACGTCGGCGTCGGCCTGCTGCACCTGTTCATCCGGCACACGTCGGCGTCGCTGACGCTCAACGAGAACGCCTCGCCGGACGTGCGCAGGGACTTCGAAGCCTGGTTCGGCGACGCCGTCCCCGAGGACGCGCCCTACTGGACGCACACGCTCGAAGGACCCGACGACATGCCGGCGCACATCAAGGCCTCGCTGCTGGGGCCGTCGCTGTCGGTGCCCGTCTCGGGCGGGCGCCTCGCGATCGGGACCTGGCAGGGGATCTACCTGTGCGAGCACCGCGACCGCGGCGGCTCGCGCTCGCTCGTGGCGACGCTGCAGGGGGAGTAGGCGCGTCAGGCGCCGAAGAGCGTGAGCGCCGGCTCGCGCTCGCCGCGCAGCTGCTGCAGGTCGACCTCGACCCAGTCGATCCCGCGGGCCTCGGCCAGCACGCGCGCCTGCGGCTTGACGGCCTGGGCGGCGAGCACGCCGCGGCAGTCGCGGGTCGCCGGGTCCAGCCTGATGCGCTCGAGATAGCGGGCGAGCTGCTCGACGGCGTCGATCGTCCCGACCCGCTTGATCTCGACGGCGATCCACCCGTCCTGATCGTCACGGCACATGAGATCGACCGGGCCGATGTCCGTCGGCCACTCGCGCCGCACCAGCCGGAAGCCCTCGCCGCAGTTGTCCGGCGCGTCGGCGAGCAGCTCCTGCAGGTCGCGCTCCACGCCATCCTTCTCGAGCCGCGCCGCGTCCTCGTCCATCATGTGCGTGACGTCCGAGACGACCTCGTGCAAGGTGATGTCGAGTCGGTCGTCGCCCTTGAGCTTGCGCACGACGATCGTGTCCCCGTCCTCCTCGATGACGGTCGGCGGCGTCATCCAGTTCAGCGGCTTGTAGCCTCCCGCGTCGGCGTGCACGAGCACCGACCCGTCGGCCTTGAGCATCACCAGCCGCAGCGCCTCGGGCAGGCGCGCCGAGAGCCGGCCGGAGTACTCGACGGAGCAGCGGGCGACGATCAGGCGCATGGGGGGAGACCGTAGTGCGGGTCGCGGACGACCGGGGGCGAGTTTGCGCGTCGTGCGGCTATCGGCGGTATGGGCGCACGGGAAGAACGTCGGATCATCACGTCGGACGAGACGCCAACCGACGAAAACCACCTGGTGGGTGGTCAACGTCGGTTGGAGCCGTTGGCGCGCGCGACGACCGACGAAATTCACCGGGAGCGGCGGCTCGCCGCGCTCGCGACCCGACAGGACGGGCTGATCACCCGGCCGCAGCTGATCGCTCTCGGGTTCACGCGCAGGGAGATCGGGCGGCGCATTGGGTCCGGGTCGCTCATCGTGCTGTTCCGCGGCGTCTACGCGGTCGGGCACCGGGCGCTGACCGACCGCGCATGGATGCGCGCAGCGATCCTCACGGCGGGCGCCGATGTGCTCCTCGCGAGCTCGACCGCCGCCCGCGCGTGGGATCTCGTGCCGCACCTGACGCGACCGCTCCACGTGCTCGTCCCGGGGCGCCAGCCGCGCTCGCGTCCCGGACTGCGCGTGCACACCGTGCGCGCGCTCGACCCTCGCGATCGTCGTGTCCACGACGGCCTGCCGCTCACCAGCCCGGCGCGGACGCTGCTCGATCTGGCGGCGGTCGAGCCACCGGATGCCCTTGCCCGCGCGACACGTGAAGGACGGGTGCGATGGAACGTCGGCGACACCGATCTCCAGGCCGCGAGTGTACGTGCGGGAATCCGGCATCCGGGCGTGCGGCGGCTGCGCGCCGTCGTCACCACCCCAGACGCCGCGCCCACCCGCTCGCAACTGGAACGGGCGATGCTCGGGCTCGTCGACGAGGCCGGGCTACCCCGCCCGGTCGTCAACAGCGCCGACGGCCGCGACGTCGTCGACTTCACCTGGCCCGAGCAGCGCGTCGTCGTCGAGGTCGACGGCTGGCACGCCCACGGCGACCGACGGGCGTTCGAGGACGACCGCGCACGCGACGCCGCACGTCAGGCTCGAGGCCAGGTCGTGCTGCGCTTCACCTGGAGGCAGGTGACGAGGGAGCGCATGCGCGTGGCCGCGCGGATCGCCCAGACGCTCGGCGTGCGCTCCCGCTAGGCCGCGGCGCGCTCGCCCAGCTCGCGCGGAGCGGCGGCGAGGACCTGCTCGCGCAGGTTGCGGACCTCGGGGTCCTCGGCCAGCGCGAGTGCGCGGTCGCAGGCGGCGAGGCAGTCACTCAGTCGGTCGGTGCGCGCGAGCGCATGGGCGAGCCGCGACCAGACGTGCGGGGACTCCGGCGCGAACTCGGTGGCTTGTTCGCATGCGGACACTTCGCCTCCGATGTCCGAGGCCAGGTGCGCAACGAGCGCGAGGTCGAGCAGGCCCTGCACGGACGGCCCGCGGCGGCGTGCTTCCTCGAGCGCCGCGCGAGCGCCGGCGCGGTCGAAGGTGCGCAGGCGCAGTCGTCCGAGGCGCTCCCAGGCCGAGGCGTCGGCCGGCCCGGCGGCGACCTCGCGCTCGGCCGACTCCACCGCCTGCGACAGCGAGCCCATGTCCTCGTAGATCCGGGCCGCGTACCGGTGGGGGGCGGGGCGTCCCGGTTCCTCGCGCGCCCAGTCGCGGACCGCTCGGGCCGCCGCGGAGAGGTCGCCGGCCTGCCAGTAGGCGATCGTCAGCAGCCGCAGCACCGCCGTGTTGCGCGGCTCCGCGTCGCGCGCGAAGACCAGCCGGCGGGCCGCGAGCGAGAAGTCGCCCTCGGCGAGCGCGTGCTTGGCCGCGGTCATGAAGCGCTGCACGCGCTCGACACCGGGGTCGGCCTTGGCGAAGTCGACGAACTGCAGCGAGCCGGCAGGCACCGTCCGGATGCCGACCTGGAAGCCGACCCGCGCCCATTGCTGCACGTCGTCGCCGCCGCCCGTGAAGTAGATGCCGTTGACGCTGCCGACGCCCCACTCGGGATAGGACAGGCAGCGGGCGTAGCGGTGCACGACCGAGTGGTCGGGCACGCGGGAGCCGAACGGGTCGTGCTTCTCGCGGTCGGCGCTCGCCTCGCGCTGGCGCTGCTCCTCGGCGTAGGCCCGCGCGCCCTCCTCGGCACGGCGCTTGCGCGCCGCCGCCGCGCCGACCTTGACCGCGTTGCGCGTGACGCGTCCCCCGCGCGATTCCTCGGCCAGGCGCTCGAGCGTGTCCGCTGCCTCGTTGACCGCCTTCAGATGCCGCTCGTGCTCGAGCTGCTTGCCCGGCGGCGCGATGTCCGGATGCCACACCTTCGCCATCCGCCGGCGCGCGAGTTGGATGTCGCGCTTGTCGAACGGAGGCTCGATCTCGAGGAGCAGGACGGCCTGCTCGATGTCCAGCACCTGTGGCATTGCCCATCAAACGGTAGCTGGAGCCGCGAAGTGGGCCCGGCATCCGGCCGGGCCGCCTCGCGTCGCTTCGTTCGCAAGAACCTAGTTGCGCCAGCTCACAGGTTTCTCCCTCCTGAAGGTCGACGATGGACGCGGAGGATCGAGTCGTCGCCGGACCCGCCTGGGGGCGCGCTCGACGACGACATCTGCATTGTGCCCTGCGATGCAAGCGATGCCACCTGCGGTGTCCGCACGTTGGGATTTCCGTTGCGGGATGAGGACCGCGTGAGCCGTCCGCACGCTGTCACGGCGCCCTCAGCCTCACCCGAACGTGGTAACGCACGCGTGACTCCTGGCGAAAAACCGCTGCACCCACTACCTTCAGGGGAGCTGTGATCGTCTGGCTCGCCGTCGTCCTGTGGCTCGTCATCGTCGCCTGGTCGCTCGCGCTCATGCGCGCGGCCGGTACGAATGACCCCGAACACGTGCCCGGTCGGGCCGGTGGCACCCCGCCCGCGACGTCCCCGCGGGGCCATCGGGCAGCGCACTCGCGCGTGCCCCGCGAAGGCCGGCGGCGCGTCACGGTGGTCGCCCAGGGGGCACTGCTGACGGCCGCCGTGGCGGCGACGGGCCTGGTGTCCGAGGCCGATCAGTGGAGACCCGTCGCGATGGTCGGACTGCTCGCCGTGCTCGTGCTCGGCTCGGACTTCATCGTGCTCGACGCGAAGCGCTTCCGCATCGGGGGGTCCTTCCTGGGCATCGTGCTCGCGATGGCGACGCTCGGGCCGGCCCCTGCCGTCGCGCTCGGCCTCGCCGCCACGGCGGTCGACGGCTTGCGCAGCCGGCCGCGACCGCGCGGCACGTACCTGCTCAACAACCTCGCCACCCACGCGACCTTCCCGCTGCTCGGCGGCCTCCTCCTGCTCGCCGTGCACGGCTCGCCGACGCTCGGCCGCGGCGGCTACGTGCTGGCCGTCTTCGCGGTCTTCATCGGCGCGAACATCCTCAACTTCACGATGATCGCCGGGCACACGGTGTGGCTCCGCGGCGGCTCGCTGAAGGAGCTGTTCCGCACGGTCTACCTGCCGGTGCTGCCGTGGGAGCTCGCAACCGCGTCCATCACCGCGATGGCGGTCTGGGGCTTCGAGCTCTACGGGGCCGGGGTGATCGGTCTCTTCGGCGTCGCGCTCGGCGTCTGCCAGCTGCTGCTGCGCGCGCTGCTGCAGGGGCACGCCCACGGCGAGGAGGTCGAGCGCCGCAACGACCAGCTCGACGTCCGCCACGAGGGCATGCTCGCCCTGCTGCTCGAGACGCTCACGCTGCGCGACCCGAGCGCCGCCCGCCACGCCGCCGCCGTCGCCCACTACGCGCACGAGCTGGCGCGCGTCGCCGGCCTCTCCGAGCGGGAGTGCGCGGTCGTGCACACCGCCGGGCTGCTGCACGACATCGGCAAGCAGGCGCTGCCGGACCACCTGCTGCTGGGCCGCTCGGAGCTGCACCCCGAGGAGCGCCGGCTGATCGAGCGCCATCCCGCCGACGGCGCCCGCGTGCTGCTGCGCGTCGAGGGGCTCGGCGACGTCGCCACCGCCGTGCTCGCCCATCACGAGCGCATGGACGGACGCGGCTACCCCGACGGCCTCTCCGGCGATGACATCCCGGTGGTCGCGCGGATCCTCGCGGTAGCCGAGGTCTACGACGCGCTGACCGCGCCCGACTCCTACCGCATCCCGGTCACGGCAAGCGAGGCCGAGGAGGAGATGCGCCGCGTCGCCGGGACGCAGCTCGACGGGCGCCTCGTGTTCCTGTTCCTGACCCAGGTGCTGCGCCACGGCGAGTCCGAGCCGGAGGGCCGCGTCGCCGACCTCGAGGCCGAGCTGCTCGCGCAGCGCCACATGCGCGGCGCGCTCGACGAGCCGCTCGTGCTCGGGCCGGGCGGGACCTCGTCCTAGTCGACGAGCCGCTGCTCCATCCAGCGGATCGACAACCGCCAGGTGATCAGCGCGAACAGCGCCAGCACGCCGACGTGCTGCACGTCGGTCCATCCCTTGAAGCCGAAGACCGCGTCGCGCACGAGCTCGACGAGATGGTGCAGCGGGTTGACCTGGGCGGCATCCTGCGCCCAGGTGGGCAGCGCGTCGATCGGGAAGAACGTCCCGGCGACGAGGAACAGCGGCGTCAGCACCGCCGAGATGACGTACGAGAAGTTGTCGATCGACTTCATACGCGCGGCGACCGCGACGCCGAAGCCCGCCCAGCCGAAGCCGGCCAGCGCGCCGAAGAACGGCACGAGCAGCATCCCCCACGACGGATCGAGCCCGAAGAGCATCGCCACGCACATCGGCGCGCAGCCGTAGGTCCCGGCGCGCACCGCGATCCACAGCGCCTCGGCGGTGACGAGCTCCTCCGTGTCGACGGGCGCGGCGAGGATCGCGTCGTAGGTGCGCTGGAACTTGTACTTGACGAAGGTCCCGAACATCGCCGGGAACGCGGAGGAGAACAGCACTGCGGTCGCGACCGTGCCGGTGCCGATGAAGTCGATGTAGTCGTAGCCGCCGACGGTCGAGACGAGGGAGCCGATCCCGAAGCCGAACGCGAGCAGGTAGATCGTCGGCTCGACGGTCGCCGAGAACGTCGCGGAGCGCCAGTAGGAGGAGAAGTTGATGACCTCGCGGACGAGCACGCCCGTGAGGGCGGCGCGCTCGAGCCGGCCGATCGCGCGGGCGCGGCTCATCCTTCGATGACCTCGCCGGTGAGCAGCACGAAGACGTCCTCCAGGTTCGCGGGGCGGCGCTCGCCCTCGGGCGTGCGGCCGTTGGCGCCCTCGACGCGCAGGATCGAGATCGAGGTGCCGGTGCGCCGCGTCGGGAAGCCCGCTGCCTGCGCCTCCGCCTCGACCTCGCGCAGCCGCTCGACGCCGCCGTAGACCTCGACCGCCTCGGCACCCGCGTGCTCGAGCACGAGGCTGGCGGGCGGGCCGCTCGCGACCGCGCGGCCCTTGGACATGATCGTCACCGTGTCGGCCAGGCGCGCGGCCTCCTCGATGTAGTGCGTGCTCATCAGGATCGAGGTGCCGTCGGCGCGCAGCGCGTCGATCAGCGCCCACAGCTCCTGACGCACCTGCGGATCCAGGCCGACGGTCGGCTCATCGAGCAGGACCAGCCGCGGGCGATGCACGAGCGCGCGGGCGATCAGCAGCCGCCGGCGCATGCCGCCCGACAGCTCGTCGACCTTCGCGTCGCGGCGCTCGACGAGGTTGGCCAATTGCAGCGCGCGCTCGATCGCGGCGGGACGGTCGGCGCGGGCGATCCGATACAGGTGCGCGAACACGCGCAGGTTCTGCTCGACGGTGAGCGTGACGTCGAGATTGTCCAGCTGCGGCACGACGCCGCACTCGGCACGCGCCTCCTTGGAGTCCTCGGGGAGGCGGCGCCCCAGCACCTCGATCTCGCCCTCGTCCGCGAGCGCCTGCGCCGTGAGCATCCGCATCGTCGTCGACTTGCCCGCGCCGTTGGGCCCGAGCAGTCCGACGCAGGTGCCCTCGGCCACCTCGAGGTCGAGTCCGGCGACAGCGGTGAGCGAGCCGTAGCGCTTCACCACTCCGCGCAGTCGCAGTGCGGCGTGCCCGCCGGCTCCAGCCTCCATGGTCTGAGCTTCTCAGGTTCCGGGGCGCATCGTCAGCACCGCCGGGTTCGAGTCCGCTTCTATCCTCGATGGCTCATGTCCAGCCAAGGCCAATACATCTTCACGATGTACAAGCTGTCCCGCACGCACCCGCCCGACAAGCAGGTGCTCAAGGACGTCTCGCTCTCGTTCATGCCCGGCGCCAAGATCGGCGTACTCGGCCTCAACGGCTCGGGCAAATCGACGCTGCTGCGGATCATGGCCGGGATGGACACCGAGTACCGCGGCGAGGCGCAGCTCGCGCCGGGCGCCACCGTCGGCATCCTCGAGCAGGAGCCGCACCTCGACGAGTCCAAGGACGTCCGCGGCAACGTCGAAGACGGCGTGGGCGAGCTGCGCGCGCTGCTGGACCGCTTCAACGAGCTGGCCGCCAACTACTCCGACGAGACGGCCGACGAGTTCGCGCGCCTGCAGGACCGCATCGACGCGGCGGACGCGTGGAACCTCGACTCGCAGCTCGACCAGGCGATGGATGCCCTGCGCCTCCCGCCCGCCGACGCCGAGGTGACGAACCTCTCCGGCGGCGAGCGCCGCCGCGTCGCGCTCTGCCGGCTGCTGCTCTCCGCGCCCGACCTGCTGCTGCTCGACGAGCCCACCAACCATCTCGACGCCGAGTCGGTGGCCTGGCTGGAGCGCCACCTCGAGGAATACAAGGGCACCGTCGTGGCGGTGACCCACGATCGCTACTTCCTCGACAACGTCGCGGGCTGGATCCTCGAGCTCGACCGCGGGCAGGGGATCCCCTTCAAGGGCAACTACTCGAGCTGGCTCGAGCAGAAGCAGGTGCGCCTCGCCCAGGAGGAGCGCAAGGAGTCCGCGCGCCAGAAGACGATCGCGCAGGAGCTCGAGTGGGTCCGCCAGAACCCCAAGGGGCGGCGCGCGAAGTCCAAGGCGCGGCTGAACAACTACGAGCGCCTGGTCGCCGAGGAGCGCAACGCGCGGCTCGACGAGGCGCAGATCCACATCCCGCCCGGGCCGCGGCTCGGCGGCAAGGTCATCGATACCGCGGACGTGCGCAAGGGCTTCGGCGACCGCCTGCTGATCGAGGACCTCTCGTTCTCGCTGCCGCCGGCCGGCATCGTCGGCGTCATCGGCCCCAACGGCGCCGGCAAGACGACGCTCTTCCGCATGCTCGTCGGCGAGGAGGCGCCGGACTCCGGCGCGGTCGTCCTCGGCGAGACGGTCGACCTCGCCTACGTCGACCAGTCGCGCGACTCGCTGGACCCGGACAAGACGGTCTGGGAGGAGATCTCGGAGGGCTACGACTCGATCAAGGTCGGCGACCGCGAGATGAACTCGCGCGCCTACGTGGCGGGCTTCAACTTCAAGGGCTCCGATCAGCAGAAGAAGGTCGGCACGCTGTCGGGCGGCGAGCGCAACCGCGTGCACCTGGCCAAGCTGCTGCGCCGCGGCGGCAACGTCCTGCTGCTCGACGAGCCGACCAACGACCTCGACGTGGACACGCTGCGCGCGCTCGAGGAGGCGCTGCTGGCGTTCCCGGGCTGCGCGGTGATCATCTCCCACGATCGCTGGTTCCTCGACCGCGTCGCGACCCACGTGCTCGCCTTCGAGGGCGACTCGCAGGTCACGTGGTTCGAAGGCAACTTCGAGGCCTACGAGGAGCACCGGCGCGAGCGGCTCGGCGACGAGGCCGACCGGCCGCACCGCATCTCCTACAAGAAGCTGACGCGGGCGTAGGTAACGTCGCCCGAAGATTCGAGCTTGGGAGAACCGGAGGGCGAAGCCGCTGTCCTGGCGATCCGCCACTTCACCGATCCGGGCTCGGCCCTCGCCTTCGCCGCCGAACCGCGGAGGCTGACGCTGCTGTGGGCATACGGCGACCAGCTGGAGTGGGAGCTGCGGATGGCGGTGCGCTCCACCGAGCGCGACCAGCGCGGCCTTGACGCCGGGCGGCAGGCCCTCTGGCTGCGGCGCGTCCGGCGCGACTCCGGCATGCCGATCGAGACGCGCCAGCGCCGCTACGCCGCGCCGACGGTGCACGCCTGCCGCGCGGTGGTCGCTGTGCGCCGTCGCTGGCCGCGCCGGGCCGACGCGTTCCTGCGCCACCTGCGCGTGCTGATCATGGGCGGCGAGATGGCCGACGACTCCGACACCTTCGAGATCGCGGCCGAGCGCGCCGGGCTGCCGGTCCGCGAGCTGGCGGCCTACGCCGGCACCCCGGAGGTCGAGGCCGCGCTGGCCGAGGACGTTCGCGCCGCACGCGGTCGCCGCTGCCCGTCCCTGGTGCTCGCCGCGACCGGTGCCGAGCTCGAGAGCGAGGCGCTGGAGGCGCTCCACCGGCGCCGGGAGCCGGAGGGCGTCGAGGACGTGCTCGCCTGGGCGCCGTACCCGCTGGCCACGGCCGAGGTGGCCGCGATCTGCGCGCGCCCGGTGGCGAGCGCCCGCGAGGACCTGCGCCGCTCCGGCGCTCGCTTCGCGCCCGCCGGCGGCGACGGCTACTGGTCACGACCGTCCGCGGTGATGCGGTAGGTTCCGCGGCCCCGATGGTCTCCGTCGTCGCCTGCCTGATCGGCGCGCTCGTCCTGCTCGCCGCCGCCGGCCTCAAGCTGGCCGACGGAGCGGGCTCGCGTGCGGCGCTCGCCACCTACGGTCTGCGCGGCGAGGCCGCCGCGCGCGCGTGGGCGGCGCTCGTCGCCGTCGAGCTGGCGCTCGCCGTCGGGGTCGGCGCCGGCGTCGATGGCGCCGCCTGGGCCGCGGCCGGCCTGATGGCGGCGTTCGCCGTCGCCCAGGCCGCCGCGCTGATCTCGGGCCGTGCGGGCGCTCCCTGCGCCTGCTTCGGCGCCCGCGGGTCGCTGTCGCGGGCGACGCTCGGGCGCTCGGCGCTGCTGGCCGCCGGCTTCGCCGTCCTGCCGCTGCTGCCGCGCGAGCCGATGAGCACCGACGCCTGGCTCGGCGTCGGCCTCGCCGCCGCGATGCTCGGGCTCGGCGCGCTCGGCGCCGTCGTGCTCGCGCTGGCCCGCGAGATCGGCGCGCTGCGCATGCAGCTCGTCCCCCAGGGCGCGCTCGAGATCCCGCACGAAGGGCCGGAGATCGGCGGGCGCACGGCGCTCGGCGACGCCTACCCGCAGCTCGGCGCGCGGCTCGGGCTCGCCGTCTTCACCTCCGAGGGCTGCGGCATGTGCCGAGCGCTCAAGCCCGCCATCGCCGCCTTCGGGCGCGACCCCTTCGTCGTCCTGCGCACGTTCGACGAGCACGCGGACGCCGAGGTCTGGGCAGCCGCGGACGTCCCCGGCAGCCCGTACGCGGTCGTCGTCGACGGCCAGGGCACCGTGCTGGCCAAGGGCACGTTCAACTCCGCCGCCCAGCTCGAGTCCGTGCTCGCCGCCGCCGAGCGCCGCCGGGAGGCCGTCGGTGGCTGAGCGGCTGTCGGACCGGCTCGCGCCCGGCACGTCGCGGCGCGGCTTCCTCGCGCGCGTCGGCGGCGCCGCGCTGGCCGCGGTGGGCGCGCCCACGGCCGCGTCGCTGATCAAACCGGGCGAGGCCGAGGCGTTCCACTTCTGCGGGCACATCTACACGACCGACTCCTGCCCGCACCCGACCGGCATCCCGCGCGTGGACAGCCGCAATCTGCCGCTGCGCGCGAAGGACGGCCACCCGGTCGACGATCTCGGCCGGCTGATCGACAAGCACGGCCGTCCCGTCGACGAGGACGGTCGGCTGCTGCGCGACCTCGACGGCGAGCCGCTTCCCAAGGCGAGCCGCACCCCGGTCTGCAAGGCGGTCGGCGAGAGCTACGGCTTCGCGGCCCAGCTCGACGGTGCCTGGTATCGCTGCTGCAACGGCCGGGTCCGCAAGCTCGTCGACTGCTGCGGCTACACGCGCACCCGCATCAACGGCGACGCCGCGCTCACCGGCTACTGCTACAAGGGCCGCAAGGTCTTCTGCGTCATGTACTTCCAGACCAAGGTGTCCTGTTGATTGTCGTCCGCGGCGAACGGGACCGGCACGCGGCGTAGCTCGCCGACGTCCGTGAAGGGCTCGTGGCCCTCCGGCGGGGCACGATCTCGCGGCGGACGGCGGGCATCACCCGCAGGTCGGAGAAGTCCGGGTACTCCGGCATGTCGCCGCTCATGCAGTCGGCGGGCCAGATGGCGACGAACTCGAACACCGAGGCGATGGCCGTGCGCAACGCGCCGACGCCGCCCTCCGCTCCCGTCACCTGCCCGGCGACGGCCTGCCGCAGCGCGGTCAGCCGCCGCAGCGTCTCGTCCTCGGCGTCGAGGTTGCCGAGCGTGCCCGTCATTGCGTCGGCGTGCGCGGTCAGCCGCTCGGCCTCCGCGTCGGCAGCGGCGCGCTCGCTAGCGATGTCGACCTTGAGCCGGGCGTAGTCCTCGGCGGGTAGCGCGCCGCGCCGAACGAGCGGCAGGACCGCCGAGCGGCTCATCAACATCCTCGGTAACGGCGGAGCGGAGCCCGGCTCGGTGGTCCACGCGGCCGTGGTGGCCGCCCTCCTCCAACTCCGCATCGCCGACCGCCAGCACGAGGCCGCCGAGAAGCAGCTCAAGGTGGCCGAGGCGCAGCGCGACGCCGCCGCCGCCAGCGCCGCGTGGACGAAGGCGCAGGGTCTCGCGACGACCGTCGCGACCGTGATCGCGCTGGCGGCGCTGCTGATCGCCGTCCTCTGACGAGGTCAGGCACGCGGTCGCCGCCCGCGCCCTGCCGCCACGCCTACTCGTCCTTCGGTGGCTGCTCCTTGGGCTGGCTGAGCTTGTTCCCCACGTAGGCTGCTGCCCCGCCACCGAGGATGGGCTGCGCGATTGGCAGGACGACGTCGTGGAGGAAGCTTTTCTGCTCGACGCCCTCGGGCTGCGGACGTCTGGTGTTCTCGGGTTGGTCGGTCAATGCCGGATCCTCTCGGGTCGTTGGGGCCATCCTCGGAGGTATCACAGCGAGCGGACGAGATCCCTGCGACGGGCGTGGTGCACGCGGAGGAAGACCGGACGACCAAGCTGTGTTTGAGTTCTTGGGGACAGCGTCAGCCGTCCGGTCCCCGTGACCCTTCGGAACTCGCCCCGGCCGGGTTAGCGGCAGGACGGTCGAGCGTCGCTTTCCCGGCCGCAGCAGGCAAGGGAACGCGACCAGATGAGAGTGGTGCGCTTTCGGACGCGCCGCCCGGTCGTCAGGTTCTCCGCCCGCTCCGAATCGCGTCCGCGACGTCCAGCAGCGCGTTCACGACGGCCGAGGCCATCTGGAACTGCGCTTCCCTGAACATCACCTGCCGCTCCTCCGTCCTCGCGGCCTCAGTCAGCGCCGCCTTGGCCACTTGCAACCTGTCCTCGGCCTCTCTCGCGTAGCTCATGCCGAGCAGCTTGACCCCGCCAGGGGATGGAACCGGCCTGGCCGGTGAATGGCGGGACTAGGACGTCTTCCGGCGCGCTCGACCCACATCGACGCCGTCGCCATGTCGCGGGCGGCATCGAGGGCCGCGGCCAGCTCCGGCGTGACCCTGCACTCGATGCGGACGCTCCGGGTGCTCATTCGCTGAGCAACCATAGCCGCTGGTGCCGGGAGGTGCCGGAACCATCGCCGCGCCTATAGCTCGGAGGCCTAGCCCGATGCGGCGGCGATCACAACCAAGGCTCGACCCGGCCCCCCTCTTTCCGGTGCGTCGACATACCCGTGGTCCGTCGCTTCCACGTACTGTCGTGCGTCACTCGCTCGGGTTGGTCGACGAGTGCTTCAGACCCCCGCGGGACGGCCGCAGTCAACGCTGAAGGCCCTGCGTGGGTCGACTAGGGGCAGTGGACCCCTGGGCCACCTCGTAGGCTCAGACGGGCGCAGGCGCTTAAGTCGCCCGGGCGCCGGGCCGTCAGCGTCTCTAGCCGGGAGCCTCGCCGTAGTCGAAGTAGCGGAACGCTCAGGCTGCCAGCGGTAGGAGCGTCGTACCGTCCACGCCAAGACGCTCCCTCGTCGCGCCAATGAACGCAGGCGGCCGCGCGACCGTCGTTCGCGGCCGCCCGACCAGAACCCTGAAGCGGTCAAGACCTCACGGCTCGTCGTCACGGAATCAACAGCCGGGCTACGTGGCGCGATTCCGCCGCAGCGTTGGCAGTAATCCGCGCCGTCGATGCGCACAAAGCCGGTCGCCTGGCGCAGCGGTTCGAGCGTGAGGTCCGGGCTCCCCACGTGCTCGCCACAGCGGTCGCAATCGATGCGGATACCCGAGGCCCCTGCCACGACGGTCATAGCCCAGTCTTGCGCCCCACGGAGCGGGCAACAACCCCAACGGGGGCAGCGTTGCCCGCGGGCGCACGTCAGGCGTCCGGCCTTCACGGCCTCCAGCCGCACCAGCGCTCGGGCCAGGTGCGGCGCCACAAGTGACAGAGGCACCCGGTGCCGCTCGCCGCCCTGGACGACCACGTCGACCTTTCGGTCCGCATGGGGACAGTCCGCAGGGCCGCCACCACCGGCACGGCGTGGTGATCCATCAGAAGCTGTGGGCCGGGACGCTGCTCGGAGTCATGGAGCAGATTGCGTCCCGGCCCTGCCTGCGACGCGACGCGAAGGAGCCGAAGCGGCGTCGCAAGATTGTTGTGGCTCACTTCGGACGCAGCAGCCAGCCGCCGCTGGTCAGCATCGCGTCGGTGACGGTTTGCCAGTTCGCCGGGTTCTGGCTGACGGCCGGATCGGACACGGGCCGCACCTCGGCAGCGGCGCGCGCTCCTGGCGCAGCGGGCCGTTGCCGTTGTGCTTGTCATCGGGCACGGGACTCTTCTTTCGGGTCATGTAGCTGCTTGAGGAGCGCGCTCATCGGGATGCGCAAAGGGCTCTGCCGGTGCACGCCGACGCGGACCGCGGGCAGCTGGCCGTCGCGGCAGCGGCGGCGCACCGTTTCCGGCGAGAGATGCGGGAGCGCGGCGGCTTCGGAAGGCGTGACGAACTGCTCGACGGGCATGCTCAAGACGCTACTTGCCGTCCAGAAAACGTCCGGTCGCAGGCCCTCACCGGACGCCCTCTTCGGAGGCGGCCATAGCCTCCCGGCTGAGGCCCGACAGCGAGTCTTGCCAGCGGTGAGAACAGGCGGCAGCGCGGGCTCTACTCCGGTCCGCGCCGCCCGTCGTTCAGGTATCGCCGCGGTCACTCTCGACGTCGCGTGCATATGCCTCCCGCGCCGCCGCGACCTGGGACTTCGAGTTGCGGTCACTGCGGCTGCGCGCGACTCCGATGGCGACGAGGCAGAACACGATGACCACGAGCGCCACGATGATGATGACGGTGTCCATGTGCTGCTTTTACACCTTCCACCGGTGAGGGGAGTCGGTGGTCGTCGCGGGCTGCCTCCCGGAGGACGGTTGACGGGCCGTCACGCCGCCGACGCGGCCGATTCGTCATGCTCCCTGCCGATGGGCGCCGCGGCGAACAATGGCCACGACACCAAGGTCTCGTGCTGACGTGCTGACCGCCGCGCTCGTGCTCGCCGCCGTCGCCGCCGGCCTGACCGGCTCGTGGTCGCCGTGCGGGTTCTCGATGGTCGACACGCTCGCGCCGCACGGCTATGCCGGACGCATGCGCGTGACGATCGCGGCGTGCGCGACGTTCGCGGCCGGAGCACTGATCGGCGGCATGATCACGTTCGGCGGGCTGTCCCTGCTCGGGCGCGTCCTCGGCGCGGGGGGCACGACCGCCGCGGCGGCCGCCGGGGTCGTCGCCCTCGCCGCCGCGCTCGGGGAGCTGCGCGGCGCGCGCATCGTGCCGCAGGTGCGCCGCCAGGTACCGGAGGCGTGGCGCCGCGTGCTGGCCGTCCCGGTCGCGGCCGGTCTCTACGGCGTCCTGCTCGGGCTCGGCTTCACCACCTTCATCCTCACGTTCGCCGTCTGGGCGCTGGCCGGCGCGAGCGTCGCGCTGGGCGACCCGTCGCTCGGCCTGCTGGTGGGGCTCGGCTTCGGCCTCGGCCGCCTGCTTCCGGTCGTGGTGCTCGCGCCCGCCGCGCGGACCGACTGGGGCACCGACGCCCACGCCGCGATGGCCGAGCGGCCGGCGATCCTGCGTGGCATGCGCGCCGTCGACGCCGCCGCGCTCGCCGCCTGCGCGCTGGCGCTCGCGACCACGCCCGCCCAGGCGGCGATGAGGCAGATCGCCACGAACGCCACCGACCCGTCGCTGGACGGCGCGACGCTGGCGTGGCACGACGCCACGGGCGCCGGCGTCCTGAAGCTCGGCGCCCGGGTGACGCCGGCTCCGGGCCCGAAGCCGGCCGTCGGCGGCGGACGCGTCGCCTGGATCGCCGACGGCGCCGTCCACGTGCGCGGCGGTGACCTCGCGGCCGATCTCGTGATCGCCGACGTACGGGCGCGCAGCGTCGCCGTCAGCCGGGACTGGGTGGCCTGGCGGACCACCGCCGGCGGCCTCGACTCGATCGCCACCGCGAAGCTGCCGACCGGCGAGCCCGGCGAGAGCGGCGTCGCGCCGAAGGGCCGCGCGCTCGGGCGTCCCGCGCTGTCGGGTTCGACGCTGCTCTATCACCGCACCACCGCGACCGGCTCCGTCATCCGCTCGCTCGATCTCGCGACCGGGACGCGGACGACGCTGCGCTCGCAGCACCGCTCGATGCTGCTCAACCCGACCGCGCTCGGCGACCGCCTCCTCTACGTGCGCTCGACGTTCCGTCGCCAGCAGTTGCTGCTCGGCCCGCTCGCGACCGGGCTCGTCGGGGCCGACCGCGAGCTGTACTCGACGACGCCGACCGGCCGGCGCGACAGCGCACACGAGCCGGGCCACGTCAAGAACGAGCACTACCCCGGCGGGCTCTACCCGCGACCGCCCGCGGGCCGCAGCGACACGTTGTGGACTACCGCCCTCGGACCGCGCGCCGCCTACGTGACGCGGCTGCGCCAGCGCACGGGCAGGCCGGCGCGCGCGGTGATCCTGCGCGTCACGCGCTGAGCCGCGGCCTCAGGCCGCCCAGGCCTCGAGCACGCCTTGCAACTCGCGCGCGTCGTCCACGACGACGTCGGCGGCGGCCAGCGCGTCGCGGCCGAACGGGCCCGTCGCCACGGCGGCGACGCGCAGGCCGTCGGCTCGCGCGCACGCGATATCGCGCGGCGTGTCGCCCACCACGGCGGTGCGCTCGCGCGGCCACGGCGGATCGGCCGCGCGGGCGCGAGCGATCGGCGGCAGCGCCTCGCGCGCCTCGTCGTCGGAGCCGAAGCCGCCCTGGCCTGGGGCGAAATGGCGGCTCAGCCCCGCCCGGGCGAGCTTGAGCCGGGCGACCGCCTCGAGGTTCCCGGTGACCAGCGACAGGCGGAACGCGGCCGGGCGCGCGGCGAGCGCGTCGAGCAGCTCGGGAATCCCAGGCGCGACCTTCGCCGAGAGGTCCGCCGGGCACAGCTGCGCGTAGGCCTCGACCGCGGCGGCCTGCACCTCGGCCCAGCGCGCGTCGGCGGCGGCGCCGTCGACGCCCGCGAGCTCGAGCAGGTCGCGCACGATCGCGCCGTCGGTGCGCCCCGCAGCCTCGACCTTGCCGTCGAGCGCCGGCACGCCGTGGATCGCCGCGGCCGCCTGCATCAGCGCCTGCGCGTGCTCCCGCGAGGCCCGCTGCAGCAGCGTGCCGTCGATGTCGAACAGGAGCAGGAGCGGCGTGCGGTGATCCAGCGCTATCGGCGGAAGTCGAGGTCGGCGTGCAGGCGCTTGGCGAACGCGGCGATCAGCTTTGCGGCGTTGGCCACGTCGTCGAGCTGCACCAGCTCGACGGGCGAGTGCATGTAGCGCAGCGGCACGGAGACGACGCTCGTCGGGATGCCGGCGCGGGCGATGTGGAACACGTCGGCGTCGGTACCCGTCGCGCGCGCCGAGGCGCTGACGGTGAACGGGATGCCCTCCGCCTCAGCGGTCTCGTGCAGCAGCTCGTACACCTGCGGATCGAGCGTCGAGCCGCGCGTGAGCACCGGCCCCGAGCCGAAGCGGTGCCGGCCCAGCTCCTTCTCGTCGTGCCCTGGCGGCGTCGTCTCGAAGGTCACGTCGACGGCGATCGCGACGTCCGGCGCGAGCGCGTATGCGGTGGTGCGGGCCCCGCCGAAGGTGATCTCCTCCTGCGCGACGGCGACGGCGAAGACGTCGCCGGGCGCGCCACCGTCCTCGGCGATGAGCCGCGCCGCCTCGTAGGCGACGAAGCAGCCGATGCGGTTGTCCATCGAGCGCGACGCCACGCGATCGTTGGGAAACTCGACTGGCTCCCCGGCGATCACGCCGACGTCGCCGATGCGTACGAGCGCGCGCGCCTCGTCGCCGTCCTGCGCGCCGATGTCGATGTGCAGGTCCGAGAGCTTCGGCGCCTGCTTGCGGTCCTCGTCGCGCAGCAGGTGGATCGGACGCTTGCCGACCACGCCCGCGATCGCGCCCGCGCGCGTGGCGATCTGCACGCGCTGGCCGACGAGGATCATCGGATCCCAGCCGCCGACGCCGGTGAACCAGAGGAAGCCGTCGTCGTCGACGTGGTGGACGATCAGGCCGATCTCGTCGATGTGGCCGACGATCGCCAGCGACGGGCCGCCGGCGGTGCCGGCGACGCGCGCCACTGTCGAGCCGACCGTGTCGTGGGTGACCTCGGCGAAGGCGGCAGCGGCCTCGCGGAACACCGCGGCGGCGGGCTGCTCGTAGCCCGAGGGGCCGGGCGCTGCGAGCAGCCGTCGAAGGACGTCGGGGAGGGGCATGGGCGCGCCATGCTATCGGCCACCGCCGCGCTCACGCGGGGGCGAACCCGCGCTCGCGGAGCTCCTCGATCGCCCCCTCGCGCTTGGCCAGCCCGGCGAGCTCCATGCCCGCCAGTACCTGCGGGGCCTTGGTGAACTGGATGTCGCGGTAGTCGACGACCTGGATGTGGTTGCCCCATGGATCGCGGAACTCGAGCCCGCGCCCTCCGCTCAGCGGAACGCCCGCGGCCTCGAGCGCGGACCGCGCGGCGTCGCGGTCCTCGACGACGAGCCCGAAGTGACGGTGGTCGTCGGGTTCCTGCACGCGGCCCTCGGCGAGCGCGATGAACTGGTCGCCCATGTCGACGAAAGCCATCCCCGGTCCGCGCCCGCGCAGCCGGATCTCGAACACGGAGCCGTAGAAGGCGAGCGCCGCCTCGACATCGCCGACGGCGAGCGCGACGTGGTTGATCCCGACGAGCCGGACGCGCTCAGGCATCGCGGCGCGGGACGGGGCGGCGCACACGCAGGCGCTGCGCCTGGGCTTCGGCCAGGTGACGCTGGATGATGGGGTGGTTGAACATGCGGCAAGCCTCCCGCGCGACGCGCCGATCGCGCAGAGATTTAGACTCAGCTCAATGATCCGGCTGCGCTTCGGCCCCGGGACGCTCGAGCGCGTGCGCTTCGCGATCTCGCCGTTGATGGAGACGACCGGCAGCCTGCGCGCACTGCGCGACCCCGACGCGCAGGCGCTTCACCTGAACTGGATCCGCGAGGCGCGCGAGCGCACGGCGGACCTGGACCTGGCGCCCCTGATGGCGCTGCTGCCCGATGACCGCTACACGCCGGACTTCATCACCCCGCCGCCGCAGGGTCCGCTGGCCGGCATCGACGACGAGCTCTCGACCGTCGCGGCGACGCCGCCCACGGTGGTCCGCGCGGAGATCGAGCGCGCCTACCGCCACTGCCCGATCCCGGCCGCACTGCAGCCGCTGCTCGACGAGCCCGGCAGCGCGATCCCCGCGCTCGCCGAGCTGGCGCGGGCCTACTTCGATCGCGCGCTCGCCCCGCACTGGCCGCGCATCCGCGCCGTCGTCGAGGGCGATGTGCTGCACCGTGCCCGCCGGCTCGCCGACGGCGGCGCGCTGCACGGGTTCGCCGACATCGACCCGAGCGTGCGCTGGTCGGACGGCGTGCTCGAGATCGACAAGCGGGCCGAGCAGGACGTCGACCTCGCCGAGCGCGGCCTGCTGTTCGTGCCGAGCGTCTTCACCTGGCCGCGCGTCGTGATCGTCACCGCGCCGCCGTGGCAGCCGACGATCATCTACCCGGCGCGCGGCGCCGGGGCGCTGTGGGAGCCATCCGGCGGCGCTGCGAGCGGCGCACTCGGCGCGCTGCTCGGCCGCAACCGGGCGGCGCTGCTGCTCGCACTCGATCGGCCCCGATCCACGACCGATCTCGCCGCACTCGCGGGCATCACCCCGGGCGGCGTCTCGCAGCACCTCGCGGTCCTGCGATCGGCCGGCCTGGTGCACGCCCACCGCGTCGGGCGCGCGGTGCTGAACCTGCGCTCAGCTGCCGGCGACGCCCTCGTCGTCGCCGCGCGCCAGCAGTGACCGCAGCACGTACGGCAGGATCCCGCCGTGCTGGTAGTACTCGACCTCCTTCGGGGTGTCGATCCGCACGCGCGCCGTGAACTCGGTGTCGCCCGCCCGCACGCTGACCTCCTTTGCGCGGCCCTCGTCGACGCCGGTGATCGTGAACTCCTCCTCGCCGGTCAGCCCGAGCGAGTCCGCGCTCTCACCGTCGGGGAACTGGAGCGGAAGCACGCCCATGCCGACGAGGTTCGAGCGGTGGATGCGCTCGAAGGACTCGGCGATCACGGCGCGCACGCCGAGCAGCGTCGTGCCCTTGGCGGCCCAGTCGCGCGAGGAGCCCGAGCCGTACTCCTTGCCCGCGAGCACGACGAGCGGCGTGCCCGACTCGGCGTACCTCATCGCCGCGTCGTAGATCGGCATCACCTCACCGTCGTGCAGGGTGAGCCCGCCGACCAGATCGTCGCGCCCGGCGAGCAGGTTGCGCAGGCGGATGTTCGCGAACGTGCCGCGCATCATCACCTCGTGATGGCCGCGGCGGGAGCCGTAGGAGTTGAAGTCCTTGTTGGCCACGCCGCGCTCGTTGAGGTACTTCGCCGCCGGCGAGTCCTTCTTGATGGCGCCCGCGGGCGAGATGTGGTCGGTCGTGACCGAGTCGCCGAGCTTGGCCAGCACGCGCGCGCCCTCGATGTCGGCCACGGGCTCCGGCTCGCGCGGCAGATCCTTGAAGTACGGCGGCTGCGCGACGTAGGTCGACGCGTCGTCCCACGCGAAGCGGTCGCCCTCGGGAACCTCGAGCGAGTTCCAGCGCTCATCGCCCTCGAACACCTCGCCGTAGGAGGACGTGAACATGTCGCTGCGCACGGCCTCCTCGATGGTGCGGGCGACCTCCTCCGCGGAGGGCCAGATGTCCTTGAGGTAGACGTCGGTGCCGTCCTTGCCGGTCCCGAGCGGCTCGTCGAGGAGGTCGACGTCCATCGAGCCGGCGAGCGCGTAGGCGACGACGAGCGGCGGCGACGCGAGGTAGTTCATCTTCACGTCGGGGTTGATCCGGCCCTCGAAGTTGCGGTTCCCGCTGAGCACCGAGACGACCGCGAGGTCGGCGTCGTTGACCGCGTCGGAGATCTCCTGCGGCAGCGGGCCGGAGTTGCCGATGCAGGTCGTGCAGCCGTAGCCGACGAGGTTGAAGCCGAGCGCCTCCAGCGGCTCGACCAGGCCGGCCCGCTCGTAGTACTCCATGACCACCTTGGAGCCGGGCGCGAGCGACGTCTTCACCCACGGCTTGACCGTCAGGCCGCGCTCGACGGCGTTGCGGGCCAGCAGGCCCGCGCCGAGCATCACCGACGGGTTCGAGGTGTTCGTGCACGACGTGATCGCCGCGATCACCACGTGGCCGTGGTCGAGCTCGGTGTCCGTGCCGTCCTCGAGCGTCACGGTGACCTTCTCCGAGACGCGCTCGGCGACCTGGGCGCCGCCCGTGCCGGCTCCGGACTCCTCCGGGTGGCCGTTGGAGCCGTTGCCGTTCGTGGACGGCGAGTCAGACGCCGGGAACGACTCCGCGCTGGCCTCGTCGGCCCCGGTGCGAACGCCCTCGTCGTCGTCGGGAAGCACGTCCTCGAGCGCGATCCGGAAGGACGCCTTGGACTCGGTCAGCGACACGCGGTCCTGCGGGCGCTTGGGGCCGGCGACCGACGGCACGACGTCGCCCAGGTCGAGCTCGAGCGTCTCGGAGTACGTCGGCTCCTCGGAGTCGGCGTCGTGCCACAGGCCCTGCTCGCGGGCGTAGGCCTCGACGAGCTCGATGCGCTCCTTCGGGCGCCCGGAGAACTCGAGGTAGCGCAGCGTCTCGGCGTCGATCGGGAAGATCGCGCAGGTCGAGCCGAACTCGGGGCTCATGTTGCCGATCGTCGCGCGGTCGGCGAGCGGCAGGTTCGGGATGCCGGGCCCGTAGAACTCGACGAACTTGCCGACGACGCCGTGGTGGCGCAGCATCTCGGTGACGGTGAGCACGAGATCGGTGGCCGTCGCGCCCTCGGGCAGCTCGCCTCCGAGCTTGAAGCCGACCACGCGCGGGATCAGCATCGACATCGGCTGGCCGAGCATGGCCGCCTCGGCCTCGATCCCGCCGACGCCCCAGCCGAGGATGCCGAGGCCGTTGATCATCGTCGTGTGCGAGTCCGTGCCGACCAGCGTGTCCGGGTAGGCCTGGACGGGGCTGCCGGCGTCGTGGCCGGCCGTCTCGTCGCTGGTGAAGACCACGCGCGAGAGGTACTCGAGGTTGACCTGGTGGACGATGCCGGTGTCGGGCGGGACGACCTTGAAGCCGTCGAAGCCGCCCTGACCCCAGCGCAGGAACGCGTAGCGCTCCTGGTTGCGCTCGAACTCGCGCTCCGCGTTGATGCGGAACGCGTCGCGGGTGCCGAAGGCGTCGACCTGCACAGAGTGGTCGATCACCAGCTCGGCCGGGACGAGCGGGTTGATCGCCTTCGGGTCGCCGCCGAGGTCGGCCATCGCGTCACGCATCGCGGCGAGGTCGACGACCGCGGGGACGCCGGTGAAGTCCTGCATCACCACGCGCGCGGGCGTGAAGGCGATCTCCTCCGAGGGCTCGGCGCGATGGTCCCATGAGGCCAGCGCCTCGATGTCCTCCTTGCGGACGGCGACGCCGTCCTCGTTGCGCAGGAGGTTCTCGAGCAGCACCTTGAGGGAGAAGGGCAGGCGCGCCACGTCATGCGGGGCCTGGAGCGCATCGAGACGGTAGATCTCAAAGCTGCGCTCCCCCACCTCGAGCTGGGCGCGAGCGCCGAAGGAGTTGTCGGACATGTCAGTCTCCGGGTTCTGGTTCGTTCCTGGAGCCTACCCCCGCTCCGGCGCCGAACCCCCGCTGACCGTCGGCGCACGCCCTGCGAACGCGAAACCCCGCTGGGTAGGCGACGGTGTCGTCGACCGCGGCGCTAGTGGACCTCGGACGGCGTCCGTCCCGCTCCGGTCATCTCGAAGACCCAGAAGTCCTCGCGCATGACGGGCACGGAGACGTTGTAGACCGGCACCTCGCCGATCGAGCCCTGGAAGGTGCCGGCATGCGCGTGGCCGTGGAGCACGAGGTCGGGGTTGTGCTCGAGGATCGGAGGCGCCAGGCGGTCGGTGCCGAGAAAGGCCCAGATGTCTCGGCGCTCGCCCTCGAGCGTCTCCGTGGTCGGCGCGTAGTGCAGCAGCGCGATCCGGAACGGGCACAGGGCGATCTCGCGCAGACCGGCGTCGAGCGCCTCGACCTCGCGCATCGACTCCGCGTAGAGCTCGCGCAACAGCGGCTCGCCGAAGTCGGGGATGTGGTTGCCGGCGAAGCCGCCGACGAAGCCCTTGCAGCCGACGACGCCGAGCTGGGAGCCGCAGATCTCCAGCACATGCGTGGAGCGGTCGAGCACCACAACGCCCGCGTCCTCGAGCACGGCGCGCAGCTCGTGGGCGCGGTTGGCGTGCCAGTCGTGGTTGCCGAGCACCGTGAGCACCGGGACGTCGAGCGCCGCCGCCGCCTCGGCCAGCACGGCTGCCTGCTTGGGCTCCCCGTGCGTGGTCAGGTCACCGGCCAGCAGCACGACGTCGACCCGGCTCTCGAGCGCCGCGAACGATGCCACGGCGCGGTCACGGTCCTGCGCGCCGCCGAAGTGCACGTCGCCGGCCGCGGCGATGCGGATGCGGCACGCGGCGGGCTCCTCCGGGCGAGTCGTCGGGTGGACTGTCATCGAGAGCGCGGGGTACCCCGAGGGCGATGGGCGCAGACGAATCACCGTTCGCCGACATCGAGCACGCCCTCAAGCGCGCCGCCGCCGCGCTGCAGCACGCGGACGTTCCGTTCCTGCTCGGTGGCAGCCTCGCGTCGTGGGCGCGCGGCGGCCCCGAGACGCGTCACGACCTCGACCTGATGATCCGCCCGCAGGACGCCGAGCGCGCGCTCGAGGCGCTGGTCGAGGAGGGCATGCGCCGCGAGGACCCGCCCGAGGACTGGCTCGTGAAGGCCTGGGACGGCGACACGCTCGTCGACCTGATCTTCAACCCGAAGGGGATGCCGGTCGACGATGCCGTGATCGCCCGCGGGGAGCTACGATCGGTGCTCGGCATGGAGATGCGCGTCATGGCGCTCGAGGACGTGATGGTCACGAAGCTGATGGCGATCTCCGAGCACGCGCTCCGCTACGAGCGGCTGCTCGAGATCTCGCGCGCCCTGCGCGAGCAGATCGACTGGGACGAGGTCCGTCGCCGCACCGGATCCTCCCCGTTCGCGCGCGCCTTCTTCGTGCTGCTCGAGGGCCTCGAGATCCTCCCCTCCGGTGCGCCCGCGCAGGTGCGCGCGACGCACGTCCGGGTCGTCGCCCCGCCTGGTTCCGCCCCCGCGGCCAGGGGGTAGGGGACCGGGATGGCAGCGAACACGATCGATCGCGGCCAGCTGCGCCGCCTCGCCGACGTGCGGCCCGAACGGGGCCGCGTCCTCTCTGTCTTCCTCAACCTGGATCCCTCGCAGTTCGCCACCGTCCCTGCGCGCGCCTCGGCGATCACCTCCGTGGTGGACGACGCGCAGCGCAAGGTCAAGGACTGCAGCGGCCTCGACCACGACGAGCACGCATGGCTGCGAGCCGACGTCGAACGTGTGCGCGAGTCGCTGCAGGGCGGCGGAATCGCCGAGAACGGAGCGCGCGGCGTCGTGGTGTTCGCCTGCCAGGCCGCGGGGCTGCTCGAGGTCATCCCGCTGCGCCGCCCGGTCGACTCGCGCGTCGTCGTCGACCGCACGCCGTGGATCGAGCCGCTGATCGCCCAGGCCGACGGCGAGCGCTGGGGCGTGCTGCTGGTCAACCGGCGCGCGGCCCGCATCTTCCGAGGGCCCGCGGACATGCTCGAGGAGACCGATCGCATCGAGGACGCCGTCCACCGCCAGCACGACCAGGGCGGGTGGTCGCAGTCCAATTACCAGCGCTCGGTCGAGAAGGACGTCCTCGACCACCTCGCGCATGCCGCCGACGTGCTCTTCGACGCCCACAAGGCGAAGCCGTTCGACCGCGTGCTGATCGCCAGCCCGCAGGAGCTCACCGGCGAGGTCGAGTCGCGGCTGCACGCGTATCTGCGCGAGCGGCTCGTCGGGCGGGCGCAGCTCGACGTCGAGAACGCCAGCCTGGACGACGTGCGCGCCGCCGCCGCGAGCGAGCGCGAGACCTTCGAGACGCGCCGGGAGCGCGAGGCGCTCGACCGGCTGGCCGAAGGCGTCGGCCGCGGCGCGCGCGGCGTCGGCGGCCTCGCGGGCGTGCTCGCGGCACTCAACGAGGCACGGGTCGACACGCTGCTGATCGGCGACGGCTTCAGTGCGGGCGGCGCGCGCGACCCGTCGACGGCGCTCCTCTACACGCAGGGCGACGCGCCGCCCGACCGCGAGCTGGAGGCGCTCCAGGACGTCGTCGAGCCTGCGATCGAGAAGGCGCTCGAGCAGTCGGCCGACGTGCTGCGCATCACCCGCCACGAAGACCTCGGCCCGCTCGGCGGCATCGGCGCCGTCCTGAGGTACTGAGCATGCGCGTCGCGGTCCTGGGCACGGGCACGATGGGCGCCCCGATGGCGCGCAACATCGCGAAGGCCGGCCACGATGTCGTCGCCTACAACCGGACGCGCGAGCGCGCCGAGCCGCTGGCGCAGGACGCGATCGAGGTGGCCGACGGCGCCGCCGAGGCGGTCCGCGGGGCAGACGTGGTCGTCACGATCGTCTCCGACGGCGATGCCGTGGCGTCACTCGTCGACCCCGCGCTGGAGGCCATGGGCGACGCGGTCTGGGCCCAGATGAGCACCGTCGGCGTCGATGGCCTCGAGCGGCTGATGGCGATGGCCGGCGGGGCCGGCGTCGCGTTCGTCGACGCGCCGGTGTCCGGCACCAAGCAGCCGGCCGAGCAGGGCACGCTCGTCGTGCTCGCCTCGGGCCCTCCCGAGGCGCGCGAGCGCTGCGCACCGGTGTTCGACGCGGTCGGCGCGAAGACCGTCGAGCTCGGCGACGAGCCGGGCGCGGCGACGCGCATGAAGCTCGTCCTCAACGCCTGGCTGGTCGCGCTCATCGAGGGCCTTGCCGAATCGATCCAGCTCGCCGAGGGGCTCGGCGTCGATCCCGCCGCGTTCCTGGAGATCATCGATGGCGGGCCGCTCGGCCCGCCGTACGCGAAGCTCAAGGGCACGATGATGATCGAGCGCTCCTACGAGCCCAGCTTCGCGCTGCGCTGGGCGCTCAAGGACGCGGGCCTCGTCGAGGAGGCTGCGCGCGCCGCCGGACTCGACCTGCCGCTCGCGCGTACGATCGCCGAGCGGATGCAGGCCGCGGTCGACGCCGGTCACGGCGACGACGACATGGCGGCGACGGTCGAGGCGGGCCGGGGCTGAGCGGTGCCCGAGGCGCTCGTCATCGTCGACTACCAGAACGACTTCAACCCGGGCGGCGCACTCGGCGTCCCCGGCGGTGACGAGATCGCGGGCCAGATCAACGAGCTGGCCGCGTCCGGCGACTACGCCCTCGTCGTCGCCACGCGCGACTGGCACCCGCCCGACCATGGGTCCTTCGCGGCGCAGGGCGGCCCGTGGCCGGTGCACTGCGTGGCCGGCACGCCCGGCGCCGAGCTCAGCCCGGCCCTCGACGAGACGCACGTCGACATCGTGATCGACAAGGGCACCGACCCGCAGACGGAGGGCTACTCGGGCTTCGAGGGCACGCCGCTCGCGCAGCTGCTGCGCGAGCACCACATCGACCGCGTGACGATCGTCGGGCTCGCGACCGACTACTGCGTCAAGAACACCGCGCTGGACGCGCTCAGGGAGGGCTTCGGCGTCAACGTCGACCACTCGGCGATCCGCGGCGTCGAGGTCGACGAGGGCGACTCCGAGCGCGCCCTCGCGCAGCTGCGCGCCGCCGGGGCGTCGATCGCCTAGGCGGTCATGCCCGCGCTCGAGCGCCTGCTCGCGGAGCTGCGCCCCCACATCGCCGACACGCGCGTGCTCGACGCGCTCCGCGCCGTGCCGCGCGAGCACTACGTCGCGGCCGAGTCCCGCGCCGAGGCGTGGGACAACGTCGCGCTGCCGATCGCCTGCGGGCAGACGATCTCACAGCCGCTCGTCGTCGCGCGGATGTGCGAGCTGCTCGAGCTGCGCGGCTCGGAGACCGTGCTCGACGTCGGCACCGGCTCGGGCTACCACGCCGCCGTGCTCGCTCAGCTCGCGCGGCGTGTCTACTCGGTCGAGGTCCACCGGCCGCTCGCAGAGGCCGCCGCCGCCGCGCTTGCCGCCGACGGCGTCGACAACGTCACGGTCGTCGTCGCCGACGGCTCGCGCGGGTTGCCCGCGCACGCGCCCTACGACGCCGTCAACGTCGCGGCGGCCGCCGCGATCGAGGTCCCGCACGCGCTGCTCGAGCAGCTCGCCGTCGACGGCCGGCTGGTCGCGCCGGTCGGTGACGGCGATCAGCGGCTGGTCCGCATCCGCCGCACCTCCGCCGGCTTCGAGCGCGAGTCGCTCGAGGGCGTGCGCTTCGTGCCGCTCGTGCGGTCGCGCTAGCCCACGCGCTGGAGCCGCTGGTTCGGCCGCAGGCCTCGGCCGGCCTTCGCGATCGGGCGACCGTCGACCATCACGACGTCGGCGGTGAAGTCGTTCGAACCGCGCAGGAGCGAGGAGCCGACGCCATAGGCGTCGACCGGGACGCCGGCGCTCTCGAAGGCGCGGATGCGATCGGCGGTGAAGCCCCCGGAGACGACGAGCTTGACGTCGTAGAACCCGCGGGCGTCGAGCTCGGCGCGGACCAGCTCGACCAGCTCGGGGGCAACGCCCTTGGGCGCCGCCTCGCCGTGGCGCTCCTGCAGTGCGCGATCGGCGAGCCGGTCGGAGGTGTCCAGCCGAACGCCCCAGAGGTCGTCGCCGAGCGCCTGCGCGACCTCGATCGCCGTATGGACAGAGTTGTTCTCGAAGTCGACGAGCACCGTGACGTTCTGCTCGGCTCCGAACTGGTCGGCGTACTTGCGCGCGGCGAGCACCGTGTCGCCGGCGTAGGCCGCGATCAGCCCGTGCGGGACGGTGCCGATGCCGCGGCCGCCCCACCACGACGCCCCCGCATCGGTCGAGACGCCGATCGCGCCCGCGACGTGCGCCGCCCACCCGTCGCCGGTCTGCACCAGCCAGTGGTCGTGACGGGCGGGGAAGAACATGATCGGCTTGCCGCCCGCGGCGTCGACGACCTCACGTACGTTGCGCATGACCAGCGAGCGGCGTGCCAGGCAGCCGAGGTAGACCGTCTCGAGGTGGGCGAACAGCGAGTAGTCGCCCTCGATCGCCAGCACGGTCTCCCACGGCGCGATCGGATCTCCCTCGTAGAGCGCGTGCACCTCGAGGGCATCCCAGCCGGCGACCCACGAGCCGTCGGCCGCACGGCGGCCACTGCACTGCTTGAGGATCGCGATCGCCTCGTCGATGCCGCCCAGCAGCGAGTCCTTGCGCTGGAAGATCTGCATGAGGACGTTCGGGTGCTGCCCGTCGGTCTCGAGCAGGCCCTTCGTGGAGTTGAAGTACGCGTCGGAGTAGTAGCCCTCGCGGATCTTCTCCACCGGTAGGCGGAACACCGACGGGTCCAGGCGCTCGCGCGCGTCCACGGCCATGCCGGCGAAGGCTACGAGATCGTGCCCGCGGCGGTCAGTACCAGCACGAGCGCGCCGAGGCCGACGCGGTAGGCCGTGAAAGCAAGCAGCGAATGGCGAGCGAGGTAGCGCAGCAGGAAGGCGATCGACGCGTAGCCGACGATGAACGCGAGCAGCGTCGCGACCACCGCTGCGCCCGCGCCGGGCTGGCCCGCCCCGCCGAGCTTGCGCAGCTCGAAGAGGCCCGACAGCACCACGGCCGGGATCGAGAGCAGGAATGAATAGCGCGCCGCCGCCTCGCGCGTCAGGCCGCGGAACAGGCCCGCGGTGATCGTCGCCCCTGAGCGCGAGACGCCGGGCACGAGCGCCAGCGCCTGCGCGAAGCCGACCGCCGTCGCGTCGCGCGCGTCGAGCGTCCTGAGCTCGCGCTGCTTGCGGCCGAGGCGGTCGGCGACGGCCATGATCAGGCCGAAGACGATCAGCGTGACGCCGATCAGGTAGAGGTCGCGGCCGCCGCTCTCGATCTGGTCGGAGAAGATGAAGCCGAAGATGGCGATGGGGATCGTGCCGAGGCCGATGTACCAACCCATCCGGGCGTCGAGCTCCGAACGCAGCGCGGGATCGCGAAGGCTCGCGAACCAGGTGCGCAGGATCCGCCACAGGTCGTCCCGGAAGTACAGGAGCACGGCGGCCATCGTGCCGAGCTGGACCACGGCGGTGAAGGCCGCCCCCGGGTCGTCCCAGCCCGCGAAGGCGGGGACGATCCGCAGGTGCGCGGTGCTCGAGATCGGCAGGAACTCGGTCAGGCCCTGAACGATGCCGAGGACGATCGCCTCGAAGGCGCTCACGCGGAAACGAGGCTCAGGGAGCGGCGCGGCATCGCGCGCAGGTTATCCGGCGCCGCCGAGGGCGCGGTCAGGACCGCGTGATGAGCTCGCCGAGGCGCGTCTTGACGTTGAACGCGGACTTCATCGCGCGGTCGGCGGCCGAGCCGTCGGCCGGCAGCAGGCCGAGCTGGCGGGCGATCTGCATCTGATCGAAGACGACGAAGTTCGATGCCACGCGACCGTCGCGGAACTCGAAATGGTCCATGCCGTCGATGGCGAGGCTGCGGCCGGTGCGCTCGATCCCGGCGAAGGTCCCTTGATGCGTGCCCGTCAGGCGCCAGTGGACGAAGACGTGGTCGCCGTCCTCCATGAGCATGCGGATCTCCATGTGGAAGTCGGGCATGCCGGCGAAGCAGCGCTCGAAGTAGTTCGCGATCGCGTCGGCGCCGTGGCAGGTCTCGTCGGGAAAGCGCTCGACGGTCTCGTCGGTCCAGAACGCGCGCAGCGGCGTGACGTCCTGGCGGTTGAGGCAGTCCTCGAACGCCCAGCGGACGAGCTCTGCGTTGGATGCCCCGGTGGGCGGTGCGCTGGCCATCGCGGCAGCCTCCCAGGCGCGTGGTGGTCCCGCAAGCGGCGGTCCATACTGCGGAGGCCGATGCGCCCCGGATCACCGCCCACCGGACTGCCGGGCGCGACGACCACCTGGAGCAGCTCGGGCGCGCGCTGGACGAGGCGGCCGCGGGGCGCGGTCGCCTCGATGGCGAAGTCGCTGGTCGCGCGGCAGGCGGCGCTCGAGCTGCAACCCCGCCGGGCTCACCATGCGCGAGCTCGAGATCCTGTCGCTCGTCGCCCAGCGGTTCACCAACGCCGAGATCGCCGCGCGCCTGCACATCTCGCCGAAGACGGCCGGGCACCACGTGTCGGCGATCCTCGCGAAGCTCGGCGTGCGCTCCCGGCACGACGCCGCCGCCGAGGCCCAGCGGCTCGGCATCGCCGCACGATAGCCGCGGCGTCAGGCGAAGGGCTTGTCCTGCCGCGACCGCCGCTCCACGCCCGCGCTGAGCCGCAGGACGACGCCGGCGACCAGCGGGATCGCCCCGAGCACCGCGATCGCGACGCCGATCCCGATGGCGGTGCCGTCCAGCAGCAGGGCGATCACGACGCCGATCACGACGAGCACGGCACCGACCGCCGCGAGGCGGTCGCCGCTGCCCGCGAGCTTGCGTTCCTTGCGAGTGGCCATGGGTACAGCGTTCCCCGCGTAGCCGCTGGGCATGCTCTTCGACGGCTCCGAGGTGACTCGGCCTGGCGACGGCACCCGCAGCGGTCCAGCGCCTCGCGTTCTTCGCATGGGCGCGGCCGGGCCAATCGACCACGGGGGTCCGCCGGTCGAACGCGGCCGAACCGGGCCCCGTACCGCCCTCACATGCACTCCCATCCCCTCGTGCATCGGATCCTCGTCGAGGCCTACGTGGGCGACCTCCGACGTGCCGCCGCCCGCGATGCGCGCCGCCGCGCCGCGAGCACGCCGCCTCCGAGCGCCGATCCGATCGACGTGCCCTTTACGATCCGCCGCGCCTGGCCCGACGACGCGGCCGCCCTCCGGCGCCTCGCCGAGCTCGACTCGGGCGCCGTCCCCGCCGCGCCCGCGCTGCTCGCACTCGCCGGCGGCGAGCTACACGCGGCCGTCTCGCTGCGCGACGGCGCGGCGATCAGCGATCCGTTCCGCCCGTCGGTCGCCGCGCTGGAGCTGCTGCGTATCCGCGCCGGCCAGCTGACCGCGACGCGCCCGGCGCCCCGGCGCGCCCCGGGGGCCGTCCCCGCGATCCGCCCGGACGCGGCCGCGGGATAGCCCGTGCGCACGTAGCCCGGGCACCGGCGCGTGTGCGTCGGGTTCTCCGTGCGCGGCGCCGGACATGCCGTGCGCCATGCGATCGTGCGCTTCGCGGGCCACCGCGGGCGCTCGGGGCGCAAGGGCCGCCTGACGATCTGCGGCCGGCCCTCGCCGGGGCGCCACCGCGCGAGCGCCCGTCACGCGGGCTTCCGGACGGTCCACCGCTCGATCCGCTGCTAGCCCGTCCTCTCTCCGGCCGCATCCGCGCCGGAGACCGGCCGGTCACTGGCTGCCGCCAGCTTCCGCGCGTCCTTGCGGACCTGCTTCTCGATCCGACGATCGCGCACCTTCTGCTCACGGTTGAGCTTCGCGAACGTCGTCTTCTTCTTGCCATTGGATGCCATTGCGTCTCGTCCCCTGGAGTCGTCAGGCCTGCAGGGTCAGGACGTTGGTGGCGGCGGGGCCCTTGGGGCCCTGCTCGGCGTCGTAGCTCACCTTCGCGCCCTCGGCCAGCGACTTGAAGCCGTTGCCCTGGATCGCGCTGTGGTGGACGAAGAGGTCCTTGCTCTGATCGTCCGGGGTGATGAACCCGAAGCCCTTGTCGTCGTTGAACCACTTCACGGTTCCGGTAGCCATTCGGTGCTGCCCTCCGAGGTCTGTGCGGGCGAGATGCGGAGGGTGCTAGGCAACGACTGCAAAAACGCTGGCACTGCTTCGGTCGAGCGGTGCTCGACCCGTCACACGACTCTAGCGATCTCGTCGCGCGCTGACTTGGCCCGGCCGGAAGCGCCGATCCGCGGCGGAGGTCGGTCTGCGTTCGTAGGATGCACCGTCGTGGCAGCGCTACCACCACGCGTCCGACGAGCCGGTCGATCCAGATGACGCCCGACGACGCTTCACCCGCGCCGGCGTAATGGGCGACCACCTCATCGTTCTTCACTCCGCGGTGCGTGCCTGCGCGGGCTACAGCCGCCACAATGCGCCCTCGATTCTCTTGGACGGCTCATCGATGGCGCGCGACACCGAGCACGGTCGTGCGATCACCGCGCAGCTGACGCGCCGCCACGGGACGCTCGAGGAGGCGATCGCGGCCGGGGCCTTCGCGCTCGGCGCCGCAGGGTTGTCCAAGGGGATCCGCCGGCAGGCGCGCGCGACCTGCGAGGACTACTTCTACAACCGGCTCGGCCTGACGCCGAGCGACGAGTTGGGTGGCCGCGAGGAGATCGTCGAAGGGCTCGAGCTGATGCCCGACGCGATGTACCGCGCACTCGAGGACATCGTCGAACTCGTCGTGGACGGCGACTACGAGGAGCTCCGCGTCGCGTCTCGCGATCGGCTCGAGGTCGAGGACCTACGCCGTCGCGTCGAGGACGACTGCCCCGAGTCGCTGGTGCTGCCACCGCGGGAGATCTATCGAGTCGAGGCGATCACCAAGTCCGACGACCCGGACCTGCCGGGCTGGGCCTACTTCCTCGACCTGTGGACCGAGACCGGCCCGGCGCGCCTGCACATCGAGGGCGAGCTCGAGGAGTCGGGCGAGCGCTTCACGACGACGCTGAACGACATCCTGCCCTGATCCGGCGCCTTCCGGCACCACCCTCGCGTCCGTCGACCGCGTTCGTAGGCGAGTGCGCTACGCTGTCAGGGTCGGACAGCGAGGGCAACCAGAGGGCGAGACCTTCAACTGAAACGTCCCCTTCCCGCGAAAGCCGCCTGATCTTCCGATGGCCGAGAGTCCACCTGCGGGTGGGCTTTCCGCGTTTAACGGGCACTCGACGTCTGCTCGTCATCCATCGCGCTGCTGCCTCGGTCGCATCGCACGCCCGGCGACGACGGGGCGCGCGCCCTTCCCCACTCATGGCGCGAGTGGTTTACTCGCCTTGGGTGACGGGCCGCTACACATCCGTTCGGCCGCGACGGCGGTGGAGTGCCGCCGACGTGCAAGAGGCGCTGGTGATCAGCGGCCAGATCCCGCTCTGGCTGGTCGACGGCGATGACCGGATCGCGTTCGTCAACGACGCCGCGGTGCAGGTGTTGGGGTACGACAGCGACGAGGAGCTGATCGGCCGTCCCAGCCACGACTCGGTTCACTACAAGCACCCGGACGGCTCGCCCTTCCCGGCGGAGGACTGCCCGATCACGCATGCGACCCGGCGCGGCGAGCCGGTGGTGATCGAACGCGACTGGTGGGTGCGCAAGGACGGCACCATGCTGCCGATCTCCATCCATTGCGTGCACATGGAGATCGACGGCCGGATGGGCACGGCGATGACCTTCCACGACCAGACCGCGGTCGTGCAAGCCGAGAACGAGCGGCGCTCGCTCGAGGTCCAGAGGGCGCGGCTCGCCGAGGTCCGGGCGTCGCGGGCGAGGATCGTCGAGGCGGCCGACGCCCAGCGCCGCCGCGTGGTCCGCGACCTGCACGACGGCGCGCAGGCCAGCCTCGTCCGCGTCGCGATGGCGCTGCAGTTCGCGCTCAAGGACGGCGTGCCGCCGGACGAGGCACGGGCGTTCGTGAGTGACGCGCTCGGCGACGCACGCTCGGCGATCGACGAACTGCGCGAGCTGGCGCACGGCATCCACCCCGCGGCGCTGACGCAGCGTGGCCTCGCGTCGGCGGTCGAGGGGCTGGCGGAGCGGGCACCCGTTCCCGTCGTCGTCGACGTCCCGGACGAGCGCTTCCCGGAGTCCGTCGAGTCTGCCGCCTACTTCGTGGCGGCCGAGGCCCTCACGAACGTCGCCAAGTACGCGCAGGCGTCCACCGCGCGCGTGATCGCAACGCGGACGGACGGCTATCTCATCCTGACGGTCGAGGATGACGGAATCGGCGGCGCGCACCCCTCGGCCGAGGGCGGCCTGGCAGGGCTCGCCGACCGCGTCCGCGCGGTCGACGGCACGATCCTGGTGATCAGCGAGCCCGGCGAGGGGACGAAGATCCGCACCGAGATCCCGCTGCGGACGCGTGCGGCGGCGTCCGCCCCCGCGGAGGACGACGAGGCGCGTCAGGCCGGGGCGGTGCTGATCGTCGACGACGACGCCAAGTTCCGGGCGCTCGCCGCGATCATGCTGCGCTCGCGCGGCTTCGAGATCGCCGGCGAGAGCACCGATGCGGCGTCCGCCCTCGAGATGGCGCACTCGTGCCGCCCGAGCGCGATCGTGCTCGACGTCAACCTCCCAGACCACGACGGCTTCTGGGTCGCCGAGCGCCTGAACGAGGCCGGCGTCGGCGCGCGGATCCTGCTCACCTCGGCCACGGCGACCGACGTGCTACCGGTGACCCTCGACCGCTACGGGATCGTCGACTTCATCGCCAAGGCCGAGCTGCCCACAACCGACCTCTCCGCCCTCCTGCGCTAGCTCGTCGGCGAAGACGTCCGTGAAGGCGAACACGTCGACGTCGACCAGCCCGCGATCCGTCAACTTCAGGTGCCCGATCACGGGCAGCGCGAGGAAGCTCATCGCCATGAACGGCGCGCCGACCGCACAGCCGAGCTCGCGGACCGCGGCCGTGGCGGCGTCGAGCTCGGCGGCGACCACCTCGGGTGGGCGGTCCGCCATGAGCCCGGCCAGCGGCAGCGAGAGGGCGGCCCGCATCTCGCCACGGTCGACGACCGCGATCCCCCCACCCATCTCGGCCACCGCCCGGGCGGCGACGAGGCCGTCATCGTCGTCGGCAGCGACCACGACGATGTTGTGGCAGTCGTTCGCGACGCTCGAGGCCATCGCGCCGCGCCGCAGGCCGAAGCCGCGCACGAACCCCATCCCGACGTTGCCCGTCGCGCGGTGGCGCTCGATCACGCTGACGCGCAGCAGGTCCCGGTCCGGGTCGGCGACGGCGATGCCGTCGCGGACCAGCGCCTCATCGACCTCCGCCGTGGTGAGCAGCTGGTCCTCGACGATGCCGATGACGCGGACCCAGCGCCCCCGGGCCGGCAGGTGCAGGTCCGCCGGCCAGGCGACGCGGAAGGTATCGGGAAGCGTCGCCTGCGGCGCGGCGCTGTCGGCGAGTCGGCGCCCGTCGCGCGCCACGATCCGCCCTCCGGCGATCACGAGCTCGACGGGCAGCTCGCGCAGGTCCGAGGTCACGAACAGGTCGGCGCGCCGCCCGGGCGCCACCGCGCCTCGGTCGCGCAGCCCGTAGTGCTCGGCCGGGTTGAGCGTCGCCATGGTGATCGCGGTGACGGGGTCGAGCCCGTGACGGACCGCCAGCCGCACGAGCGCGTCGACGGATCCGTCGCGCAGCAGCTCGCCGGGAACCCGGTCGTCGGTCGCGAACGCGCAGCGGCGGGCGGTGTGCTCGTCCACCGCCGGCAGCAGGTCGACGAGGTTGCGCGCGTTCGACGCCTCGCGCAGGAACACCGCCATCCCCAGCCGCAGCTTCTCGCGCACCTCCGGCGCCGTCACCGACTCGTGATCGCTGGAGATGCCGGTCCCCACGTACGCTTGCAGGTCCGCGCCGCTGAGGCCCGGGACGTGCCCGTCCAGCGGCCGCCCGGCGAACGCGCGCAGCTTGTCCAGCACGTCGGCACTGCCGTTGAGGACCCCCGGGAAGTTCATCATCTCCGCCAGCCCGAGGACGCGCGGATGCCGCGCGAGGTCGACCAGGTCCTCCGCCGTGAGCGCCGCGCCGGACGTCTCCATCCCGGCCAGCACCGGCACGCACGACGGCGCCATCACCAGCACCGAGAGGGCCAGCTCCTCGCTGGCGTGGAGCATGTAGCGAATTCCCGCGGCACCCAGCACGTTCGCGACCTCGTGCGGATCGCACACGACGGTCGTGACCCCGTGCGGCACGACGGCGTCGGCGAACCGGTGCGGCGGCAGCATCGAGATCTCGATGTGCACGTGCGCGTCGATCAGCCCCGGGCAGACGTAGCGGCCGTCGAGGTCGACGACCTCGCGCGCAGGGCGCTCGCCGAGCCCGACGATGCGGTCGCCGCGCAGCGCGACCGCGGTGTCCAGGATCTCGTGCGTGAACACGTTCACCACCCGGCCGCCACGCAGCAACAGGTCGGCGTCGAGCTCGCCGCGTGCAGCTCCGATGAACTCGCCCAGGTCCTGCACCGCACCGGCGAGTAAACCACCGCTGGAGCGCGCTGAGAAGAGTCATGGCTCGTGCGCGCGGCCGGCCAGGCGGCGCGCGTAGGCGTCGATCGCAAGCGCGCCGATGATGATGCACCCCTTGACGATGTCCTGGTAGGAGGGGTTGACGTCGGCCAGGCTGAACGCGTTCGAGATCGTGGCGATGATCGCCAGGCCGACCGCCGTCCGCCACATCGACCCGGCGCCGCCCGCGAGCGATGTGCCGCCAACGACCACGATCGTTATGACGTCGAAGACGATGTCCGGGTTGATGTCGGCCTGCGCCGAGCTGAGCTGGGAGGCGGTGATGACGCCGGCCACGCCCATCGAGAGACCGGACAGCACGTACGTGCTGCCGACGGCCATGCCCACGCGGATCCCGGACAGCCGGCTCGCCTCGGCGTTGCCACCGACGGCGTAGATCGACTGCCCGTACACGGTCCTCGCGAGGACGAGCCCGCCGGCAAGCAGGCAGGCGACGAGGATCATCCCCGAGTATGGGAAACCATGCCAGCGCCCGGCACCGATCGTGCCGAAGCCGGGGTTGCCGACCAAGTAGGCGACGTTGCCGGTGGCGACGAGCGCGATCCCGCCGAGGATGAACCCCATCCCGATCGTCGCGATGAAGGGGTTGATCCCGGCTCTCGCGACCAGCACGCCGTTGACCAGCCCGATGGCCAGCCCGACTCCCACGGCGGCGAGGAAGGCGACGGCCGGGGCCTCGGTGCGCCCGACGGCGGCGGCGGTGACGGCGCAGAGCGAGAACCCGTTGGCGATCGAGAGGTCGAACCCGCCGGCCAGGATGACGTACGTCATCGCCACGGCCATGATCCCGGCCGGCGCCCACTGCGAGAAGAGGTTGAAGAAGTTCGTCCTGGTGGCGAAGCCTGGGCTCGTCGCGGCCACGACCACGACGAGCACCACGAGCGAGAGCACGATTCCGTAGGTCCGCAGCACGGCGATGCCGTAGCGGCCCGCCCGCGTCATGACTCCTCGACGGCGAAGACCAGCCGGAGGATGCGCTCCACCGATGCGTCGGCGCGAGCCAGCTCGCCGACCAGGCGCCCCCCTGCGAGGACCAGCACGCGGTCGGCGCTCTCGACGAGCTCCTCGAGCTCCGATGACACGATGACCAGCGACATCCCCTGCGAAGCCAGCCGTGTGATCACGGCGAGGATCTCCGCCTTCGCGCCGACGTCGATCCCGCGGGTGAACTCGTCCATCAGAAGCACGTCGGGCCGCCGGTGCAGCCACTTGCCGATGACGAGCTTCTGTTGGCTGCCTCCCGAGAAGGAGACGGCCGGCTCGCGCAGCCGCTCTACGTCGAACGCGAGCGGCCGCATTGTCTCCGCGGCGCGCAGGAGCCGTCGGCGCTCGCGGATCACGACGCCGGACGCCACCGCCCGCATGTCGGTCAGACACACGTTCGCCGCCGCGCTGAGCGAGGCGACGAGCCCGTGCGCGCGCTCCTCCGGGGCCAAGGCGATCCCGAGGGCGAGCGCGCCGCGGACCGTTCGTGGCCAAGGCCGCTCCCGGCCGCGGACGAAGAGCCGGCCACGGGCGCCGGCGTCGGCGCCCGCAAGCGCCCGCAGCAGCTCGGTGCGGCCGGAGCCGACGAGCCCCCCGATGCCGAGGATCTCCCCGCGGCGGAGCGAGAACGAGACGCCGTCGAGCACCCCGGGAACGGTGAGCCCTTCGACCCGGAGCACTTCCTGCTCCGCGATCTCCCGCGGCTGGAGCGGCGGCGCGAGCACGACATGCCCGAGCATCGCCGTCACGAGGCGCTCCTTCGTCCAGTGCTGCACCGGCTCGGTCGCGACGAGCTCGCCGTCGCGCAGCACCGTGACGCGATCGCAGAGCGCGAGCACCTCGCCGAGGTCGTGGGAGACGTGGACGGTCGCGACGCCCGCCTCGCGCAGGCCTCGAACCGCCTCGTAGAGGCGCTCGCGCTCGGCGGGACCGAGCGACGCCGTCGGCTCGTCCATGATCAGGATGCGGTGCTCCCCGTCCAGCGCCCGCATGATCTCGAGCATCCGGACGTTCGCGGGCGACAGCGAGGCCGCTCGGGCGTCAGGGTCGATCGCGAGTCCGAGCCGTGCGTTGAGCCGCCTGAACTCCCGGCGTGTACGCGAGCGCGAGATGAACGGCCCGCGACGATGCGACCGTCCGAGAAAGACGTTCGCGGCGGCCGACAGCCCGGTCACGATCGCGGGCTCCTGGTAGATCGCGGCGATGCCAGACCGCCGGCCCTCGACCGTCCCGGCGTCCGGCTCGGCGGCGCCGGTGAGGATCTTCACGAGCGTCGACTTGCCGGCGCCGTTCTCGCCCACGACGCCATGCACCTCGCCGGCGCGCACGTCGAAGTCAACCTCGTGCAGTGCCTTGACTCCAGGGAACGACTTGCAGATGCCGCGCGCGCGCAGCGCCACGGGGTCGGTGCTCGGCTCGCTCACCTAGTAGTTCGGCCGGAACCGGGCGGCGTTCCGCTTCGTGACGTAGAGCGACCTGAGATCGGTCACCGGCGGCATCTTGGCCTCGTTGACGTACGCGTTCACGGGCTTGCCGTCGAGCGCCATCACCAGCGCGACCGCGGCGAAGTAGGACTCCTCGTAAGGCAAGAAGATCGACGTCTCGTTCCAGGCGCCCTGCTGGACGCGCTGCACTCCGATCTTCGTCGCTCCGGTCGAGTAGATCCGCACGTCCTTGCCTGGCCTCTTGCCAGCCGCGGTGATCGCCTGCTCGGCGCCGCGGGTCATGTCGTCCCACGGCGAGATGACCATATTCAGATCGGGGTGGGCGCGCAGCGCGTCGCCGATCACCCGCAACGCGACCCGCGGGTCGTAGTTCGCCGGCTGGTCGCTGACCACGTCGACGTTCGGGAACTCCTGCTCGCCGCGAGCGACGGCGCGCTCCCAGGTGGTGAACAGGTCAGACCCGGGGAAGCCCCCGATCGCCGCCACCTTGCACCTGGCATGGCAGGTGCGGAACGCGTTCGCCACGTGCGCGTCGAAGAACGCCTGCCGCACCATCGTCACCGTCGCGGCGACGCCGGGCGTGTAGTCGGCGTCGTTGCACATCGGCACATCGACCGTGACTACTGGCTTGCCGGTCGGCTTGAGGAACTGCTTCCACATCGAGCACCCCGGCGCGGCGGCCGTCGGCGCGAAGACGTAGCCGTCGAAGCCCTGCGCGACCGCATCCTGCACCAGCCGCAGCTGCGTCTGCGGGTTGAAGTTCGCGTCGAAGGTCTTGAACTCGAACCCGTACTTCTTCGCGGCCGCCTCCATCCCGCGCAACCGGGCCTGGCAGTACGGATTGCTCACACATTCCGCAAGGTAAGCGATGCGCAGCCGCTTCCCGGCCCTGGTCGCCGTCCTGTCGTAGACGAGCACCTTCGCGGTCCCCGAGCCCGGCGCGCCGGCGGGCGCCTTCGCCGGGCTGCCGCTCGGCGCCCCCGGCTTGCCCGATCCACCGCACCCCAGCAGCAGCAGCCCGAGAACGACCGGCAGGGCCAGAGGCCAGCGCAACCCGCTCATCCGCTTCACCATGCCGCACCTCCGTCGAGATGTCGATCCTGCGTGCGGTGTGCCTGCGATCAGATGCTAAACCCGGTCAGAGGCCGCCCCGACCTCACGGGCAGCCTGCGTACGCTCGAGGCTCGCGCTCGAGGCCGCCGCGGTAGCTCTTAGCCACGCACTCCTCTCGGGTCGAGCACCTCGGGGCACGAAAGCCGCCGTTTCCAACGGCGGCTTACCGACGGGAGCGACGGGACTCGAACCCGCGACCCCCGGCGTAACGGAAGCCCTGGCAATCAGCGCTTTCGCAGGAGTGCGGATTGCCGCGACGAGGTTCCGCCATACCGCTGCGGGCGGCAAGCAGGTCGGCGCGGTTTTCCACCGGGCTAGCTTTTGGCGAAGGCATGCGTGCGGCAATCGTGGAGTGCGTGGACCGGTACGAGACAATGAGGGAGGCGTGGCAACGATGAGCGACCAGGACCGACCGACATCCCCGCAGTCCGGCAGACACCGCCTGCCTCGAAGCGGTAGAGCTCGGTATCGAGGAACGCAGCGCCTCCCCGGACGGCGCGCTGTTCGTCGACGCCGACGAGCGCCGCGTGGTCGTGCTCTGCTATGCCGAGGGCAAGCGCCGCGTCGTCCAGAACGAGCTCCCATCGCGGGGAGCTGAAGCCACGGTCCGACTCAGTCCGGATCGTCGCGTAGGCGCCGGAGCGCGGCCTCGACGTCGGAACGCACGAACCGCCGGTGACGGGCCGAGCTTGATCGACGGCAGCAGGCCGTGGCGGCCGTAGTCCTCGATCGCCGTTCGCTTCATGTGCAGCAGCGCAGCGAGCTTCTCGGCCGTCATCAGCTCCGACAGCAGCGAGTCGCTCATCGCTCGATCCCCAGGTCGCGCTCATGATCGACGGTCCGTACACGCAGCGC
>JAXDHR010000008.1:0-22340 GCA_034664425.1 Solirubrobacteraceae bacterium
GCAACGACCAGATCTTCAAGACCAAGGAGGGCAAGTGGGGCGCGGTCGTGCGCGAGATCCAGGCGCGCCACGACAAGGGCCAGCCGGTGCTCGTCGGCACGATCTCCGTCGAGGTCTCCGAGCTGCTGTCCGAGCGCCTGAAGAAGGTCGGCGTGCCGCACGAGGTGCTCAACGCCAAGCCCGAGCACGCGGAGCGCGAGGGCGAGATCGTCGCCGAGGCCGGGCGCCCCGGCGCGGTCACGATCGCGACGAACATGGCGGGTCGCGGCGTCGACATCAAGCTCGGCGGCAATCCCGAGCACCTGACCCAGCTCGAGCTCGCGAAGCTCGGCCTCCAGCCGGGCGACCCGGACTACCAGGAGCGCTTCGAGCAGGTGCTGCCGCCCATCAACGCCCGGATCTCGGACGATCACGACGCGGTGCTCGAGGCGGGCGGCCTGTTCATCGTCGGCACCGAGCGCCACGAGTCGCGCCGCATCGACAACCAGCTCCGCGGCCGCTCCGGCCGCCAGGGCGACCCCGGCGAGTCGCGCTTCTTCCTCTCGGCCGAGGACGATCTCGTGCGCCTGTTCGCGGGCGACCGGATCTACCGCATCCTCGACCGGCTCGGCCCGGTCTCCGAGGACGGGATCGAGGAGCCGATCGAGGCGAAGATGCTCTCGAAGCAGATCGAGGGCGCCCAGCGCAAGGTCGAGGAGCAGAACTTCCTCATCCGCAAGCGCGTGCTCGAGTACGACGACGTCATGAACCAGCAGCGGGAGATCGTCTACCGCTACCGCGACGAGGTGCTCGAGGGTCGCGACATGGGCCCGGTGGCGCGCGAGGCGATCGCCGACGTCGTCTCCAACCTGGTCGACGCCTACACCCCCGGGGACTTCATCGAGGAGTGGGATCTCGACGAGCTGTGGGTGCAGCTCGAGCAGATCTGGCAAGTCGACTTCGGCCACGAGGAGATCGACCGCTCGACGGTCGACCGCGACCAGCTCAAGTCGCTACTGATCGAGGACGCGCACAAGCTCTACGCCGAGCGCGAGGGCGATCTCGGCGACGAGCTCATGCGCGCGCTCGAGCGCTTCCTGCTGCTCCAGATCATCGACCAGCGCTGGCGCGAGCATCTCTACGACATGGACTACCTGCGCGAGGGCATCCATCTGCGCGGGTTCGCCCAGATCGAGCCGCTCGTCGCCTACAAGAACGAGGCCTACACGCTCTTCCGCGACCTGATGAACACCGTCTGGTCGGACTTCGCTCGGATGATCTACAACGTCGAGGTCGAGGTCACGCCGGAGGACGATCCCGCAGGCGCGCTTCCCGCCAACGGCACGGCCGGCAACGGCGCCGCCACGCTGCAGTACTCAGGCGGCGTGCTCGATGACCAGCCGAGCGCGTACGGCGGCGACGTCGGAGCCTACGGCGTGGATGCCGGCGACCCCGAGGCCATGCCCGCCACCGTCCAGCAGCGCCGAGTCGACGAGAACGACGCGATCGGCCGCAACGACCCGTGCTGGTGCGGGTCGGGCAAGAAGTTCAAGAAGTGCCACGGCGCCTGACGCGTGTGGTGCGCGGGGCCTGACCGGTCCCGCGCTCGGTGATCGCGCCCTCGAGGGCACGACGCTGGGCTTCGGCTGCGATGGGGAGGAAGATGAGGTTCATGGCTCCAATGGTGGAGGCTCGGGGCCATTCGTTCAAATCATCGTTTTGTCTTGCCTATAAGCTGAGCGAATGCTCGATCCCCGCCGGCTGCTGACCCTACGCGCGGTCGCCGTCGCCGGCTCGTTCTCGCGCGCGGCGGAGGCCCTCGCCCTGACCCAGCCGGCGGTGTCCCAGCAGGTCGCCGCGCTCGAGCGCCAGCTCGCGACGAAGCTGCTCGAGCGCGGACCGGGCGGTCCGGTGCCGACGGAGGCCGGCCGCGTGCTGCTCGCGCACGCGGAGGCGATCGCCGGGCGCCTCGAGCTCGCCGATCGCCAGCTCGGCGAGCTGCTCGATCGCGCGGTACGGCTACGGATCGGCGCGTTCTCGAGCGCCCTGGGGGTGCTCGTCCCTCCTGCCATCGCGCGCCTGCGCGACGCGCTTCCCGACATCGAGGTCTCGGCCGCGGAGGGAGGCTCCGACGAACTCGGGCGGCGTGTCGGCCGCGGCGAGCTGCACGTCGCCGTCTGCTTCCAGGATCCGGCGCAGCCGCGTCGCGAACCCGATGGCTGCGAGCGCCGCGAGCTCGGGGACGAGCCGATGCTCGCCGCGCTGCCGCCGGGCCACCGGCTGGCCGGGCGGCGCAGCGTCCGCCTCGCCGACCTGGCAGGCGACGTGTGGACGGCGCCGTCAGCGAGCGGGATCGTCGCCCGCGCCTGCGCCGAAGCGGGATTCGAGCCGGCCATCGCCTTCACGACGCCTGATCCGCTGGCGATCCGCTCGCTCGTCGGCGGCGGCCTGGCGGTGACGCTCGTGCCGCAGCTGCTCGCCGGTGAGCTGCGCGGCGTCGTGGTCCGCCCGCTCGCGGGCCAGGCGCCGCGGCGCGCGCTCTACGCGCTCACCGGCGTCGCCGGTGCGCCGCCCGCGGCGGCGATGTTCGCGGACGCGGTCGCGACCGCGCTCGACGCGCTGGGCTAGACCCGGCCGCCCGCCCGCGTGGCAGCCGGGACGGCGATGCCCACGGGCCGCTGCAGCGTGGCGATCATGGGCTCCAGCGGTCGCCGGACGGCGTAACCGTCAGCTCGTGGGTCCAGCCGCGGCGCGACTGGCCGGCGAGGTAGGCGACGGCGCGGGCGATCTGCTCCTGGTCGGCGAGCGCGTCGCGCGGCGCATCGCGCGTGAAGCCGGCGGTCTTGGGGGACTCGATCGTGGCGTCGACGATCAGCAGCGCGACGTGGATCCCGTCCCCGCGCAGCTCCTGCGCGGCGGCGTGCACGAGCGCGCGGACCGACTGCGCGCCGGCCGACCACAGGCCCCGGCCGGGCATCGCGCGGCGGGCGCTGCCACCGGTCACCTGGACGATCGTGCCGCCGCGCCCCTGCTCGCGCAGGGCGCGGGCACTCTCGGAGAGGAAGGCGAAGCCCTGCTCGGCGACCGCGGCACCCCAGCCGCGCCAGTCCTCGATCGTGGCGTCGGCGATCGGCCCGCCGCCGAAGCCGCTGCTGCCGCCGGCCGGCGGGCGGCTGGCGCTGACCGCGTTGACGAGCAGGTCGATACCGTCGAGCTCCGAGCGGGCGCGCGCGATCGCGTCGCGCAGCGCGCCCGGGTCGGCGGCATCGGCCTGCAGCGCGACCGCGCCGCGGGCACGCACGCGCTCGACCGTCTCGTCGCTGCGGGCGACGGCAGCGCCGCTCCAGCCGTCGCTCAGCAGGTGATCGAGGATCGCGCCGCCGAGGTTGCGGGCGCCGAGGACGAGCACCGAGGGCATCCTGGGATCCTAATCGGCGTCACCCGTCCACGAGCAGGCTCTGCAGCGGGCCGCGCAGGCGATCGGCGCGACGCGAGACCCCCGGCAGCTCGAGCAGGTGGTGGGTCAGCGGCGCGCCGGCACGGCGGCGCTCGAGCTGCTCGGACGCGATCGGCTTCCAGAGCTCGTCGAAGACCGTCGCCGGGTCGCCATCGACCTCGCCGACCTCGCGTTCGAGATGCTCGGCCCACAGCCGCAGGCGCGTCTCCCGGGCCAGCCCGGCATCGGTCGACACGACGTCGACCTCGGTGTCGTTGAACAGCGAGTGCTCGTTGAGGTTGGCCGAGCCGACCGCGATCCAGGCGTCGTCGACGATGCCGATCTTGGCGTGCACGTACAGCGGGGCGGAGCGCTCGCCGGTGCGCGATTGGATGGTCGCGCCGAGCAGCCGCCCGCCGCCGCCCGCCGCGTCGGCCGCGACGAGCCGGCCGAGCATGCCGCGCGTGTCGTCCTCGCCGTTGTTGGCCTTCGCGGGCAGGATCACGATCGTGCGGAAGTCGTCGCCCGGCGGGCGCCGCAGCTTGCCCTCGAGGATGTCGACGACCTCCGGCGACCACAGGAACTGGTTCTCGAGGTAGATCAGCCGCCGGGCGCCGCGGAGGGCGCGCACGTAGGCCTCGAGGATCGAGAACTCGCCGCGCGGCAGGGCCGGATACGCGCCCTCGGGCATCGTGCGGGTCAGCTGCGCTTCGACCGTCCCCGCCGGCGGCGCCGCGTCCGGCAGCGCGAGCGCCTCGCCCGCGACCTTCTCCCAGCGCAGCGCGAAGTGGGCGGCGACGTCGCGCACGAGCGGACCCCGCATCCGCGTCGAGGCGTCATGCCAGCCGATGGCGGGCGCACGGTCGGGATGGTGATTGTGGTCGTAGCGGTCGCCGGCCAGCGTCGTGAGGTCGATCCCGCCGACGAAGGCGACCTCGTCGTCGACGATCACCATCTTCTCGTGGTGGCAGTGGAGCGGATGGGAGCCCGGCTCGAGCTCGGCACGGATCCGCGTACCGCGCACGAGCTCGTCGCGCTCGGCGCGCACGACCGACCGCCGCGGTGCGAACACGGGCACCGGCGCCCCCGCCCACGCGAGGACCCGGACCGGGACGCGCTCGGCGACCTCGCCGAGCAGCTCGCGGACCCGCGGCGACGGCCCCGTGCGCTCGGGGCGGAAGTCGGGCTCGAGGTGCCAGGAGCAGACGTGCACGTGACGCTGGGCGGCCTGGATCGCCTCGGCCATAGCCGGCAGCGCCTGCGCGCCGTCCACGAGCACCTCGAGCGCGTTGCCCGCGCGCGGCGGCGTCGTCGCCGTCTCGGCGTAGCCGCCCGGCGTCCCCGGTGCGAGCGCGGCGAGCTGCCCCTGGCGGCGCAGGCGGCGGACGTGGTGGCCCGTGACCGCCCGCTCGAGGGTGTCCCCGAGGCGGGCGTCGAGGCGGGAGCGGAGGTCGGCCATGCCGTGCTCCTACCCATCGTGCGCCCGTTCGTCCGCTAGTGTCAGCGGGACCGATGGCCGGCACCAGCACCTCACAGCCAACCCCGCAGCGCCTGGCCGCGATCCGCGAGCAGTTGTCCCTGCTCTCGGACTACCTTTGACCCAGCCGCGCTGAAGGAGCGCGCCGCCGCGCTCGAGACGCAGATGGGCGAGCCCGGCTTCTGGGACGACCCGGAGACGGCGGGAAAGCTCGGCGCCGAGCACGCTCGCCTGCAGCGCCGCGTGAGCACGTTCGAGCGCCTCAGCGCCGACGCCGACGACCTCGAGGGCCTGGCCGAGCTCGCCGACGAGGACCCCGAGCTGGCGGGCGAGCTCGAGGAGGCGATCGCCTCGGTCGAGTCACGGCTCGGTGAGCTCGAGGAGGAGCGGCTGTTCACCGGCTCCTACGACGCCGGCGACGCGCTCGTCACCGTCAACGCGGGCGCGGGCGGGACCGACGCCCAGGACTGGGCCGAGATGGTGCTGCGGATGATGATGCGCTTCGGCGAGCGCCGCGGGTTCAAGGTCGAGCTGCTCGAGGCGAGCCCCGGGGAGGAGGCCGGCATCAAGTCGGCGACCGCCCGGATCTCGGGCGAGAACGCCTACGGGCTGTTCTCCGCCGAGAAGGGCGTGCACCGGCTCGTGCGCATCTCGCCGTTCGACGCGCAGAACCGCCGCCAGACCGCGTTCGCGGGGGTCGAGGTCGCGCCGGTCGTCGAGGCCGCCGACGTCGCGATCGAGGACGACGACCTGCAGGTCGACACCTACCGCGCCTCCGGCGCCGGAGGCCAGCACGTCAACAAGACCGACTCGGCGGTGCGCATCACGCACCGGCCGAGCGGCATCGTCGTGCAGTGCCAGAACGAGCGCTCGCAGTCGGCGAACAAGGCGACCGCGATGGCGATGCTGCGCGCGAAGCTGATCGAGCGCCAGGAGCGCGAGCGCCAGGAGGAGATCGCGCGCGAGCGCGGGGAGGCCCAGGACGTGAACTTCGGCTCCCAGATCCGCTCCTACGTGCTGCACCCGTACACGATGGTCAAGGACCACCGCACGGACTACGAGGTCGGCAACGCGAGCGCCGTGCTCGACGGCGACCTGGACGGCTTCGTGCGCGCGTGGCTCGAGGAGAGCGCGCGAGCGGGCAAGGCCTAGGCGTGGCCGTCCGCGACGAGACGAGCGACGAGTCCCGCGCGCCCGCAGAGCCCGCGGGCGCGGGCACGCCGAGCTCCGCCGCAGCGCCGGCGGAGCAGCCCCGGGCGCCGTACCTCGAGGCGGTCGTCGCGTACGCCTCGCGCGGGTCCACCCGCTTCCACGTGCCCGGCCACAAGGGCGGTGCGGGCGCGGATCCCGGCCTGTGTGCGGCGATCGGGCGCTCGGCGCTGACCGCCGACGTCCCCGCCGACATCGAGGGCATCGACCTCGGTCCGTCGCCGACGCCCTACGAGCGCGCCGAGGCGCTCGCCGCCCAGGCGCACGGTGCCGCGCGCTCGTGGTTCCTCACCAACGGGGCGACGCAGGGCAACCACGCGCTGGCGCTCGCCCTCGCGCCGCTCGGCGCGCCCGTCGTCGTCCAGCGCAACTCGCACGCCTCGGTCGTCGACGGCCTCGTGCTCTCCGGCGGGCGCCCGACCTACGTCGCGCCGGAGTACGAGATGGAGCTGGGGATGGCCCACGGCGTCGAACCCGCGTCGCTGGAGCGCGCGCTGGCCTCGGCGACGGACGCTCGCGCCGCGTTCGTCGTCTCGCCCACCTACTACGGCATGGCCGCCGACGTCGAGGGCCTGACCGAGGTCGCTCACGCCGCCGGCGTGCCGCTGGTCGTCGACCAGGCGTGGGGCCCACACTTCGGCTTCCATCCCGCGCTGCCGGCCTCGGCCCTGGCACTGGGCGCCGACGCGGTGCTGACCTCGACGCACAAGATCGTCGGCTCGCTCACCCAGTCGGCGATGCTGCACGTGTCCGGCTCCGGGCGCATCGATCCCGACGCGGTGGCGCGCTGCGTGCGGCTCGTGCGCTCGACGTCGCCGTCGTCGCTGCTGATGGCCTCGCTCGACGCCGCGCGCCGCCAGCTCGCCATCCACGGCGAGGCGCTGCTCGAGCGCACGATCGCCGCCTCGATGCGCGTGCGCGAGGCGATCGCCGCCGTCCCCGGCGCGGCCGTGGTGGGTGGCGAGATGGTCGGCCAGCCCGGCGTCGCCGGCTGGGATCCGCTGCGCGTCGTCATCGACATCCGCGGGACCGGCTGCACCGGCTACGAGGTCGCCGCGGCCCTGCGCGGCGGCTACGACATCCACGTCGAGCTGGCGACGCATGCGACCGTTGTGCTCGTGCTCGGCGTGGACGAGCCGGTCGAGGGGCTCGAGCGCTTCGCCCACGACTTCGCGCAGACCGTGCGGCGGATCGAGCGCCCCGGCGTCTCACCCGCGATCGTGCGCTCGCCCCGCTCGCTGGAGAACGAGATCGTCGTCGCTCCGCGGGAGGCGTTCCTGGGCGAGACGGAGGTTGTCGCGGTCGACGCGGCGAGCGGCCGCGTCTCGGCCGAGGCGATCGCGGGCTACCCGCCCGGGATCCCCGCTCTGCTGCCGGGGGAGCGGATTACGGGTGAGGTGATCGACTACCTGCGCGAGCTGCGCGACGCCGGCGCGCGCCTGCACGGCGCGAGCGATCCGTCGTTCGAGACCATTTGCGTCCTGCGGGGCTGACGCTCCCGTTCGCCGACCCGCGCCGGCGCCACGGCGTGGCGATGGACGGGTCCTACTGGCGCTTCACCTGGCCCGACGGGCGCGTCGCCGTCGCGCTGTGCGGCGTCTGCGGCGACTGGGCGCTCGCCGGCGTGGCGACGTTCGACGGTCACGCGGCCGACATCTGGCGCTCGCGGATCCTCGACGGCGTGCAGCGCGACGGCACGGCGATCCGCGCTGGCGCGGCGTGGGCGTCAGAGCCCGAGCGCGTGCGTGTCGACCTCGCCCAGGACTGCCGGATCGAGGCGCAACTGTGCGAGGTGCGGCGCTGGCCGGTGCGCGCGTGGGGCGGCATCGGCCCGGCGGGCTGGGCGCCCGGGCTGCACCAGTACTGGCATCCCCACGTGCTGCGCGCGCGAGCCGAGGGCGTCGTCGCGGTCGGCGGCTGGCGCTGGGACCTCGCGGGCGCGACCGCCTACGCCGAGAAGAACTGGGGCGACGGCTTCCCCGAGCGCTGGTGGTGGGGCGAGGCGCACGACTTCGCCGGCGATCCCGTGACCGTCGCCTTCGCTGGCGGTCCGGCGCTCGGGCGGCTCGAAGCGACCGCCGTGGTCGTCGCGGTCGACGGCGATCTCGTCCGCTTCGGCGAACCGCTCGTCGCCCCGGTGCATGCCGAGATCGCGCCCGGGTCGTGGCGGCTCGCCGGACGCAGCGCCCGCCATCGCGTCGAGATCGAGGCGGAGGCCGACCCGGCGCTCGCCCACGTCATGGACGTCCCCGTGCCTGGCGAGCACCGCGCCGTTCCCTGGTCGCACCAGCACCTTGCCGGACGCGTGCGCGTGCGCCTGAGCCGGCGTGGTGCGACGGTCTACGAGGGCGTCAGCGAGCTCGCCGGGCTCGAGCAGGGCCGCGCGCCGCGCTAATCGAAGCGGATCACGTCGCGTTCGGCGATCCGCTCGAAGCCGATCCGCTGATAGACGGAGTTCGAGGTCGCGTTCGTGCGGTCGGTGAAGAGCACGACGTGGTCGGCGTCGCGGGCGAGCGCGTCCGCGGCGCACGCCGCGGTGACCGCCGCGCCGTAGCCGCGCCGGCGGTGCTCGGGCGGCGTGTAGACGGGCGCCACCCGGGCGACCCCGGCAGCGGTCCCCGTGCGGCCGGCCATCGCGGCGACGCGGCCCTCCGCGTCCTCCCAGATCCACAGACGGCCGTCTGCCGATGTCGCAAGCACCCACTCGGCGGCGTTGGTGCCGTGCGCGCCGGTCTCGGCCTCGAAGGCGTCGACGAAGGCGACGGCGAGCTCGCGCTCCTCGGGAGCGGCGGGGCGAGCGCGGCCGGGAGGCGACGGGTAGGGCGGGGCGAGCGTGCCGAGGCCGTACAGCCACTGGCGCATCGACGTGCGGGCGGTCAGCGGGGTGCCGTCCGTCCAGGCCGCGGCGAAGCGGGTGACGAGTCGCGGCTCGCCGTTGACGCCGGGCACGCTCGTGCCGCGCTCGCGCAGAGCAGAGGCGAGTGCGTCCACGGCGCCGTCGGGGACGACGGCCAGCAGCAGCTCGAACGGCGGCGTGAGGATCACGGCGCCCGTCACCCCGTCGCCCTCCTCGAGCCACCCGAACACCGGCGTCCCGCCCCACGTGCGCCCGGCGCGCGTGGACTCGATCACGCTCAGCGCCACCGACTGCTGGGTGGGGTCGCGGGCGAGCAGCTCCCACACGCGCCGCGCATAGCTCTCGAGCTCACCGGTGAACCGCCACGCCACACTCGCATCGTCCCAGAACCTAAAGGGGCCAGACCCCGTTCAGCTAAAGGGGCCAGGCCCCTTTAGGTTCACAGCAGCTAAAGGGACCAGGCCCCTTTAGGTTCACAGCAGCTAAAGGGGCCAGGCCCCTTTAGGTTGGGGTGCGGTCGCGGCGGGCGTGGCGGGCGACGCGGGCGCGGGTGCCGCAGGCCGTGCTGCACCAGACCTGGCCGCGGCGCTCGCGCAGGTAGAACTGCCCGCAGCTCGGGGCGTCGCAGAAGGTGAGCTCGCCCGGATCGGCGGCGAGCGCGATCGTCGCGGCGGCGGCGCGAGCGAGCAGCTCGTCGACCGGATCGCCGGTGCCCGCGACGATCGCCGCGCCTACGAGCTGCGCGATGACCGGATGCTCGCGCGCGCGTGCGTCGAGCCGCTCGGCTGCCGCCGCCGGGAAGGCCGTGCCGGCGACCACCGCCCCGAGGATGGCGAAGACGTCGTCGCGCACCGTTCGCAGCTCGCCGAGCCGGGCACCGGCCTGGTCCGCTGTGAGCCTCGGAACACGGCCGTCCATGCGCGCGCACCAATCCGCGACGTCCGAGCCGTCGCGCCAGAGCTCGACGTGCGCGTCTCCACGCCGCTTGACCGACGCCGAGAAGTCGACGGCCAGCGGCTGGCCGAGGAAGTCCCACGGCGTCCCGCCCCAGTGCCAGTCGGCGGTCGTCCAGGTCACGATGACGTCCTTTACCCGCTAACGGGTTCGAGTATGAATAGCGTTAGCTGGGTAGCGCTCGGTGATGCGTCGAACCATCGCACTGCTGTGCACAGCCCAGTTCATGGTCGTCCTCGACGCGACGATCGTGGCCGTCGCGTTGCCGTCGATCCGCGACGCGCTCGACCTCGGCCCGTCGTCGCTCGAGTGGGTCGTCTCGGCGTACACGCTGACCTTCGGCGGCCTGCTCGTGCCGGCGGGGCGGATCGGCGACGCGCTCGGGCGCCGGAGGGTGCTGCGCGCCGGCTTCGCCGTGTTCACGCTCGCTTCGCTGGCCTGCGGGATCGCGCCCTCGGCTGCCGTCCTGCTCGTGGCCCGGGCGGTGCAGGGCGCGGGGGCAGCGCTCGTCGCGCCGGCCGCGCTCGCGCTGCTCAACGGCGTCGTCGGTGAGGGACCGGCGCGCGGGCGGGCGCTGGCAGCGTGGACCGCCGCGGCGGCGGGCGGCGGTGCTTCGGGCTGGGTGCTCGGCGGCGTGCTGGCGAGCGGTCCGGGCTGGCGCTGGGTCTTCCTGGCCAACCTCCCGCTCGGCGTCGCGGTCATCGCCCTCGCGGGGCGGTTGCTGCCCGAGCGCCGCGCGCCCGCCGGCGACAGCCTCGGCTTGGCCAACGGCGCCGCGCTGACCGCCGCGCTCGCGCTGCTCGGGCTCGGGCTCACGCGCGCCGAGCAGGCGGGCGCGGGCGCGGCGTGGCCGCCGCTGGTCGCCGCCGCGCTGGCCGGGGCGCTGTTCGCCCGGCTCGAGCGCAGGGCCGAACGGCCGCTGCTGCCCGCCCGCCTGCTGCGCTCCGCGCGCTTCGCCCGCGCGGGCGGCGCCGCGCTCGTGTTGACCGCGACGACGACACCGCCGATGTTCCTCGCGATCCTCTACCAGCACCAGGTGCTCGGCCGCGGGCCGCTCGCGACCGGCCTTGGTTGCATGCCTTTCAACGTGGCGGTGATCGCCGGGTCGATGGTCGGGCCGCGCGTGCTCGAGCGTGTGGGCGAGCGGCGGGCGATGGCGGCCGGGCTCGCCATGATCGCGGCGGGTGCGCTCGTGCTCGGCGCGGTCGCGGCCGCGCGCGCCCGCGCAGGGCTGGTGGGCGCATTCGTGCTGATGGGCGCCGGGCTCGGCTGCGCGTCGGTCGCTTCGACCGCGGCCGGGACGGCGGCGCCGGCCGCCGGCGACGAGGGCGTCACCTCCGGGGTGCTGACGGCCGCCGCCCAGGTGGGCACGGCGCTCGGCCTCGCCGTCCTCGTCACGCTCGCCGCCGCCCGCGCGGCGTCGTCGGGCTTCGTCGACGGCCTGCAGCTCGCTGTCCTCGTCGCGGCCGCGATCGCCCTCGCCTGGGCGGCGGTCCTAAGCTCCCCGCTCCATGGACGCCGACACGCTCGCGCTGATCGATCGCGCGCTCGCCGAGGACGTCGGTGACGGCGACGCGACCGCCGAAGCCACCGTCGAGCCCGCCGCGCGAGCCCGCGCGGTCATCACCCAGAAGGCGCCGGGTGTCATCTCGGGCCTCGCCGTGGCCGCGGCGGTCTTCGCGCGCGTGGACGAGGACGCGCGTTCGCGCCCGCTCGGCCCCGAGGGCGAGTGGCGGGGGGCCGGCGCCGCGATCCTGGAGATCGAGGGCCCGGCGCGGGCGCTGCTGACGGCCGAGCGCACGGCGCTGAACTTCCTCGGCCGCCTCTCGGGCGTGGCGACCGCCACGGCGAAGGTCGTACGGGCGGTGGAGGTGGCCGGCGGCAGCGCGCGCATCCTCGACACGCGCAAGACGACGCCGGGCATGCGACGGCTGGAGAAACGGGCCGTCGCCGACGGCGGCGGCGTCAACCACCGCGCCGGGCTCTACGACTTCGTGCTGATCAAGGAGAACCACGCGGCGCTCGCGGGCGGCGTGGGCGAGGCGGTACGGCGGGCGCGGGCGGCGCGACCCGATCTCCCGCTCGCGGTGGAGGTGCGCGACGGCGCCGAGATCGACGAGGCACTCGGGGCGGGGGCGCCGCGGCTGCTGCTGGACAACATGAGCCCCGAGCAGGTCCGCGCCGCGGTGGCGCGGGTGGGCGGCCGCGCCGTGCTCGAGGCGTCCGGCGGCGTCGATGATGAGACGGTTTTGGTCTATGCGACCATTGAGGGGCTAGACTTCGTCTCGATGGGTGCGCTCACGCACTCAGCCCCCTCGCTCGATCTCTCCCTGCTGCTGGAGCCGCTCCCATGACTCTCCTCACGCTGGACAACATCCCCGCCCTGCAGGACGAGGTCCGCGCGCTCGCCGCCGAGCGCGGCGCCGTGATCCTCGCCCACAACTACCAGCTGCCCGAGGTCCAGCAGGTCGCCGACTACGTGGGCGACTCGCTCGGCCTCTCCCAGCAGGCGGCGGCGACCCATGCCGATGTGATCGCGTTCTGCGGCGTGCACTTCATGGCCGAGACCGCGTCGATCCTCTCGCCCGAGAAGACCGTCCTGCTGCCCGACCCGGACGCGGGCTGCTCGCTCGCCGACTCGATCACGGCGCCGCAGCTGCGCGCATGGAAGGCACAGCATCCCGGCGCGATCGTCGTCATGTACGTGAACACGACCGCCGAGGTCAAGGCGGAGACCGACTACTGCGTGACCTCCGCCAATGCCGTCGAGGTCGTCGAGCACATCTACCGCGAGCACGGCGAGGACACGGAGATCCTCTTCGGGCCGGACATGTTCCTCGGCGCCTACGTCGAGAAGCGGACCGGCCGGTCGATGCGGGTCTGGGACGGCGAGTGCCACGTGCACGCCGGCATCCGGCCGAGGGACATCGCCGGCATGCGCGACGCGCACCCCGGCGCGGACTTCCTCATCCACCCCGAATGCGGCTGCTCGACTTCGGTGATGGAGTACGTCGCGGCCGGCGACGTCGCGGGCGACGGCGTGCACATGCTGTCGACCGGCGGGATGCTGAGCTACGCCGCCGCCGCCGCCCCGGGCACGACGGCGATCGTCGCCACCGAGGTCGGCATGCTGCATCCGCTGCGCGAGGCGCGCCCGGACGTGGACTTCGTCGCGGCCAACGAGGCGGCGTCGTGCCGCTTCATGAAGATGATCACGCTGCCCAAGCTGCGCGCCACGCTGCTCGAGATGACCGGCGAGGTGAAGGTGCCCGAAGCGATCGCCGCGCGCGCCCGCCTGCCGATCGAGCGCATGGTCGCGATCGGCTAGACCCGCGCTGCGGACCTAGTCCGAGCCGGACGAGGCGCCGCCGCCGTCGCCGCCGGAATGCGACGGATCGTCGGGCTCCGCGAGCACGGCGCTATCGCCGGATCCGGTGCCGCTGGACGAGCCCGAGCCGACTGAGCTGCCCGAGTCGGAGGAGCCGGAGGTTCCGGAGGACACGCTCATCTCGGTGCCGCCGCCGGACCCGTCGTCGCCCGATGGCGGGGCGACGGCGACCACGGTGCTCGTGGCCGAGCCGTCGGCGCCGTCATCGCCGCCTGAACGTCCTCCGCGGGAGTCCGAGCCGACGCTCGAACCCGGGTCGCCGCTCGAGCCGGAGTCGCGGCCGCCGTCACCGCCCTGGGAGGAGCCGCCGCGGTCCTCGCCCGACGGCCGCTCAGGCGTGGGCGATGAAGAGGAGGGAGCTGGGCCACGGGACGATCCGCCCGACCGGCGGGCGCCGTCGTCGGCGCCGCCACGCCCGCGCCCGGCGTCGTCAGCACCCGAGCGAGGATCGCCGCGCCGCCCCCGATCGTCGCCGGCGTCGGGCCTGCGCGCTCCCCTCGGCGCCGTCGCGGCCGCGGGGGTGACCGTCGCCGCCTCGTCTGCGACGTCGACCCGCTGCGCCCGCCGGACGCCGGCGTGAGCCCGCGGGGGCGCTGCCGCGGCGTCTCTGCGCCCGGCGTGCGGGGAGCGCTGAGGCAGCAGCGCCGGGCCGGCGGCGGCGCCGGTCACGAGCACGACGGCGGCGCCGGCCTTGACCGCGGTGGCGGCCACGCCGCCCGCAGTCGCCGCGCCGCCGGCGATATCGGCCATCCAGATGGCGACGGGCATCGGCGTGACCGCGGTGGCGGCGGCGCGCAGCTGCCCGCGGGCACGGTGGACGAGCTGGCGCACCGCTCCCTCGCTGACGCCGAGCTCGGCTGCCACGTCCTCCTGCGGCCGGCCCTCGACCGCGATCCGCAGCAGCGCCTCGCGCTGGCGCTCGGGAAGCGCCGCGATGCCGGCGAGCGTCGCGCGCACGACGATGCGCCGCTCGAACTCCTCGTCGGGTGCGGAACCGCCACGCAGGCCCTCGACGAGCTCATCGTGGTCGTAGCCGTTCAGGCGCAACTGGTTGAGCGCGGTGTTGTGGGCGACCCGGAACAGCCACGGCCGCAGCTCCCGCACCTCGTAGCCGCGCTCGAGCGCCGTCCAGGCGGCGACGAGCGTCTGCTGGACGGCGTCCTCGGCGCGCGCCTCGGGCAGCACCCGGCGGCAGGCGCGCAGCAGCGGGCGGCGGTAGCGCTCGACGATCGTCTCGAACGCGCGCTCGTGGCCCTCGCGGGCGAGCGCGAGCAGCCGTTCGTCGCTCTGGCTGCGCAGGAGCAGGGCGGAGGGACGGCTCATGAAGCTCCCCATCGCATGGTCGACACGCGGTCCACGGCGCGGGTTACGCAGCGGCGCACGCATCGGTTCGACGGCTCCCGACGACCCGCCCCCTGCGGCCCGGCTCATCGCAGCCGTCAGGCGGGCTCGGGGAGCAGCTCGAGGCCGTGCTCGACCGCGTCGCGGACCGCCGCGAGGCTCTCCCGGCGGCGCACGAACTCGGCGGCCGTGTAGCAGTGTACGTCCGCCGGCCCGTCCATCTCGTAGGCGTCCCACAGCGATCCCGCGACATAGACGCGCTCGAGCCACGGCACGCCGTCGAAGTGCTCGGAGACCAGCACGATCACGTACTCGGCTCCCCGCTCGCGCTGGCGGCCGGCGCCGCGCAGGTCGGCGACGCGGGCACCGCCGAGCAGCGCACGCTGCAGCGGCCAGCGATCGGAGACCCGCTGCACGTAACGCTCGAGCTCGCGATGGTTGAGCTCCCTAGCGGACACGCGCCGCAGATTGTGCCACGACTGCGGCCGCAGCCCGGCGCGGTCCGGCCACGGCGTCGAGCGCGGCGACGGCGGCCGGGTCCAAGCGCGCGCCCGCGTCGCGCGCCAGCGCGTCGAGCGCATCCTCGGTGGACACGGCGTCCGGCCCCGAGGTCATCGTGGCGAAGACATCGGCGACGGCGACGATCCGTGCCTCGAAGGCGATCTCCTCGCCCTTCAGGCCGGCGGGGTAGCCCGAGCCGTCCAGGCGCTCGTGGTGCTGGCGCACGATCGGGGCGAGCGCCGCGAGCTCGGGGATGCGCTCGACGAGCGCCGCGCCGGCGCTGGGCTGCGTGCGGATGGCTGCGGCACCGGCGCCATCGGCCAGTACGACGGTGCCGACGTCGTGGACCAGGCCGGCGACCCGGCAGCGCCAGGCGACGGCGGGCGACGCGCCTGCCTGCACGGCGAGGGTGCAGGCGAGCGCGCTGACGGCCAAGGCGTGCGCCTCGGCGCCCGGATGTCGCGCGCCGGCGGTCGCGGCCAGTGCGAGGGCGAGCGCGAGTTCGGGGCCGTCGCCGGAGCCGGCACGCTCGGCGCCCGGGTCTCCGGCCAGCACGACGCGGTCGCGCCCGGTCCGCTTGGCGGCGTACAACGCGCGGTCGGCGGCGGAGAGCAGGCTGCCGCCCGAGCGGTGCTCGGCGCCGGAGAGCGCGCATCCGATCGAGGCCGTGACGGAGATCGATGCCTCGCGCGCCCACACCGGGGCGGCGGCGATCGCGGCGCGGATGCGCTGACCGAGCTCGCGCAGCGCCTCCGGCGAGGTCATGCCGTCGAGCAGGACGAGGAACTCCTCGCCGCCGACGCGGGCGACCGCGTCCTGCTCGCGGATCGTCGCGCGGATGCGGCCGGCGACCTCGACGAGCACGGCGTCGCCGGCGGCGTGGCCGAGCCCGTCGTTGATGCGCTTGAAGCGGTCGATGTCGAGCAGCAGGACGCCGAGGCCCTCGTCGCCGGCCGCCAGCCGCCGGTCGAGCAGATCGGGCAGCACGCGACGGTTCGCGACGCCGGTCAGCGGGTCGATGCGCCCGAGCCGGTCGGCTTCGGCGCGGGCGGCCTCGAGCGCGGCGTTGGTCGCGAGCAGCTCCTGCTGGACCGTGTGGACCATCGTGATGTCGAGCACCGAACCGTCGAGGAACGTGCGGCCGCCCTCGCGGCGGATCCGCCCGCGGTCGCGCACCCAGCGCGTGACGCCGTCGGCGCCGATGATCCGGTACTGGCCGTCGAGCGCCCCGGTGACGACCGCCTGGTCGTGGATCGCGGCAAAGACCTCGCGGTCGTCGGGATGGACGTAGTCGGCCCAGACGGCGGCGCGCGCCGCCGCCGGCTCGAGCGCGAGGAAGCGTGCGCGGCAGGGACCCTGGAAGAGCACGCGGTAGCCGTCGCCGGGCAGGATCTCGCCGACGTAGACGTACTCCTCGATGGCGTCGAGGATGCGGCGGGTGTGGATCAGCTCGTCCGGCTCGGCGGGCAGCGGCTCGTGACCGCGCGCGAGCGCGGCGCGCAGACGCGCGGCAGCCGACCGGATGGCCATATGCCCGCTATCGGCAACGGACGCTCGTGACGACAGCCGCATGGTCAAAATACGTGACGTGGACGCCCCTCTCCCCACCGTGCTCGTCGCCGGGCTCGGCGACCTCGGCGGGCGCGTGCTCGACGCGCTGTCCCGCCGCCCGGGACTCGGCCGGCTCGTCGGCGCGAGCCGTGACGCCGAGCGTGGCCGCGCACTCGCCGGCCAGTGCGCGCTGGTCGCCGAGCTGGCCGGCGGCCCCCGTACCGTCAGCTTCGAGCCGCTCGACCTCACCGCGCACGACGACGCCGCCGAGACGCTCGCCCGGGTCGCGCCCGACGTGATCGTGATGGCCGCGTCGGCCTACACCTGGTGGCGTCCCGGCGCCCCGGCCGGCCTGCCCTACGCCGTGTGGCTGCCGCTGCTGGTCCCGCTCGTCGCCGCGCTGATGCGCGCCCGCGCGGCGGCAGGGGTCGCGGCGCCCGTCGTCTCGCTGCCGTTCCCCGACGTGGTCGGGCCGATGCTCGCGACGCAGGGGCTCGCCCCGCAGGCGGGCGCGGGCAACGTCGCGGAGGTCGCCGCCAAGCTCGCGGCCTGCGCCGTCGCCCGGACGGGCGCCGCGCGCGAGGAGGTGCAGGTCCGGCTCGTCCTGCACCATGCCGCCGAGCGCTCGGCGCTCGGGGTCTTCGAGCGGATGGGCTCCGGCGTCGACGGGCGCCCGCCGTGGGCGGCCGAGGTGCTCGTGCGTGGCGAGCCGCTCGCGGCCGGCGATGTCGAGGCGCTGTTCGCCGTGCCGTATCCGACGCTCGACGGTCGCGACGCGCAGGGCCTGACCGCTGCGGCCGCGGTCGCGGTGGTCGAGGGGCTGCTCGGCGACGTGCCGGTGACCGGGCACGTGCCGGCGCCCGCCGGGCGGCCCGGCGGATACCCGGTCAGGCTCTCGCGCGGTGGGATCGAGCTCGACCTCCCGGCGTCGCTGCCCGAGGCCGACGCGATCGCCCTGAACGCGCGCGCCGCGAGCTGGGACGGCGTCCAGGGGATCGAGGCCGACGGCACGGTCGTGCTCACCGAGCGCGCGGCGGAGGCCGCGCGGGCGGCCTTCGGCGTCGAGCTGGGGCGGATGGCGCCCGGCGAGCTCGAGGCGCTCGCCGAGCGGCTGCGCTGAGGGTCCTAGCGGCTGAAGTCGCTCGCCTCGTGCGGTCCGACGCAGGCGACGGCGAGCTCGGTGGAGATCCCGGCCGCGATCTCGCGGACCTGGTCGAGGGTGACCTCGTCGACGACGCTGATGGCATCGTCGGGATCGACGGACTGGCCGAAGACGACCGTCTGAGAGGCCGCGAAGCGCGCCACCGCGTTGGTGTTCTCGAAGGCGAGCACGCGGCGACCGGCGGAATACGCGCGGGCGCGCCGGAACTCGTCCTCGCTCGGGCCGTCGCTGCGCAGCTCGTCGACGATCTCGCCCATGCGGCCGAACGCCTCGATGCACTTCTCGGAGTCCAGCCCGGCGGAGAGTTGCAGGATCGGCACGTCGGCGAACGCGTGGTCGACGGAGTAGACCGAGTAGGCCAGGCCGCGCTGCTCGCGGATCTCGTCGAACAAGCGCGAGCCCATCGAGCCCCCGAGCAGCGTCGAGTAGACGCCGAGGGCCGCCCGCTGGCGCACGTCGGTCGGGTCGATCGACGGGCGGTAGCTCATGCGCAGGTGCGACTGGTTGGACTCGCGGCCCTCGACCAGCGTCTCCGGCGCGAACGGCGGAGCGGGCTCCGCGCCGCCGTTGGACTGGATCGACGGGAAGCGGCAGAGCAGCTCGGCGAGCTCGGAGTCATCCTGCAGTCCGGAGAGGTTGCCGACGAGGAACGCGCCGCCCCGCGATCCGGCCCACTGGCGCGTACGGAACGCGACGATCGCCTCGCGGGTGAAGCTGCGCAGGTGCTCCTCCGGGCCGAGGACCGGGCGCCCGAGCGGGTGCTCGCCGAAGGCGGCACGGTCGATCAGGTGCTCCGCGAGCACCGCGGGCTGGTCGTTGGCGCGCGCGATCTCCTGGATCACGACGCCGCGCTCGCGATCGAGCTCCTGCGCGTCCAGCCGGGGGCGGCCCACGAAGTCCGACAGCAGGTCGAGCGCCTCGCCGGCGACCTCGGCGCGGCAGGTGACGTGGAAGGCGACGAGGTCGTGCGAGGTGTACGCGTTGAGCACCGCGCCCATGTGCTCGGCGGTCTCGTTGACCTTGCGGTAGTGGTCGTACTTCTGGCCGCCCTTGAACACGAGGTGCTCGAGGAAGTGAGCCATCCCGTTCTCCTCGGGACGCTCCGTGCGGGCACCCGCATCGAAGGCGACGAGCAGCGTCACGGCCCGCGTCCCTGGGAGGTCGATGCGGTGGACCGGCAGCCCGTTGGGGAGGGTGGAGCTCTCGATCGAGGCCATACCCCCATGCTAAGACGCTCGCCCGAACTCGCGACGGCGAGTACGCCGCAGGCGCATCGGCGTGCAAGACCTCGTTCAGGGAAGGGGTCGCGCGGCGGGGGGCAAATACCCTGTCGGACGCATGGCCGCCACCGAACGCCACATCCGCCGCCGGCGCGACGCCCACGCCCGCCAGGCCGCCGCCAGCGCGGCGCCCGCTCCCGCGACCCAGCCGGGCGCGATCGTCGAGTTCTCCCGCGTCAGCAAGCACTACGACGGCGGGACGACCGCACTTGACGACGTCTCCTTCGCGGTGATGCCGGGGGAGTTCCTGTTCCTGGTCGGGGCGAGCGGCTCGGGCAAGTCGACGACGATGCGCCTGCTGATCAAGGAGTCAGAGCCGACGAGCGGCGCCGTCCACGTCGCCGGCCGCGACCTCGCCGCGATCGCGCGCAAGAAGGTTCCCTACTACCGCCGCAATCTCGGCGTGGTCTTCCAGGACTACAAGCTGCTGCCGAACCGGACGGTCTACGACAACGTCGCCTACGCGCTGCAGGTGACGGGCGGGACGCGCCGCGAGATCCGCGAGAAGGTGCCGGACATCCTGCGCCTCACGGGCCTGGCCACCAAGCTGCACAACTACCCCGATCAGCTCTCGGGCGGCGAGCAGCAGCGCGTCTCGGTCGCACGCGCGTTCGTCAATCACCCGCCGCTGCTGCTCGCGGACGAGCCGACCGGCAACCTCGATCCCGAGACCTCGATCGGGATCATGCAGCTGCTCTACCGGATCAACCGCACGGGCACCACGGTGCTCGTCGCCACCCACGACGTGGCGATGGTCGACAAGATGCGCCGCCGCGTGATCGAGCTCTCCGATGGGCGCGTGGTGCGCGACGAGAAGGCCGGCGCCTACACGGCCAACGAGAGCACGCGCGAGTTCGCGGTCCGCATGCGGGGCGCTGGTCTCTGGTGAGGCCGGGGTTCTTCCTGCGGGAGGCGCTGCGCGCGCTCAAGCGCAACGCCGTCCCCTCCTTCGCCGCCGTCGCCACCGTGCTCGTCACGGTGCTCGTGCTCGGCGTCTTCATCCCGGTCGTCCAGGCCACGACGGGCGCCGCCAACGACGTCCGCTCGCGCGTGATCGCCGACGTGTACCTCAAGACGGACGCGACCCAGGCGGACATCGACCGTGTGCGCACGGAGATCGAGACACGGGTGCCGCACGTCAAGTCGGTCCAGTTCGTGTCCAAGCAGCAGGCCTACCAGGAGCAGAGCCGCAACAACAAGGAGGCGTTCAAGCTGCTCGGCTCCAACCCGCTGCCCGACCTGTTCCGGATCACGCCTGACCGGCCCGACAACATCGGCAAGGTCCGCGACGCGCTCGCCCCGCCGTCGCCGTCGGGTCAGACCACGACGATCGACCGCTCGATCGACGAGGTCCGCAACCGCGAGGACGACACGAACAAGATCCTCTCGGTCACCAAGGCCGTGAAGTTGACGATGGCAGGCCTCGCGATCCTGCTCGCGATCGCCTCGGTGCTGCTGATCGCCAACACGATCCGCCTCTCGCTGTATGCGCGCCGCCGGGAGGTCGAGGTCATGAAGCTCGTCGGCGCGACGGACTGGTTCATCCGCTGGCCGTTCGTGCTCGAGGGCACCCTGGTCGGCGCACTCGGCGGCGTGCTCGCGGTGCTCCTGCTCGGGGTCGTCAAGGTCGCGGTCGTCGACCCGCTGACCGCGGACTTCGCGCTGATGGCCGCACCGCAGACGATGGGCTTCCTCGGGCTGACGCTGATCCTGCTGGCCGCCTCCGTCGCGGTCTCCGCCCTCGGCTCGGGCATCTCGCTGCGCCGCTTCCTGCGCGTCTGAGTCCCGGCTGAGCTTCACGCCCAGCTGAGACGGGGGTTGTACCGTGGCCTCGGTGCCACGCCGATCGCGCAACTGGGTCCCGGTCCTCGTCGTGCTGCTGCCGGTCCTGCTCGTCGCGGGGATCTGGCTCGGCGGCCACCCCGACGACCTCCCGGGGCCCGTCCGCGACACGCTGGTCGCCGATTCGCAGGGGCGCCTCTACGACGAGGCGGTCAACATCATCGAGCGCGACTACTACCGGCCGGTCGGCGAGAAGGGCCTGCTCGACACCTCGCTGGACTCCGCCGTGGCCTCGTTGCACGATCGCTTCTCGAACTACTTCTCGCCCAAGGACTACCAGGCCTTCAGCGACTCTACCGACGGCGCGTTCACCGGCGTGGGGATGACCGTCGAGAAGAACGCCGCCGGCCTGAAGATCATCTCGGTGTTCGCGAACTCGCCGGCCAAGCGCGGCGGCCTGCGGGCGGGGGACCTGATCACCGCGGTCAACGGACACTCGCTGCACGGCGCCTCCTCCGACGAGGCGACGACGCGGATCAAGGGGCCCGTCGGCACCAGCGTGACGCTGACGCTGCGCCATGGCGGCAGCGAGCGCACCGTGAAGGTCCAGCGCCAGCGCGTCGAGATCCCGGTCGTGCAGTCGTCGATGAAGCGGGCGGGCGGGCAGAAGGTCGCCTACGTGCGCCTGTCGAGCTTCACGTCGGGTGCTCATGCCGCGGTCGGCGGAGCCGTGCGGCGACTGCTGGGCCAGGGCGCCAAGGGCGTCGTTCTCGACTTGCGCGACAACGGCGGCGGCCTGCTCAACGAGGCGGTGCTGATCTCCTCGATCTTCCTGCCCGACGGCACGATCGTCTCGACGCGCGGGCGCGCGCGCCCCGAGCACACCTACGACGCGACGGGCGGCGCGATCTCCGGGAAGATCCCGGTCACCGTGCTCGTCAACCGCCAGACCGCCTCGGCGTCGGAGATCGTCACCGGCTCGCTGCAGGACCGCCATCGCGCGACCGTCGTCGGCACGCGCACCTTCGGCAAGGGCGTCTTCCAGGAGGTCGAGCGGCTCTCCAACGGCGGTGCGCTCGACATCACCGTGGGCGAGTACTTCCTGCCCAGCGGGCGCAACCTCGGCGGCGGCGGGGTCAAGCCCGGCTCGGGCATCCGGCCCGACGTGCGGGCGCCCGATGATCCCAAGACCCCGCGCGACGAGACGCTCCAGGCCGGGCTGAAGGCGCTCGCCCGCGCCGGCGCATGAGCGAGGGCACCGCGGTCGCGGTGCTCGAGAAGCGCGGACGCTTCGTCACCGCCACGCCGTTCTTCTCGCGCGGCCGGCGCATCAACGTCGACAAGCCGCGGCCGGGGCATGGCGCCCCCGGCGATCTCGTGCTGATCCGGCTGACCGGTCCGCGCGGCGGCCATGGCAAGGTGG
>JAXDHR010000009.1:0-29325 GCA_034664425.1 Solirubrobacteraceae bacterium
GCGCTCGCGACCCCGCGGCAGCCGGCTCGTCTAGCGCTGCTCGAGGGTGCGACGCCACGTGACGGCCTCTTGGTGCGCGCGCTCGGCGGCTCGCCGCTCGCCCAAGCGCCGCGTCGATCGCCGCGGCCGGCCGCCCGGGCTTGGATGGAGTCGATCGCGCGTGTGTGTGTCGTGTGTGTGCCTTGCGTGTGTCCGGTTTGTCGAGGTTCGTACTTCGAGTTCGAACGGTGTTCTTTGAGGGCGTGCTTGAGGTTTCGGGCTTCAAATCTCGAAGTGATGCCTTCTCGTCGTTCGATCTGAGAGTGGGGGCGTTGCGCTGTCGTTCGTTCGATCTCGGATTTGGGATCCGTTGTTCGCTGTCGCGCACGGGGGAAGCACCGCGGCTTCGCGCGGTCGTCGGCGCCGCTGATCGCCGAAGGCGGTAGCCGGCGACGGATCGCGGCTGCTGGCGTGTGTGCGCCCTTTCGGAGCACGAGCGATCGTAGGCTTCGTGTCATGTCGCGAGTCGTGCCCCCAAGCGCCCGCGATCCAGACGGGATCGACGATTCGCGAAGAATGCATCTCCGCTGCTGGAGCCGATCGGATGGGCTGGCGAGCGTCACCGGGCTCGGCTACGGCGTACAGGATCCGGGCCGCATCACTACCTCGCTTGAATGGATCTTTGGCCCTCGGGATCCCTTCGTCTCAGAGCCGCGGCTCGCCATCAGCGTCGGCAGTGGCTTCCCGACCGCCCTCACTGACCCGCCTGCGGCGCTCCCGTTGCGTTCCCACCTGGCGGCCCGGCGCGACCCTCTATCGCATCGCCTTCGGGGGTGAGTTGTCCGAGCCCGCGGCAAGGCCCGGAGTATCGTGACTCAGACACCACGTTCGTCGCTTGGGAGAGATTCCGCTCGAAGGGTTGCCGTGCCTGATTCCTGGCTGGGAGCGCGCGAGGACTCGCTGCGGCGGATTGCGGCGCTGGTGGCCGGCGGGGCGGCGTCGGCGGACGTGTTCGCCGCGATGGTGAGGGAGGTCGGATACGTCGTCGGCGTGTCGCTGGTGGTGGTGTGCCGCTACGACCCAGACGGGGCGACAGCAACCGTGATCGGGGCCTGGAGCGAGTTCCCGCATCCGTTCCAGGCCGGTACCCGCTGGCCGCTGGACGGACCGACGCTCTTGTTCCAGGTTCTGAACACCGGTCGTCCCGCGAGGATCGATGACTTCGCCAGGATCCCCGGCACGATCGCCGACGCCGGCCGCAAGGCCGGTTTCGGCGCGGCCGCGGGCGCCCCGATCATCGTGGACGGCGAGGTCTGGGGCGCGATGATGGTCAACGCCGGTCGTGGCCCGGTACCCGACCGCATGGAGGAGCGGCTTGTCGCGTTCACGGAGCTGCTGGCTACCGCGATCTCGAACACCGAGAGCCGCGCTGCCCTAGCCCGGCTGGCCGAAGAACAGGCGGCGTTGCGGCGGGTCGCGACGCTGGTGGCGCGGGGGGTGGCGAAGGAGGATGTGTTCGCGGCGGTCGCCGAGGAGGTCGGGCGGCTGCTTCCGGTCGAATACGCGGGCCTCAGCCGCTATGAGCCCGGCGGTGCGCTCAGCGCGGTCGCCGGCTCGGGCAGGGCACTCGACCACATTCCCGTTGGCAGCCGGTGGACTCTTGGGGGAAGGAACGTCGCCACGGTGGTGTTCGAGACCGGCCGGCCGGCTCGGATTGACAGCTATGCCGATCTCTCCGACCCGGGCGCTGCGACGGCCTTCCGCGAGGTGGGCGTCCGCTCAGCGGTCGGGACGCCGATCGTCGTCGACGGCCGCCTCTGGGGTGTGATGATCGCCGGGACGACCGCGGAGCAGCCGCTACCGGCCGACACCGAGGCGCGTCTCGCCTCGTTCACGGAGCTGCTGGCGACTGCGATAGCGAATGCCGAGAGCCGTGCCGGGCTCGCTCGGCTGGCCGAGGAGCAGGCTGCGCTGCGGCAGGTCGCGACACTGGTGGCGGGTGGGGCGCGGCCGGAGGCGGTGTTCGCCGCGGTCGCAAACGAGGTTGCGCGGCTGCTTTCAGCCGAAGTGGCGAACGTGATCCGCTATGAGTCTGACGACACGGTCACGCTCGTCGCCAGCGCCGGGGACGTGTTTCCCGTCGGCAGCCGATGGCGCCTCGCGGGGCAGAGCAACCTCGCCACGCTCGTGTTTGAGACGGGCCGTCCAGCACGGATCGACGACTACGCCGATGCAATCGGTCCGCTTGCTGAGGACATGCGTGAGGAGGGCATCCGCTCGGCGGTCGGGACGCCGATCATCGTCGAGGGCCGTCTCTGGGGCTTGATTACCGCCGGCTCGAGCCGGGAGCAGCCCCTGCCGCCGGACACCGAAGCGCGCCTGGGCTCGTTCACGGAGCTGGTGGCGACGGCGATCGCGAACACCGAAGCGCGAGCGGAGGTGGGGCGGCTCGTTGATGAGCAGACCGCGCTGCGTCGGGTGGCGACTCTGGTCGCGCGCGAGGCCCCGGCGAAGCAGGTGTTCGCCGCAATTGCAGGCGAGCTCGCGAGCCTCTTGGGCGTCGAGGCCACTCGCCTCTTCCGCTACGAGGACGACGGGACGGCCACCGTCCTCGCCGACGTGGGCGACCGCGACGCCCGCGTTCCGGTCGGCACCCAGGTGGCACTAGGGGGCCACAACGTCGCCACGCTCATCTTCGAAACCCAGCGGCCTGCGCGCATCGACAACTACGCGGAGGCCACCGGACCAGTCGCAGCGCTCGCGCGCGAGTTGGGGTTCGCCTGCTTTGTAGGCGCTCCGATCCTCGTTGACGGAAACCTCTGGGGCGCCATCATCGCTGCCTCGCGCGGACTGGCGGCGCTTCCGGCCGACACGGAGATGCGCATCGAGGAGTTCGCTCGGCTGATGGCAACCGGGATCTCCAACGTCCAGACGCGCGCCGAGGTGGCGGCATCCCGCGCCCGGATCGTGGCGGCGAGTGACGAGGCGCGTCGGCGAGTGGTTCGCGACCTGCACGACGGAGCGCAGCAGCGCCTGGTCCACACGATCATCGTGCTCAAGCTGGTATCCCGAGCGCTCCAGCGCGAGGACGACAGTGCCCCCCGGCTCGTGGCCGAGGCGCTTGCCCACGCGAAGCGTGCGAACGTCGAGCTGCGCGACCTCGCACACGGCATCCTCCCGGCGGTCCTCACCCGGGGCGGGCTGCGTGCCGGAGTGGACGCGCTGGCGTCGCGGATGCCGATGCCGGTCGACAACCACGTGGCCGTGGGCTCGCTCCCAGACTCGGTCGAGGCGACCGCCTACTTCGTGGTGGCCGAGGCGCTGACCAACGTCGCGAAACACGCTCGCGCAGAGCGCGCCGCGGTTACGGCGCGCATCGAGGACGGCACACTCGTCGTTGTCGTGAGCGACGACGGCGTCGGAGGTGCGCGGCCTGACGGAAGCGGTCTGCTCGGGCTTGCGGATCGGCTCGCCGTGCTCGGCGGTCGGCTTCGGGTCGAGACTCTGCCCGACGGCGGCACCCTCGTCGCGGCCGCCATCCCCCTCCCCGACTAGTGTCCTGACCGGCGACCGTCGCAGCTTCGACGCAGATACGGGAGCGCAGACGCACGCCTGGCCCGACTGCCCTGGACACGACCGGGCGTGAGCCGTTGTCTTGACTGGTACGAAGGGCGGGCGGCGCGCGTGGACGATGGATCCGCCGTTCCGCGACTCACAGCTCGTCCGGCCGGCTGGCGCTGAAGTCACGGTCGACCAGGTCGGGCGCCCGCATCGCCGTGGGATCGGCGATCGTGGTTCGCCATGGCTTGCCGCGACGCTTAGCGCCCTGGATGGCCGCTTGGCGCATCAAGCGCTTGACGTCGTCGCGACCGACCGTCTCCCCGGCCCTGAGCATCGCCTTCCACGTGCGTCGGTAGCCACAGGCCTCGTAGTTGGCGGCGTGGACCTCGCGGATGCGGCCGAGCAGCCGCTGGTCGTCAACGGCCCTGGCCGAGCGCCGGCGAGTGGCGCGCTGGCTCAAGCGAGCAGCGGAACTCGCCCCCGCGAGCCGCGAAAACGGCTCCGCGCAAACGGTGTTCGTGAGCCGTTTGGTACCCGCGCGTGGTATCCGCTGCGATTTCAACCGCGCGCGCAACGGTGGCGGAGCACAAAAAAATGCAGCCCTTCACAGGCGGCTTTGGGAGCGGGAGCGACGGGACTCGAACCCGCGACCTCCGGCGTGACAGAGACTCCCCGGAGCGCCGACCCAGGAGGAATGCGGGTCGCAAATGCAGGGATAGTCCGTTTGGGACGGTTCGATCAGGCTCGTTGGGTACCTATCTGGTACCACGCCAGAGACGCCTTGGGCGAGGGCGGGCGGACCGGTCGACGTCCGCATGTGACGCGTTCGCGACGAACCTGGTCGGCCTGGGATTGGTCGCGGCTGGAACGACGCGCGGCCGGACCGAGGGACCCAGCGCGCGCCGCGATCGCCGTGCCGTGCGACCTACCCGTCGGCGACGAACATGGCGACGAGCCCGAGCGCCGCAGCCGCGAGGAGCGGTAGGACGAGGCTGGACCTGACGAGCAGCGCACCGGCCACGGCCCCGGCGAACATCGCCGACACCGCGACGGCCCGCCGCACCGAGCCCTTCCCCGTGCCGCCCGCCGCCGGGGAATCGGCCGCCAGGCCGGTGAGCGTCATCGTGAGCACCGTGGTCGTCAGATCCGGGACGCCGAGCTTTCGCACGGTCGCGTTGCGTACGCCCATCGCCACCGCGAGCAGCCCGACGATCGTGTCGCCCGACGCGCGGTCGGGCTGCACGTCGATCGCGGCGGCCAGCGCGCACGCGAGAGCGATGAGCGCGATCTCGATCGCCAGCGCGACGCGCAGCGGCCGGGCGACCCGGGACGCCAGTCGCCCACCCGCCCCCGCCCCGGCCAGGAACGCGATCCCCGCGAGCAGCGGCGACACGACGGGCAGCCCGCCGGTTCCGGCCACCCCGAAGCCGAGCAGAACGACGTTTCCGGTCATGTTGGCGCTGAACACGTGCCCGAGGCCGAGGTAGCTGACCGCGTCGATCAGTCCGGTCGTCGCGGTCAGGATCACGAGTGCCCGCGTCAGCGGATGCCGCAGGCTGCCGCTCACCGGCGCCGCGGTCGCGTCGCCATTCGAATCGCAACCCTGGCTAAGCCCGGATCCTGGCAAGGGATATCGCTCTATCGCCTTCTTGGCGACCCGTCAAACGAAGGATCGCTCACGACGGCCGGCCTTGTGCAGCGTCCGTTCGGATGCATGAATACGTGAGCCGCCCTGCGCGCCGGGAGAGCTTGAAGCTCCGCTGGGCTACGCCGCCGCTGATCGAGTGAGCGGCGCGGCAGAGTGCCGAAGCGCGGCCTCGATCGCGTGCGCGCCTGTCTGCGCGCCGCGCGCCGCGCGGATCGCGGAGCCCAGCCGAGCGGCGGCGGCGCGGTGCGGGCCGTCGGCCAACAGCTGCTCGACGGCCGCGCGGATCGCCTCCGGCTTGGCCTTCTTGGGCAGGCGCAGGCCGGCCCCGGCATCCTGCACCGACTGGCCGACGATCGGCTGGTCGAGGAACGGGTGCATCGGCAGGATCAGCAGGGGCAGGTCGTGCGCCAGCGCGGCCACCGTCGTCGCGTGACCGCCGTGCCCGACCACCAGCGAGGCGTGCGGCATCAGCTCGGCGTGCGGCACGAAGCCGCGGACGTCGACGCCAGCGGGCACGCGCAGGCCCGGGTACTCGATCGGGCCGGTGGTGACGGTCACGTGCGCATCGACGTCCGCGACCGCGTCGAGCACGTTCTGGAGCACGGCCTGCTGGCCCGGGTAGTTGCAACTCGAAAGGCTGACGAGTACGGATGGGCGCTCCGGCGCGGCCGGGACGCCGGAGACCACCGGACCGGTGTGGCGCACCCCGGCCGCGGCCTTGACGTCGAGCTCGGCCAGCGAGGCCACCAGGCAGCACTCGGCCCCCGCGAGCGCGGCCGTCGGGTGCAGTCGCTTGAGGCGCATCGCGAGACCCATCGGGCCCTTCAGCCACGGCCCGCGGAGGTAGCCGTCATAGAGGTGCTCGAGGACGACGTAGGGCCGCGCGGCGCGGCGGGCAGCGTCCATCGCGCCGAATAGCACACAGTCGATGACGAGCAGGTCCGCGTCCGTCGCCAGCGCGTCCGTGCCGAACCCGCGGTCGCCGAATACGCCGACGAACTCGCGCATGCCGTTGTCGCTTGTGGAATCGAAGCGGCCGTTCGTCGCGGTGAAGGGGAATGGGATGGCGGGCGCCTGATGGGCGTGGCCGAGGAAGGCCACGTCGTGGCCACGGGTCTCGAGCTCGGCAGCGATGCCGAGCGCCGGCGGGACGTTGCCGCCACCATCCCAGGTGACGAAGAGCAGGCTGGCCATCACTGGCTCCGATCGGTAAGCAGGACACGGACGAGCTGGGTCATGAGCGTCTCGGTGCGGGCGCGGGAGTGGCCGCGGTCGCGGCGCAGGAGCTTCCACGTGTAGACGTCGGTGGCGACCACGAGGAGGTCCTCGTCACCGTCGAACGGCGCGAAGGCGGCGCGCACCCACTGGCGGTGAGCGGCCTTGCCGGCCTCGACGATGGGGCGCACCGCGACCTGGTCCTCTTGCGAGAGCAGCAGGAGCGCGGTGTCGCCCCGCAGCTCGTAGTGATCGACCAGCACGCGCATCGCCGCGTCGATGTCGCCCGCGGGCGTCGCCCGCTCTTCGGCGATCACCTGATTCGCATGGTCCAAGGCCGCGTCTATCAGGCCGGCGCGCGTGCCGAACTGGCGCAGCAGCGTCTGGACGCTCACGTCGGCGGCGGCCGCCACGGCGTCGAGGCCGATGTCGGCGAGGCGGGTGGACTGCGCGAGCTCGAAGGTCGCGTCCAGGATGCGGCGCCGGGTGGCCTCGACCGCCTGCGCCCGGGCACCCATCGTGTACGCGCGCCGGGTTTTCATGTCAACATTAGGTAACACCAAATCTACTTTGGTGTCAACCTCTTCTGACGCGAAATCTCGGTCGAGGTCAACAAGACAGCCCGTGAGGGACGAACCGGGGAGGGGGCGAGTTTCGCGGCGCAGGCCCTAGAGACGTCATGCGCTCGCGTCCGCGACGGTCGTCGACGACTCCGGAGAGGAGGCCGTGAAGGGCGCCCTGCTGGTCGCCGAGCGCGCCTTCGGGCCGGTCTAGGTCGGCAAGTTTGGTAACACGCGGTGGTACCACGCGCCTCCCGACGCCTCGCCAGACCGTCCTAGACAACGGAAAAGCCGCTGATTACAGCGGCTTTCTGAGCGGGAGCGACGGGACTCGAACCCGCGACCTCCGGCGTGACAGGCCGGCGCTCTAACCAACTGAGCTACGCCCCCGGGCGCGTTCCACGACCTCGCTGGCGCGCGGCGCGGAGCGACAGTATGGCACGCGTCGCGCCGCGTGTTCGGGCCGTCGGGGAGGCCGAGGTAGCGGGGCGCCACGCTCCTGGCCGGAGCCGGAGAAGGGTCGGTCACCGCAACTCACGTCGAGCGGCCGGGTCCTCCGGGGCGTCAACCGATCGCGGCGCCGAGCACCAAGCCGACGCCCGAGGACATCGCCCGGGGAGCGAGCCAGCACGCGCCAGGACGGATCGGGACTGCCACGGCCGGTACGGGCACCCGCACCGGGCGTGGATCGGCTCGCCCCACTCCGATACGCCTGCGCCCCGCCGTATCCGGAGCCCGTCCGGATGGGAGGCTCAGGGCAACGATCATGCCCCGCTCTCCCCGGAGGATCCTCCCCATGCAACCCCAGGGTCTCGCCGCCCGCGCCGCCCACTGGAGCGCACGGCACCGCAAGACCGCCATCTTCGGATGGCTGGCGTTCGTCATCATCGCCTTCGTCCTCGGCGGCTCGGTCGGCACCAAGTCGATCCCCGACGAGGACATGGGCAACGGCTCCTCGAAGGTCGCCGATCAGGCGATCGCCAAGGCCGACTTCCCCGACAAGGACTCCGAGCAGGTGCTCGTGCAGTCGCGCAACGGCCTGCGTGCCGACGACCCAGCCTTCAAGGCCGCCGTCGCCGACCTCGCCGCGCGCCTCGGACGCACGCCCCATGTGACCGAGATCAAGTCGCCCTACGCCAAGGGCAACGCCGGGCAGGTCTCCAAGGACGGCCGCTCTGCGCTCGTGAGCTTCAGCATCCCCGGCGACTCCGACGTGGCCAAGCAGCGCGTCGCCGCGACGCTCGCCGCGACGGCCGCCGCACAGCAGGCGCACCCGCAGCTTCGCATCGAGCAGTTCGGCGGCGCCTCGGCCGACAAGGCGCTCTCGAAGTCCTTCGACGACGACTTCCAGAAGGCGGAGACGCTGTCGCTGCCGATCACGCTGCTGATCCTCATCGTCGCCTTCGGCGCGCTGATCGCCGCCGGCGTCCCGCTGCTGCTCGGCCTGACCGCCGTCGCCGCGACGATCGGGCTGCTGGCGCCGATCTCGCAGATCTTCCCGATGGACCAGTCGGTCAACTCGGTCGTGCTGCTGATCGGCCTCGCGGTCGGCGTCGACTACTCGATGTTCTACCTGCGCCGCAAGATGGAGGAGGTCGACGCCGGGCGCTCGGAGGAGGCCGCGCTCGAGTTCGCGGCGGCCACGTCGGGGCGGGCCGTGCTGATCTCCGGCCTGACCGTGATGATCGCCATGGCCGGCATGTTCCTCGCCGGGTCCGTGGTCTTCGAGTCGATGGCCGTCGGCACGATCCTCGTCGTCGCGGTCGCCATGCTCGGCTCGCTGACCGTGCTGCCGGCGATGATCTCGCTGCTGGGCCGCCGGATCGAGTGGCTGCGCGTGCCGTGGCTCGGCAAGCTGCGCCACCGCTCGCACGGCGAGTCGCGCGTGTGGGGCTGGATCATCGACCGCGTGCTGCGCCGGCCGGTGGTCTCGGCCGTCGCCGCCGCCGCGATCCTGATCGCGCTCGCGCTGCCCGCGCTGAACATGCATCCGATCAACCCGGGCGTCGCCGGCCTGCCTCGGTCGCTGCCGATCATGCAGACCTACGACCGCATCCAGGCCGCCTTCCCCGGCGGCGCGCTCCCCGCGGTGGTCGCCGTCCAGGCGGACGACGTGACGAGCCCGCAGGTCCAGGGCGGGATCAGGTCGCTCACCGAGCGTGCCCTGCGCACGCCGGGCATGTCCGGTCCGATCACCACCACGACGGCGCCCGACAAGTCGGTCGAGATCGTGCAGATCCCGCTCGCCGGCAGCGGCACCGACGGGACCTCCGAGCGGGCGCTCGCCGGCCTGCGCGGCTCCGTCATCCCCGCCACGATCGGCGCGGTCGCGGGCGTGCAGGCGAATGTCAGCGGCCTCACCGCCGGCTCGAAGGACTTCAACGACGTGATGCAGGAGCGCCTGCCGATCGTCTTCGCCTTCGTGCTCGGCCTCGCCTTCGTGCTGCTGCTCGTGACGTTCCGCTCGGTCGTGGTGCCGCTGAAGGCGATCGTCCTGAACCTGCTGTCGGTGGGCGCCTCCTACGGCGTCCTCACCTGGGTCTTCCAGGACGGGCACGGCCAGAAGGCACTCGGCTTCACGTCGATCGGTGGGATCACCTCATGGCTGCCGCTGTTCCTGTTCGTGATCCTCTTCGGCCTCTCGATGGACTACCACGTGTTCATCCTCAGCCGGATCCGCGAGGCGGTCGACCGCGGCATGAGCACGCGCAGCGCGGTCGCCCACGGAATCAAGTCGACGGCGGGCGTGGTCACGAGCGCGGCCGTCGTGATGGTCGCGGTGTTCTCGATCTTCGGGACCCTGTCGGCGCTCGAGTTCAAGCAGATGGGCGTCGGCCTCGCGGTCGCGGTGCTGCTGGACGCCACGCTCGTCCGCGCGGTGCTGCTCCCGGCCGCGATGACGCTGCTGGGAGAGCGCAACTGGTACCTGCCGAAGTGGCTCGAGTGGATCCCGCAGCTGCGCCACGAGCCGCCCGCGGAGCTCGAGCCGGAGCCCGACCCGGATCGGGAGCGCGAGCTGATCGCCGTCTAGGGCACGACCTCCCCCCGAACGTCGGTGCCGCGGCGCCCGCCTCATGGCGGGCGCCGCGTCGTTGCGCTTGACTTCCGCGCCATGCGCATCGGCGTCCTCACCGGCGGCGGAGACTGCCCCGGCCTCAACGCGGTCATCCGCGCCATCGTCCGCAAGGGCATCGGCGTCCACGGTCACGAGTTCATGGGCTTCCGCTACGGCTGGGCGGGCGTGCTCAGCGGCGAGGCCATCGACCTCACGCTCGAGACGACACGCGGCATCCTGCACCGCGGCGGCACGATCCTCGGCTCCTCGCGCACGAACCCGTACAAGGAGGACGGTGGCCTCGACCAGGTGCGCGCCTCGCTCGAGCGCCACCGGCTCGACGCTCTGATCCCGATCGGCGGCGAGGACACGCTCGGCGTCGCGCGCCGCCTGTCCGACGACGGCGTCGACGTCGTCGGCGTGCCCAAGACGATCGACAACGACCTCGCCGGCACCGACGTCACGTTCGGCTTCCAGACCGCCGTGCAGGTCGCCACCGACGCGATCGACCGCCTCCACACCACCGCCGAGTCACACAACCGCGTGATGGTCTGCGAGGTGATGGGCCGTCACGCCGGCTGGATCGCGGTCCACTCGGGACTGGCCGGCGGGGCCGACGCGATCCTCGTCCCCGAGCGCCCGTTCGACATCGACGAGGTCTGCTCGCACCTGCGCCGCCGCCACGAGTCCGGGCGTTCGTTCTCGATCGTGGTCGTCGCCGAGGGCGCGACGCCGGTCGACGGCGACATCGTCAGCGAGCACGACGCGACCGACGCCTTCGGCCACGTGCGGCTCGGCGGCATCGCGGTGCAGCTCGAGAAGGAGATCGAGTCGCGCACGGGCTATGAGACGCGCATGACGATCCTCGGCCACGTCCAGCGCGGCGGGACGCCGGTCGCCTACGACCGCGTGCTCGGCACCCGCTTCGGCGTCGCCGCCGTCGACGCGGTCACCGCCGGCGACTTCGGGATGATGGTCGCGCTTCGCGGCACCGCGATCGAGACGGTCCCGCTCGACGAGGCGCTGGCCGCGCCGAAGCTGATCGACCCGGCGCTCTACGAGACCGCCGAGGTGTTCTTCGGGTAGCGCCGCGGGTACTCGACCACCATGTTCAAGAAGGGCCCCCTCCCGCCCTGGGTCCACGGCTTCGTGGACTACCTGCTCGGCGCGTTCCTGATCGCCTCGCCGTTCCTGTTCTCGTACAACGCGAGCGCGGCGACCGCGACGGGCATCGTCGCCGGCGTGATCGTGCTCGTGCTCGCCGCGTGCACGGCATGGGCCCTGGGGCTGATCAAGTCGATCCCGCCGTCGGCGCACGCGATCTTCGACCTGATCATCGCGATCGTGCTGATCGCGTCGCCGTTCCTATTCGGCTTCTCGAACGAGTCGAGCCCGACGGCGGTGTTCATCGTCACGGGTGTGCTCAGCCTGCTGTACGCGATCGCCACCCGCTACACGCCGGAGCCCAGGCCGCCGCGCCACGAGCGCCGGCCGGCGGCGGATCAGGTCGACCGCAGCGCGAGCGAGAGCTCGAACCGCGCCGACGGGTCGTCGAGCGAGTCGCCCAGCAGCGAGCGCAGCCGCCGCAGCCGGTAGCGCACCGTCTGCGGGTGGATGGCGAGCGCCCGCGCGGTCGCGGGCACGTTGCCGTGGTGGTCGAGCCAGGCGCGCAGCGTCGTCGCCATCCGCTCCGGCCCGCCGCCGGGTAGGGCCGCCAGCGGAGCGAGCCGGGTCGCGGCGAGCTCGGACGCGAGCCCCGGCTCGGCGTGCACGAGCAGCGTCGCGAGATGGTCGCTCGCGTCGAGCAGCCCGCGGGCGTCGATCACCCCCTGGCCGGCGAGCGCGAGCACCTGCCGGGCGCGCCGGGCGCTGAGGCCTGCCGCGCGCCAGCCGAGCACCGGGCCGAGCACGGAGCGCTCGGGCTCGAAGGCGGCGGCGAGCTGCGCGCGCCGGCCGGGCGCGTCAGGGTCGGGCACGAAGGCGACGACGACGTCGCCCGCGCGCCCGCGCAGCGCGTCGGGCGGCAGCAGCGGTGCGCGCGGCGCGTCCGGCTCCCAGGCCAGTGCGGCAAGCCGCTCGGGGAGCGCCCAGCCGGCGGCGCTCGCCGCCTGGGCGACCGCGTCCGCGTCCGCGGCGGGATGGCGGACGAGCATCGCCAGCAGCGCCTGGCGGGCGCGCTCGACCTCGTGCACGCCCGCCGCCTGCTCGGCCGCGTAGCCCTCCGCCGAGGCGGCCGACAGCTCGTCGATGTAGGCGAACACGGACTCGGCGAGGAGGGCGAGCGTCTCCGCGTCGTGGCCGGCCGCGCGGGCCCGGCCGGCGGCGCGCCGCCACGCGACGCGCGCGCCGAGCCGGTAGGCGGCGAGCAGGCCGTCGAGCGTGCGGCCCGCGCGGAATTCGTTGCGGCCGAGCTCGCGGTAGAGCGTGCGGTCGAGCGGCGGCTGCTCGATCCCGCCGATCAGGCCGACGAACTGGCGCAGCGCCGCCGCCACGCCGTCGCGCAGACCGCGGCCGAACTCGCCCTCGAGCGGGCGTCCGTAGGCGGGGACGCCGGCCCGGATGGCGGCGACGATCTCCGCGCCGAGCGCCTCCACGCCAGGAGTGAGCACATCGCCGAGCGGCGCGGGCAGCGCCTCCCAGGGCCGTGCGGGCAGTCGGACGGCGGCCATCGCCGTCGAATTGTCACATAGTTGATAACTCCAGCATGCTCCCTCGGCACGATCTGCGCACGAATCCGCTTCCCCGTCACATATCCTCCGAGCGATGGCCTCGCCCATCGAGCGGCACACGATTCGCCTCCACGGCCACGACGTCTCCTATCGCAGCGCTGGCGGCCACGGACCGCTGGTGCTGCTCGTGCACGGGATCACCGGCTGCGCCGCCACCTGGGACCCGGTGACCGAGCGGCTCGCCCGCGATCACCGCGTGCTCGTGCCCGACCTGCTGGGCCACGGTGACTCGGCCAAGCCGCGCGGGGACTACTCGCTCGGCGCCCATGCGGCCGGTCTGCGCGACCTCCTGATCGCACTCGGCGAGGAACGCGCGACCGTCGTCGGCCACTCGCTCGGCGGCGGCATCGCGATGCAGTTCGCCTACCAGTTCGCCCAGCGCGTCGAGCGGCTCGCGCTCGTCTCCAGCGGCGGCCTGGGACGCGAGGTGTCCCTGCTCCTGCGGGCCGCGGCCCTGCCCGGCGCGGGCCGGGTGCTGCCGCTGATCGCGGCGCCGTGGCTGCTGGACGCGGGTGCCGTGACCGCGCGCGCACTGGGGCGTGTCGGGCTGCGCGCCGGCTCGGACCTGTCGGGGATGGCGCAGGGCATCGCCTCGCTCGGCTCGGTCGAGGCGCGCGCCGCCTTCGTCGCCACCGTGCAGTCGGTGATCGACCCGGGCGGCCAGCGCGTGAACGCCTCGGACCGGCTCTACCTCGCCGCCGAGGTCCCGACGCTGATCCTCTGGGGCGAGCGCGACCCGATGATCCCCGTGGCGCACGCACACGCCGCGCATGCCGCGATGCCCGGCAGCCGGCTCGAGCTGTTCGAGGCTGCCGGCCACTTCCCCTTCCACGACGACCCCGAGCGGTTCGCCGCCGTGCTGGCGGACTTCGTCGCCACCACGGCGCCGGCCGCGATCGACGACGACCGGACCCGCGCGCTGATGCGCGCGCACGCGGCCACCCCGTGATGACAGGAGCCATGACGTGAGCACGACCGACCTGCCCGACCTCGACGCCGAGCCCGTGCCCGGCGGCTTCTCGTTGGAGCTGACCGACGACCAGCGCGACGTCCGCGACTGGGTCCACGGGTTCGCCGAAGGGGTCGTGCGCCCGGCCGCCGCGGAGTGGGACGAGCGCGAGGAGACGCCCTGGCCGGTGATCCAGGAGGCCGCGAAGATCGGCCTCTACGGCTTCGAGGCGCTCGGCCAGTTCTACGCCGACCCGTCGGGGATCACGCTCCCGATCGTCAACGAGGAGCTGTTCTGGGGCGATGCCGGGATCGGCATGGCGATCATGGGGACGACGCTCGCCGTCGCTGCGATCTTCGGCTCGGGCACCGGCGAGCAGATGGGCGAGTGGGTTCCGCAGTGCTACGGCACCGAGTCCGACCCCAAGGTGGCCGCGTTCTGCGCGTCGGAGCCCAACGCCGGCTCGGACGTCTCGTCGATGCGCACGCGTGCGAAGTTCGACGAGGCGACGAACGAGTGGGTGCTCAACGGCCAGAAGGCCTGGGCGACCAACGGCGGGATCGCCGACGTCCACGTCGTCGTCGCCTCGGTCGACCCCGAGCTGCGCGCCCGCGGGCAGGCCGCGTTCGTGATCGGCCCGGACACGCCCGGCCTGTCGATGGGCTCGAAGGTCAAGAAGCACGGCCTGCGCGCCTCGCACACCGCCGACGTCTTCCTCGACGACTGCCGGATCCCCGCCGGCAACGTGCTCGGCGGCAAGGAGAAGCTCGACGAGCGGATCGCGCGCGCCCGCGAGGGGCAGCGCTCCCGCTCGCAGGCCGCGATGGGGACGTTCGAGCGCACTCGCCCCACCGTCGGCTCGCAGGCCGTCGGCATCGCCCGCGCCGCCTACGAGTACGCGCTCGCCTACGCCAAGGACCGCGAGCAGTTCGGCAAGCCGATCATCGAGAACCAGGCGATCGCGTTCATGCTCGCCGACATGAAGCTCGAGATCGACGCGGCGCGCCTGCTCGTCTGGCGCGCGTCGTGGATGGCGCGCACCGGCAAGGACTTCAACTCCGCCGAGGGCTCGATGAGCAAGCTCAAGGCGGGCGAGGTCGCGGTCTGGGCGACCGAGCGCGCGATGCAGGTGCTGGGCGGCAACGGCTACGCGCGCGAGTTCCCGGTCGAGCGCATGCACCGCGACGCCAAGATCTACACGATCTTCGAGGGCACCTCCGAGATCCAGCGGCTCGTCATCGCCCGCGCGATCTCGGGCGCTCCGATCCGCTAGTGCGCGCCGCGGTCCTGCGCGCCTTCGGCGAGCCGCTCGCCGTCGAGGACGTGCCGGACCCGGCACCCGCGCCCGATGGCGCCGTCGTTGCGGTGCGGGCGACGGGCGTGTGCCGCTCGGACTGGCACGCTTGGCAGGGCCACGACGCGTCCGTCACGCTGCCGCACGTCGGCGGGCACGAGCTGGCCGGCGAGGTGGTGGCGATCGGCGCGCAGGTCCGCTCGATCCGGGTCGGCGATCGGGTGACGGTGCCGTTCTGCTGCGGCTGCGGAGTCTGCGAGCCGTGCGCCCGCGGCGAGACGCAGGTCTGCGAGCGCGACCTGCAGCCGGGCTTCACCCTCTGGGGCTCGTTCGCCGAGCGCGTCGCGCTCCCGCGCGCCGACCTCAACCTGGTGCGGCTGCCGGACGCGCTCGACTGGGTCCCGGCGGCCGCGCTCGGGTGCCGCTTCATGACCGCGTGGGCCGCGCTGCGGGTGCACGGCTGTGTCGCAGCGGACGAGTGGGTCGCCGTGCACGGCTGTGGCGGCGTCGGGCTCTCGGCGGTGATGATCGCCGTGGCAGCGGGCGCGCGGGTGGTCGCCGTCGACGTCGATCCGGCCAAGCTCGAGCGCGCGCGCTCGCTGGGCGCCGAGCATGCTGTCGATGCCTCCCGCGAGGACGCCGTCGCGGCGGTCGAGTCGCTCTGCGGTGGCGGCGCGCACGTGGCGATCGACGCGCTCGGCTCGCCGGAGACCTGCGCCGCCTCGGTGCTCGGGCTGCGGCGCCACGGCCGCCACCTGCAGGTCGGGCTCCTGCTCGCGGGCGACGAGCGCCCGCCTGTGCCGATGGCGCGCGTGATCGCCCGCGAGCTGTCGCTCCGCGGCGTCCACGGGATGGCGGTGCGCCATTACCCCGGTCTGCTCGACGCAGTCGCCGGCGGCGCGCTCGACCCCGGGCGGCTCGTGGGACGCACGCTCGCGCTCGACGGCGTCGGGGCAGAGCTCGCCGCCATGGGCGACTTCGCGACGCAGGGCCTCAGCGTCGTGGACCGCGGCTTCAGCGCCTGAGCGCACGCCTGCAGTGGGCGGTCCCGGGCTCGAACCGGGGACCTCTTGCTTGTAAGGCAAGCGCTCTGACCAGCTGAGCTAACCGCCCTCCGCGGGACGATGCTAGCCCGCGCTGCGATCATGGTTGCGATGGACCGACCGACCCTCTGGCGCGCGGGGCTGCTGCAGGCGCTGCTCGTCGCCGCCGCGGCGCTGGCGCTCGGTGCCGCGCTCGATCGCTCGTTCTTCGTGCACTGGGGCTGGCTGGCCGGACCGGGGACGTGGGCGCTGTGCGCGCTCGCCGTCGCCCTCGTGCTGCGACTGCCCGCGCTGCCGGTCCTGGTCGGCGCGGCGATCGCCGGCGTGCCCAGCCTCGTGACCGTGCTGCTCGGCGCGCACTGGGCGGGAGCACCGCTGGCGATCGCGCTGTTCGCGTTGTGGTGCGGTCGGCTCGCTGCCCGCACCGGCAAGCCCGTTCCGGCGGCGGCCTGATGGATCTTGGACTCGACGGCCGCGTCGCGCTGGTCACCGGCGGCTCGAAGGGCATCGGCCGCGCGATCGCGACGGCGCTCGCGGCGGAGGGCGCGCGCGTGGCGATCGCGTCGCGGTCGCGGGAGCGCATCGAGGCCGCCGCCGCGGAGATCGGCGTGCGCGGCTACGTCTTCGACTCCGACGATCTCGGCGCCGTCGACGGGCTGATCGACGCCGTCGAGGCCGATCTCGGGCCGGTCGAGGTCTACGTCGCCAACACCGGCGGGCCGCCCGGCGGCCCGGACCCACTCGGCTTCACGGCCGAGCAATGGAGCGCTGCGCACCGGTCACTCGTGCTGTCGCCGATGGCGATCATCGACCGCCTGCTGCCCGTGATGCGCTCGCGCGGCTGGGGTCGCGTGCTGTCGGTCTCCTCGTCGGCGGTGCGCGAGCCGATCCCCGCGCTGCAGCTCTCCAACGCGCACCGGCCGGGGCTGATCGCCGCGTTCAAGGTGCTGGCCCGCCAGGAGGCGGCGGCCGGGGTGACCTTCAACTCGGTGCTTCCCGGCCGGATCGCCACGGAGCGGATCCTCGGCAACGGCGGGTCGCGGGAGGCGGCCGAGAAGGCCGCCAGCGCGGACGTGCCCGCGGGACGGCTGGGCACGGTCGAGGAGCTCGCCGCCGCCGCCGCGTTCCTGTGCTCGGGACCGGCGAGCTACGTGACGGGCACGACGCTGCTGGTCGACGGCGGGCTCACCCGCAGCGTCTGAGCGATCGGCGGCGCAATTCCGCGACGGCGCCCGCCGGCGGCGAGCAGCGACGCCGAGATCGACGAACTCGCCATCGACGCTCTCAACGGCCAGGACGTCGTGGTCTCCTGTGGGTCACTCCCACCAAGGAGAAGCACCCGACGCGGCGGGCGGCGAGCAGTTCCGGCGGCTCCGCTGGGAGTGGTGGCAACTTCCAAAGCGGTTCGTAGATCAGCCCGAGTACCCCCAACGGGAATCGAACCCGTGCTACCAGCGTGAAAGGCTGGCGTGCTGACCGCTACACCATGGGGGCGGGACGTTCGGGAGTCTAGTCACGGGCCGCAGGCGGCTCGTCGGGCCAGTGGCCGTGCTCGTCGAAGAACGCGCGCGCGTCCTCCTCGCTGCGCCGGTCCCGGTCCTCGGCCGTCCAGTAGTAGAAGACGACGCCGACCACGAGGATGCCGCCGAGCGCGGCGATGATGCTCCAGATGAGGTTGGCCACCGAGACGCATGGTCGCAGGCGTGCGAGACTCCCGGGCGCGCGCCTCTAGCTCAATTGGTAGAGCGGCGTCCTTTTAAGTCGCACGATGTCGGTTCGAGTCCGACGGGGCGCATCTGTCCGAACGCTCCGTAGCTACCCTGCGCCCCGATGGAGGTCGAGGGGAGAACCGGGTCGCGGGGCGGACCGCGCCGGCGACGGGCGCCGGAGGTCGCTGAGCGGGAGATCATCGCGGCGGCGGAGTCGTTCCTGCGCGAGCGGCCGTTCCGCGAGCTGACGGTCGACGAGGTCATGCGGCGGACCGACCTCTCGAGGCCGTCGTTCTACGTCTACTTCCGCGACCGGCACCAGCTCGTCCTGCGCGTGGTCGGGCAGATCCGCTCCGAGCTGTTCGCGATGTCCGAGCGCTGGTACCGCGGCGAGGGGGACGGTCGCGAGCTCGCCCGCGAGGCCGCGGAGGGCATCGTCGCCGTGTTCGCCGAGCACGGGCGCGTGCTGCGCGCGCTCAGCGACGCCGCCGCCGACGACCCCGAGGTCGAGGCCGCCTACGACGCGCTCGTGGAGAGCTTCGTGACCGCGACGGCGCGCCACATCGAGGACGAGATCGCAGCGCGCCGGATCCTGCCGCTCGACGCGAACGAGACCGCGAAGGCCCTCGTGTGGATGATGGAGCGCTACCTCAGCCTCTCGCTTGGGCGCGCGCCGACGACCGCGCCGGAGGTCGTCGTCGAGACGCTCGCGACGATCTGGGGCCGCGTGCTCTACGGCACCGGCTGACCGAGCGTGCGGTCGAGATAGAGCCCGAGCCCCGCCGAGCCCCCGGCGATCGCGGCCACGCCGACGAGCGAGACCGCGGGGACGGCGTCGCGCGCGCGAACCGTCGCCACGAGGTCGGCGGCGTCGGCGAGCACGGCGGCCCGCAGCCAGGGGCCGGGCTCGCGGCCCGAGCGCAGCGCGGCGGCGAGCCCGAGGCCGAGCGCGGCGTCGCGCGCGCCCATCGCCGTCGTGATGACGCGGGCGCCGGGCGCCGCGCCGGCGCGTCCCACCCAGGCGCGGCCGACCGTCCCGGGAGCGAGAGCGAGCGCCGCACCGGCGGCGATGCGCCCTGCCGCATGCGAGAACGCCAACGTGCGCAGGTCCATGCGCCGGACGGTACCCGGACGGCCGGTCCGGGTACCGAAGGCGGACGTCACCAAGCGCATCGACGCGCTACAGGGCGCGACGGGGCGCGGCCGCTAGACGGGATCTCCGAGCTCGAGCGCCCAGTCGTTGCAGCGCAGGGCGTGCCCGGGCGGGTACTCGACGTCGAACGCGCCCAGCAGCGTGAAGCCGAGCGAGCGGCAGAGGGCGTTGGAGGCGGCGTTGTCGACGGCGGGGAAGGCGTGCAATCGCGCGTCCGGGCGCTCGGCCCGGATCCGCTCGATCATCGCAGCGGTCGCCGCGCGCGCGATCCCCCGCCCCTGCATGGCGGGCAGCACGGACCATCCGACCTCGAGCACGACCTCTCCCCGCCACTCGCGCGGCCAGGAGCCGATCCAGCCGGCCGCCACGTCGTCGTCGCCCAGCATGATCTTCAGCTGTGCGGGGTCGGCTTCGTAGCGGCGCTGGCGATCCGCGATCTTCTCGGGGCTCTCCGGCCCGCCGAGGTGGGTCATCATCGCCGGGTCGCCGAGCAGCCGGGTGAGCAGGTCGCGGTCGCCCGCTCCCCACGGCTCGAGCCTGACCGCGACGGCCATCAGTGCCGGAAGTGGCGGCGGTGCGCGAAGACCATCGAGATGTCCGCCGCGTCCGCCGCCTCGACGACCGCCGGGTCGCGCATCGAGCCGCCGGGCTGGATGATCGCCGTCACACCCGCGTCGATCGCGAGCTGCGGCCCGTCGGGGAAGGGAAAGAACGCGTCGGAGGCAAGCGCCGAGCCGCCGAGCTCGGCGCCTGCCTCGCCCGCCTTCTCGATCGCCAGCCGCACTGAGTCGACGCGGCTCATCTGCCCGGCGCCGACGCCGACCGTGGCGAGGCCGCGCGCGAGCACGATCGCGTTGGAGCGCACGTGCTTGCAGACCTTCCAGGCAAACAGCATCTCGCCCCACTCGGCCTCGGTCGGCTTGCGCTCGGTCACGACCTCCATCTCCGTGCGGTCCTCGAGGTCGAGATCGCGATCCTGCACTAGCAGCCCGCCCATCACGCGCTTGACGTCCCACTCGGAGACGTTCACACGGCGGCGCTCCTGGTCCTCGAGCACGCGCATGTTCGGCTTGGCGGCGAGCTTCTCGAGCGCCTCCTCGGTGAAGCGCGGCGCGAAGATCACCTCGCAGAACTGGTTGAGCAGCGCATCGGCGAACGCACCGTCGACCGTCCGGTTGACGCAGATGACCCCGCCGAAGGCCGACAGCGGATCGCACGCGAAGGCACGCTCGTAGGCCTCTATCACGGTCACCCCGACGGCCGCGCCGCACGGGTTGTTGTGCTTGATGATCACGCATGCCGGGACCTCGAACTCGCGCACCAGGAAGCGCCCCGCGTTGAGGTCGAGCACGTTGTTGAACGACAGGTCCTTGCCGTTGAGCTGGCGCACCTGGGAGAGCACGTGCATGCGCGAGCCGGTCTGGGAGTAGAAGGCGGCGCGCTGGTGCGGGTTCTCACCGTAGGAGAGATCGGTGACCTTCTCGTAGGCCTGCATGACCAGGGACGGGAAGTCCTCCTGGCGCTCCGCGAACCAGCGCGCGATCGCCGTGTCGTAGCGGGCCGTGTAGGAGAACGCCTCGGCCGCGAGGTTCTCGCGCGTCCCCATCGAGAGCGTCCCGTCGGTCTCGCGCAGCTCCTGAAGGATGGCGTCGTAGCTCTCCGGGCGCACGACCACCGCCGAGAAGCCGAAGTTCTTCGCCGCCGCGCGGATCATCGCCGGACCGCCGATGTCGATGTTCTCGATCACCTCGTGCTCGGTCGCCCCGCGGCGGCCGGCCGTCGCCTCGAACGGATAGAGGTTCACGCACACGAGGTCGACGAACTCGATCCCGTGCTCGTCCGCGGCGGCCATGTGGTCCGCGTCGTCGCGCAGCGCGAGCAGCCCCGCGTACAGGCGCGGGTGCAGCGTCTTGACGCGCCCGCCCATGATCTCCGGAAAGCCCGTGAAGTCCTCGATCCCGCGGACCTCGAGACCCGCGTCGCGCAGCGCGCCGGCGGTACCGCCGGTCGAGACCAGCTCGACTCCGAGCTCGTCCAGCCCACGCGCGAAGTCGACGACGCTGGTCTTGTCGGACACGGACAGCAGCGCCCGGCGGATGCGGACGTCACCGGGCTGGGTCACTGGCTGCCTCCCATCGGGGCGGGACGATATTCAACGCGCCGCGGGTTCGCCGGATCCGCCGCGACCGTGCCGGCGGCGATCGCCTCGACGACGCCACAGAGCAGATCGTGCTCGAGCGGCCGCAGCGCGGCATGCACCTCTCCTGCGCTCGGGAGGCCGGTGAGCTCGACCGCGCGCTGGGCGATGATCGGCCCCGTGTCGACGCCCTCGTCGACGAAGTGGACGGTGACGCCGAAGATCTTGACGCCGTACTCGACCGCCTGCTCGATCGCGCGCAGGCCCGGGAACGCGGGCAGCAGCGCCGGGTGGACGTTGACGACCCGCCGCTCGAAGCGGCCGAGGAACGCCGGCGTGAGCAGCTGCATGTAGCCCGCGAGTACCACGAGCTCGACACCACGGCGCTCCAACCAGTCCGCGAGCGCGCCATCGCGCGCTGCACGCGAGGCGTACTCGGAGCGGGGGAAGACGGCGGTCTGCACCCCCGCGGCACGCGCGCGCTCGAGCGCGGCCGCCGACGGCTGGTCGGACGCCACGGCAGCGACCTCGACGCCGGCGCGGCGGTGCACGCGATCGAGGATGGCCTGAAGATTGGTCCCGGCGCCCGAGGCGAGGACGCCGACCCTCACACGGGCTCCAGCGTCGGGTAGCGCCCGCCGGACGAGCGCAGCGTGCCGGCGCTCAGCAGCGCGTCGACGCGCTCGAGCACCACCGCGGCGGCGAGATGCGCGAACTCGCCGTAGTGCGGCAGGCCGTCGCAGGAACGCTCGAGCAGCGCCTTCGAACGTCCGCCCCGCAGGATCTCGACCGCTCGCGTGCGCCCGACGGACGGCTCGGCTGCCGCGACGACGTCGATGATCGCGTCGTCGAGCGCCACGGTCTCGCCCGTCGCCTCCGGGCGGTGGGCGAGCTGCAGCGGACGCAGGCCGCCCCCGGCGGCACCCCGCGCGGCCGCGGGCGTCTCCGGCGCCAGCCCCGGGTCACAGACGTCGCAGCAGCTCCCGTGCGGCGCCGGGGGCGTCGCGTCCCCGAAGTGGCGCAGGATCCCCTCGCGGCGGCAGCGTTCGCCCTCGACCCACGCCCACACCGCGCGGTACTGGCGCCAGCGGGCGCGCGTCGCCTCCTGCGCGGCGGTCCGGCACTCGCCGAGCGCGCGGCCGTCCCACGCCCCGACGAGCCGGCCCATGATCCGGTCGGGCGGCGACGGTGACGGCTGGACGACCCCCGCACGGGCGAGGTGGCCGACGGTCGCGCGGACCGCTTCCTCGTCGCCGGCGAGCGGCGACAGCTCGCCGACACCAAGGTCGAAGCGCGGCGCGCCGTCGCCCTGGAACGTCTCCGCGGCAGCGACGATCCGCCGCGCGACGCCCTTCAGCGCATCCTCGGTGACCGTCGCGCGTTCGATGAAGTGCACGTGCAGGCCCTTGTCTCGGCTCGCCGCGAACAGCAGGCAGCGCGCGGGAAGGCCGTCGCGCCCGGCGCGGCCGGCCTCCTGGTAGTAGGCCTCGATCGACCCCGGGACGCTCTCGTGGCAGACGGTCCGCACGTCGGCCTTGTCGACGCCCATGCCGAACGCGTTCGTCGCCACCACGACAGGTGCGGCGCCGGACATGAAACGCCGCTGCGCCTCCGCGCGCGCCTCGCGCGGGAGGCCCGCGTGGTAGGGGATCGCCTCGACGGCGAGCTCGCGCCCGAGCCGGGCGGCGAGCCGCTCGCAGTCCGAGCGCGTGCCCGCGTAGACGATCGCCGGCAGTGCGCCCGGTTCGGCGAGCGCGGCGCCGATCGCTTGGTGTGCGGCGTGCTTCGCCGCGACCGGCACGACCGCGAACGAGAGGTTCGGCCGGTCGAACCCGGTGGCCACCCGCACGGGATCGCGCAGCGCGAGCCGTGCGACGATGTCGGCGGCGACCTGCGGCGTCGCCGTCGCGGTCGACGCCACGATCGCCTCGGCGCCGAGCCAGCGCGCGGCGTCGGCCAGGCGGAAGTAGTCCGGCCGGAAGTCATGCCCCCACTGCGAGACGCAGTGCGCCTCGTCGACGACGAAGAGCCCGATGCGCGCCTCGCGGATCCGCTCCAGGAATCCCGGCGACGCGAAGCGCTCGGGCGCGATGTAGAGCAGCCGCAGCCGGCCGGCCGCCGCGCGCGCGAGCACCTTGCGGTTGCGCGCAGCGTCCTGCTGGGCGTTGATCAGCCCGACGAAGCCGGGGGCGACGCGCTCGACCGCCTCCACCTGGTCCTGCATCAGCGAGACGAGCGGTGACACGACCACCGTCAGGTCCGCCCGCATCAGCGCCGGCAGCTGATAGCAGAGCGACTTGCCGGAGCCCGTCGGCATGACGACGAGCACGTCGCGGGGTGGGTGGGGCGCAGTAACCGCCTCGACCGCCTCGCGCTGGCCCGGCCTGAACGACGCGAAGCCGAACAGCTCGTGCAGCGCTCCGTCGGCGTCATGCGCGCGCGCGACCGGCTCGGGGGGCGGGGGCCCGAGACCAGGAAGCGTGAGGGTGTCCATGGCGGCTGACACGGGCGAGCGACCATACCGCCGGTGTCGGAAGGCAAGGGGCTTCCGACACCGAATTGGTGCACTCTCGTATGAAGTCCTTCGCCTCGCTCCGCAGGCTGTCGCTCGGCCCCTTCGGCGACGTCAGGCGCGGACGAGCGGAAGTCCCCGCTCGAACGCGTCCTTGCGCTGCCCTGCGTCGGTGCGGGCGAGCGGGTACTCGCCGGTGAAGCAGGCGTCGCAGTGGTTCTCGCGCGAGCCGCGGATCGCCTCGTAGACGCCGTCGAGCGACAGGTACGCGAGCGAGTCGGCGCCGAGCTCGGCCGCGATCTCGGCCTCCGTGCGCTCATGCGCGACCATCTCCTCGCGCGTGGACATGTCGATGCCGTAATGGCACGGATGGCGGATCGGCGGCGCGGTGATGCGCATGTGGATCTCGCTCGCGCCCGCGTCGCGCAGCATCTGCACGATCTGGCGGGTGGTGTTGCCGCGCACGATCGAGTCGTCGACCACGACGAGCCGCTTGCCGGCGACGACCTCGGGCAGCGGATTGAACTTCATCCGCAGGCCGTGCTTGCGGAGCTCCTGCCCCGGCTGGATGAACGTGCGCGCGACGTAGCGGTTCTTGACGAAGCCGTCGTCCTGCGGGAGTCCCGAGGCGCGGGCGAAGCCGCGCGCCGCGGGGTTGCCCGAGTCAGGGACCGGGATCACGAGATCCGCGTCGGCCGGCGACTCGCGGGCGAGGAGCTCGCCCATTCGCCCCCGCGCCACCTGCAGCACCTGGCCGCCGAGCCGCGAGTCCGGGCGCGCGAAGTAGATGTGCTCGAACACGCACAGCGACTGCCGCTTCGCGGTGACCGCGAGCCGCGTGCGCAGTGCGCCGTCGGCGAGCGTGACGACCTCGCCCGGCTCGACGTCGCGCAGGTGGCGCGCGCCGATGATGTCGAACGCGCAGGTCTCGGACGCGACGCAGTAGCGGTCCTCGCCCATCAGGCCGAGCGACAGCGGGCGCAAACCGGCCGGGTCCCGGAACGCGACCACGCGGTCCTTGGTCATGACGACCGTCGAGTACGCGCCCTCGATGCGGGTCATGACATCGGCGACGGCCTCCTCGAGCGAGTCGGCCTCGTGGGTCGAGATCAGCGCCGCCATGATCTCCGAGTCCGACGTCGAGCGGAACGTCACGCCGCGCTCGCGCAGCTCGGCATGGAGCTCGACGGCGTTGATCAGGTTGCCGTTGTGGGCGAGCGCGAGCTCCCGGCGGTCGGCGCGCCAGACCGGCTGCGAGTTCTCCCACGAGGAGGCGCCGGTCGTCGAGTAGCGCACGTGGCCGACCGCCATGTCGCCCTGCAGGGCGCGCAGGCGCTGCTCGTCGAAGACCTGGGAGACCAGGCCCTGGTCGCGCATGGCCATGATGTGGCCGTTCTGCGCTGTCGCGATGCCGGCGGACTCCTGCCCGCGGTGCTGCAGGGCGAAGAGCCCGAAGTAGGTGAGACGGGCGACGTCATGTCCCGGCGCGTGGATGCCGAAGACGCCGCACTCGTCACGTGGCCCGTCGCGGAGATCGATGGAGGCGGACACGAAGCTGCTCGGCAATGTAGCAACGGGTGCGGCGCGCGCCGCCGCGGCGAAGCCGCACGGTGCGCTCGCTCCCATGCGGCGGGCCCGCCGGGGGTACCCTTCCAGTCTGAAAGCGCGCACGCGGCGTCGATCCCCCGTGCGCGCACCATCGAGGAGACGATATGGCTGTCAACGCACCCACGCAGATCGACAGGCGGCGCATCCGTGAGCTGATCGAGCGCGAGGAGCAGGCGCTCAACGACAAGACGCGGGGATCCGAGGCGATGTACCGGCGCGCCCACGATGTGCTCTCGGGCGGTGTCGCGTCCTCCTACCAGCTGCGCGATCCCTGGCCGATCTACCTCGAGCGCGGCCGCGGCCCCAAGGTCTGGGACGTCGACGGGAACGAGATGTACGACTTCCACAACGGCTTCGGCTCGATGGTCCAGGGCCACGCGCACCCGGCGATCGGCGAGGCGATCCGCAAGCGCTACGAGCAGGGCACGCACTTCGCGGCGCCGACCGAGGACGCGATCGTCGTCGCCGCGGAGCTCCAGCGCCGCTGGGGCCTGTCGCGCTGGCGCTACACGAACTCCGGCTCGGAGTCCACGATGGACGCGATCCGGATCGCGCGCGCGTACACCGGCCGCGACACCGTGATGAAGATCTTCGGCTCCTACCACGGCCATCACGACACGGTGATGGTCTCGATCGGCGTCGAGTACGACAAGATCGGCGACCGCGACAACCTCGCCTCGCTGCCCTACGGCGCCGGCATCCCGCAGGCGGTCGTGGAGATGACGATCGCCGTGCCGTTCAACGACGCCGACGCGATGGAGCGCCGGATCGAGCGCCTCGACGCAGAGGGCCGCAAGCCGGCCTGCGTGATCATGGAGGCGGCGATGATGAACCTCGGCGTCGTGCTCCCCGAGCCCGGCTACCTCGATGCCGTCCGCGAGATCACGAGCCGCCACGGCATCGTGCTCATCTTCGACGAGGTCAAGACGGGTCTGGCGATCGCGGCCGGCGGGGCGACGGAGAAGTACGGCGTGATGCCCGACATGGTGACGCTGGCCAAGGTGCTCGGCGGCGGCACGCCGATCGGCGCGATCGGCGGCAACGACGACGTCATGTCGGTCGTCGAGGACGGCTCGGTCTACCAGGTGGGGACCTACAACGGGAACCCGCTCGGCATGGCCGCCGCGCGCGCGAACCTCCTCGAGGTCCTCACCCCCGACGCCTACACGCACCTCGACCACCTCAACGACCGCATCCTCGAGGGCTGCACGCGGGTCATCGAGAAGCACGGCCTGCCGGGCTACGCGGTCGGCATCGGCTCCAAGGGCTGCGTCACCTTCTCGACCCAGAAGGTCGTCGACTACGAGTCCTTCAAGGCCAACCAGGACGCCGACATCTCCGAGCTCGCCTGGCTGTACAACATGAACCGCGGAGTGTTCATGACGCCGGGCCGCGAGGAGGAGTGGACCCTCTCGGTGACCCACGACGACGCCTCCGTCGACCTCTACGTTCAGGTCTTCGAGGCGATGGCGGCCGAGCTCACGGCCTAGCAGCCGCTTCGGGCCGGCAGCCGCGTCAGTGCAACAGAGCGGCGAGGCCGTCGGCGTGCACGCGCGTGAGCTCCTCGAGCGCGAGCGGGCGCTCGCCGGCCAGCTCGAGCGCGTCGCCGCCGACCTCGCCGATGATCCGGGCCGCGCCGCCGAGCGCGGTCAGGGCATCCGCCGGCGCAGAGATCACGAAGGCGCCGGGGCCTTCGGCGAACGGCTCGATGCCGTCGAGGTCGACGCGGGCACCGATCCCGCCGGCGATGCAGGCCTCCGCGAGCGCGATCGCCACGCCGCCTTCGGCGACGTCGTGCGCGCTCGACAGTGCGCCGGCGCGGACCGCCTGACGGACGGCGACGTGCAGCGTGCGCAGCTCGCCGAGGTCGGCGGCCGGGAGCGGGCCCGCGATCGGCTCGCCCCGGAGCTTGGCCAGCTCGGACGCGGCGCGCGACGGCGTCCATGACGCGGCGGCGACGAGCGCCACGGCGTCGCCATCGTGCGTGAAGCCGAGCGGCGCGGCGCGACGGGCGTCGGGCAGCTCGCCGACGAGGCCGACGACCGGCGTCGGGTAGATCGGCCCGCCGCCGCCTTCGTTGTAGAGCGAGACGTTGCCGCCCACGACGGGCACGCCGAGCGCGCGGCAGGCATCGCCCAGACCGGCGACCGCGCGGGTCAGCTGCCAGGCGATGTGCGGCTTCTCGGGGTTGCCGAAGTTCAGGCAGTTCGTCAGGCCGAGCGGCTCGGCGCCGACGCACGCGAGGTTCGCCGCGCACTCGAGCACCGCCTCGACCGCGCCGCGGTAGGGATCCGCGGCGACGCGGCGGCCGTTGCCGTCGATCGCGACGGCGATCGCGGGGCGCGGCGCGTCGTCGTCGGCCGGCGTCGGGAACGAGCCGATCTCGCCGTCGGCGCGCGCGACGCCCTCCTGCGGGAGCATCAGCACGGCGGCGTCGGCCTGCTCCGGGCGCCGCGCGGTGCGCGAGCCGACGAGGCAGTCGTACTGCTCGAACGCCCAGCGGCGCGACGCGAGGTTGGCGGAGCCGAGCAGGCCCAGCAGCGTGTCGGCGACGTCGAGCCCGTCCTCGAGCACGCGCGGCGGCGACGGGTAGAGCGAGGACGCCGGCTCCCGGGGCTCGAGCTCGTAGGCCGGGCACTCGTCCACGAGCGCGACGACCGGCAGGTCCCCGACTAGCTCGTCGCCGTCGAAGACGCGCAGACGGTCGCCGCACGTCACCTCGCCGATCGCGGTGGCGTTGACCTCCCAGCGCTCGCAGACGGCGACCACGTCGTCGACCCGATCGGGCTCGACGACGCAGAGCATCCGCTCCTGGGACTCGGAGATCATGATCTCGAACGGCTCCATGTCGGCCTCGCGCAGCGGCACGCGGCGGACGTCGAGATCGAGCCCGACGCCGCCCTTCGCCGCCATCTCCGCCGACGAGGAGGTCAGCCCCGCGGCGCCGAGGTCCTGCAGCGCGACCAGCAGCCCGCGGTCCAGCAGCTCGAGCGAGCACTCGAGCAGCTTCTTCTCCTGGAACGGATCGCCGATCTGGACCGTCGGGCGCTTCGCGGCGTCGAGCTCGCCGAGCTCGGCCGACGCGAGCACCGACGCGCCCCCGATGCCGTCGCGCCCCGTGCGCGCGCCGAACAGCACGACGACGTTGCCGATGCCCGCCGCCGCCGCCTTGATCAACTTGTCGCGCTCGATCAGCCCGACGCACATCGCGTTCACGAGGCAGTTCTGCTCGTAGGGTTCCTCGAAGTAGATCTCGCCCCCGACGTTGGCCACGCCGATCGAGTTGCCGTAGTGGCCGATGCCCGCGACGGCGTGCTCGAGCAGGTAGCGCGAGCGAGCCGATGACGCCACGTCGCCGAAGCGCAGCGAGTCCAGCACGGCGATCGGGCGGGCGCCGATCGCGAACACGTCGCGAAGGATCCCCCCGACGCCGGTCGCCGCCCCCTGGAACGGCTCGACCGCGCTCGGGTGGTTGTGCGACTCGACCTTGAAGGCGCACGCGAGGCCCTCGCCGACCGCCACCGCCCCCGCGTTCTCGCCCGGGCCCAGCAGCAGCTTGCCGCCCTCGACCGGAAGCGTGCGCAGCACGCGGCGGGAGTGCTTGTAGCCGCAGTGCTCCGACCACATCAGGCTGAAGACCGCCAGCTCGACCTCGTTGGGCTCGCGCTCCAGCTTCTCGACGATCAGCTCGTACTCGGCGTCGGTGAGCCCGAGCTCGCGATGCTTCACCGGACAGGCACCCGCGCGGCCGACTCGAACAGGGCGAGGCCGTCGGCGGAGCCCGTCACCACGTCGACCGCATGCTCGGGATGCGGCATCAGGCCGAGCACGTTGCCAGCTCCGTTCGTCACGCCCGCGATATCGCGGGAGGAGCCGTTGAAGTTGTGCCCGCGCGCGTAGCGCAGCGCCACCTGCCCCTCGGCCTCGAGCTCGTCGAGCACGGGGTCGGGTGCCCAGTAGCGGCCCGTGGTGTGCTTGGCCGGGATCGAGAGCCGCGCGCCCGGCCTGCAGGCCGAAGTCCAGGCCGACTCGGCGCTCGCGACCTCGAGGTCGACCTGGCGGCAGACGAAGCGCAGCGAGGTGTTGGGCAGCAGCGCGCCGGGGAGCAGCCCGGCTTCGCAGAGCACCTGGAACCCGTTGCAGATGCCGAGCACCGGACCGCCCTCGGCCGCG
>JAXDHR010000010.1:0-15206 GCA_034664425.1 Solirubrobacteraceae bacterium
TTCACCCAGACGCGGCAGAGCTGGCGGCGGACCGTCGCGGCGCTCGGCGGACGCTATCGCGCCGTCGCTCCCGACCTTCCTGGGCACGGCCAGATGAGCGAGCGCCGGCCGGCTTCGCTGGCGGCGACGCTTGCCTACCTGCGCGCGCTGGTCGACGAGCCGCACGTCCTCGCGGGCTACTCGATGGGCGGCCGGATCGCGCTGCACGCGGCGCTCGCGCGACCCGAGCGCGTGCAGCGGCTCGTGCTCGTCGGAGCGAGTCCGGGGCTCGCCGACGCCGGCGAGCGCGCGGCGCGGCGGCGCGCCGACGAGGCGCTCGCGGATCACATCGAGGCCGTCGGTGTCGACGCCTTCGCCGAGGAGTGGGGGCGGCTGGCGCTGTGGGAGGGCCAGCCCGAGCGGGTGCGCGCCGCCGCACACGCCGACCGGCTGCGCAACACGCCGGCGGGCCTCGCGGATGCGCTGCGGGGGCTCGGCACCGGCGCGCTCCCGTCGCTCTGGGACCGCCTCGGTGAGCTCCGCATGCCGGTGATGCTGGCCGTCGGCGAGCGCGACGCGAAGTTCCGCGCGATCGCGGAGCGGATGGCCGAGCTCCTCCCCGACGCCCGCCTCGAGCTGATCGCGGGCACCGGCCACGCGCCCCACCTGGAGCGCCCCGACCTCGTCGCGGAGGCGATCACAACCTAAAGGGGTCTGACCCCTTTAGGTTCAGGCGAGGAGGCCTGGGCCCTGCGGCACGGGGATCGCACCGTCGCGGGGGGCGAGCAGGGCTGGGCGGGCGGCCGGGTTCGCGAAGGCGCGCAGGGTCGCCAGCCCACAGGGCGCGACCGGGCCGGTGGCCGCGAGCGCCGCGGCGGCATGGACGCCGGCCGCCACCCCCAGCGGCCCATCGAAGGAGGAGGCGACGTAGACCGCGGAGCCGGCGGCGCGGGCCGCCGCGGCCTCGGCCAGCAGGCCGCTGATCCCGCCGCAGCGCGCCACCTTCAGACAGACCGCGTCCGCCGCCCCGGAGCCGGCCGCACCGTGCTCGGCCGCCGTCTCGTCCATCGCGATCGCGACCGGCGACTCCATCCGCACCGCGAGGAGCGCCGCCACCCCGTGCACCGGCTCCTCGCAGAGCTCGAGCTCGGCGCCGGCCAGCACGCGCAGGTTCGCCAGCGCCTCGCGCGTGGTGGCCCAGGCGCCGTTGGCATCCGCGCGCAGCGCCACGCGCGGGCCGATCGCGGCGCGCACCGCGGCGAAGCGGCCGCCGTCGTCGCCGACGCCCGCCTTGACCTTCACGCACGAGAACCCCTCGGCGACCGCCCGCGCCGCGGCGTCCGCGGCACCCGCACGGTCCTCGGCGCCGATCGTCGCGTTGACCGTCACCGACTCCACCGCGCCGGGGGCGAGCAGCCGCGCGACCGGTTGCCCGGCGGCGCGGCCTGCGCGGTCCCACAGCGCCAGGTCCACCGCGGCGAGCGCCTGTGGCAGCGGCCGCTCGGCGGCGCAGCGCGCGAGCACCTCGGCGTGCGACGCGTCGGCTTCGACGCCCTCGAGCACCGCGCCGTAGGCGTCGAGCGCGGCGCGCACGGCCGCGAGCGGGACGCCGTCGTAGGGCTCGAGCGGCGCGGCCTCGCCCTCGCCCCAGTCGTCGTTGCCGAACTCCAGGCGCACCCGCAGCAGCTCGCGCTGCTCGAGCACGCCCCACGCGCTGCGCAGGGGCGCGTGCAGCGCGAGCCGGACGGTCTGGACGGCGAGCCGGGCCACTCAGCTCGCGAGGATGCCCGCCGCGAGCAGGACGCAGAAGACGAGCTGCAGCAGCCCGGTCTTGGCGAGCGCGCCGTTGAGCGACGGCCCGTCGGTGCGTGAGCGGACGGTGCGGACGATCGGAGCGGCGAGCGGCACCGCGAGGAACACCAGCAGCAGCCACGGCGAGAGCGAGCCGGCGCCGGCGATCCACGGGATCTGCGCGACGACGAAGGCGAGGTAGACCTCGGCCGCGTAGATGCCGCGCGCCCGCGGCCGGCCGAGCCGTACGGCCACGGTCCGCTTGCCGGCCCGGCGGTCCGTCTCGAGGTCGCGGGTGTTGTTGACCATCAGCAGCGCGGCCGCCAGGAGCCCGACGGGCACGGAGAGGACGAGCGCCTCCCACTCCATGTGCGACGTCTGCGCGAAGTACGAGCCCGACACCGCGACGACGCCGAAGAACAGGAACACGAACAGGTCGCCGAGCCCCTCGTAGCCGTATGGACGCGGGCCGCCCGTGTAGAGCACGCCGGCGAGGATCGACGCCGCGCCGACCAGCAGCAGCTGCCAGCCCGCGGTGACCACGAGGTAGACGCCGACCAGCACCGCGAGGCCGAACGCGACGTAGGTGGCGACGAGCACCTGGCGCGGCGGCACGAGGCCGCCGGCGGTCACGCGCACGGGGCCGAGCCGGTCCTCGGTGTCGGCGCCGCGCCGAGCGTCGGAGTAGTCGTTGGAGAGGTTCGTGCCGACCTGGATCAGGAGCGCGCCGAGCATCGCCGCGACGAAGCGCAGGACGTGGAACGTCCCCTCGGTCCCGGCGAGCGCGGTGCCGACGAGCACGGGCGCGACGGCCGCGGGCAGCGTCCGGGGCCGTGCCGCCATCAACCAGATGCGCAGCGGGTCCGGACGCTCGGTGGGCTGGGCGGTGTGAGCGCTCATGGGCGGCGCGGGAAGCGCCCGAAGTCGGGCGTGCGCTTCTCCTTGTAGGCGTCGCGGCCCTCGGCCGCCTCCTCGGAGGCGTAGAAGAGCAGGTTGGTGTCGTGCGCGAGCTGCTGGATCCCGGCCATCCCATCCTCGGCGGCATGGAAGGACGCCTTCAGCAGCCGCAGGGCGAACGGCGAGAGGGCGAGCATCTCGCGGCACCAGCGGACGGTCTCGGCCTCGAGCTCGTCGAGCGGCACGACCGCGTTGACGAGTCCCATCTCGAGCGCCTGCTGCGCGTCGTACTGGCGGCAGAGGAACCAGATCTCCTTGGCCTTGCGGGCGCCGACCGTGGCGGCCAGCAACGACGCGCCGAAGCCGCCGTCGAAGGAGCCGACCCGCGGGCCAGTCTGCCCGAAGCGGGCGTTGTCGGCGGCGATCGCGAGGTCGCAGACGAGCTGGAGCACCTGGCCGCCGCCGACCGCGTAGCCGGCGACCATCGCGACGACGGGCTTGGGCAGACGCCGGATCTGCACGTGCAGGTCGGTCACGTGGAAGCGACCGACCGAGGCGCCCTCGGCGATGTAGCCGGTGTCCCCGCGCACGCGCTGGTCGCCGCCCGAGCAGAACGCGAGCGGGCCCTCGCCGGTGAGCACGACCACGCCGACCGACGCGTCCTCGCGCGCCCGCTCGAGGGCGCCGGAGATCTCCACGATCGTCTGCGGCCGGAAGGCGTTGCGCACCTCCGGGCGGTCGATGGTGATCTTCGCGATGCCGTCGCCGGACAGCTCGTACCGGATGTCCGAGTACTCGGCGGCGGAGGTCCAGCTCACGGGCACGCGGTCCTCCTGGGGAAGGCGCTTCAAAACGGGTCGAGGGCCGTTGAGACTAGCCTCATGGCCGTGTCGCCCGCGCCCGAGCCCCTCCTCGCCGTCCACGCCCGCCGCACGCCGGACGCGGACGCGCTCCTGGCCCCGGGCGAGCGGCTGAGCTGGCAGGCCCTGCACGCCCGGGCGGCGGCCGCGGCGGGCGAGCTCGCGGCCCGCGGGGTGCGTCCCGGAGATCGCGTGGCGATCGAGCTGCCCGCCGGGATCGGCTTCGCCGTCGCCCTGCACGCCTGCCTGCTGCTCGGCGCCGCGGTGCTGCCGGTCGACGGCCGCCTCGCGGAGAGCGAGCGCGCGACGCGGCGCCGGGCGGCTCAGCACGTCGTGGCGCGCGAGCCGGAGGGCGCAGGCCCCGTGAGCGCCGCCGATCCGAAAGGTCTCACACCCGGCGCCGTCGTCCTCGCCGTCCACACGTCCGGCACCACGAGCGCGCCGAAGCTGGTCGAGCTGACCTGGGGCAACGTCGAGGCCAACGCGCTCGGATCCGCGCTCGCGCTCGGCTTCGACCGCGCGGAGCGCTGGCTGTGCCCGCTGCCGCTGACCCACGTCGGCGGCCTGATGGTCCTGCTGCGCTCGCTCGTCTACGGCACCGCCGCGCAGCTGCTGCCCGCGCCGTTCGACGCGGCCGCGGCAAACCATGCGCTGATGCACGAGGGCGTGACGCTCGCCTCGCTCGTGCCGACGATGCTCGCGCGCATGCTCGACGCCGGCCTCGGGCACCCGCCGCGCCTGCGCGCGGTGCTGCTCGGCGGCGCGCCGTCGGACCCCGCCCTGCTCGACCGCGCCAGGGCCGCGGGCGTGCCCGTCGCCCAGACCTACGGGCTCACCGAGGCCTGCTCGCAGGTCTGCACCTCCGCGCCCGGCGAGCCCGAGACCGCAGGCTGGCCGCTGCCCGGGCTGTCCGTCGAGCTCGCCCCCGACGGCGAGATCCTCGTCTCCGGTCCGACCGTGGCGGGCGGCGGGACGCTGCACACGGGCGACCTCGGTCGTCTCGACGCGCGCGGCCGGCTGACCGTCATCGGGCGCAAGTCGGACACGATCGTCTCCGGCGGCGAGAACGTCGCGCCGGCGGAGATCGAGGCCGTGCTGCTCGCGCATCCGGCGGTCGCAGACGCCGGCGTCTTCGGGCGCCCGGATCGCGAGTGGGGCGAGGCGATCGCCGCGCGCGTCGTGCTGCGCGCCGGGGCGAGCGCGCGGCCGGAGGAGCTGCAGGCGTTCTGCCGCGAGCGGCTCGCCCGCTTCAAGGTGCCCAAGGCCGTCGAGCTCGCGCACGAGCTGCCGCGCACGAGCTCGGGAAAACTGCTGAGGAGGGAGCTGGCATGACGGACTACCGCGCGGAGAGCCGCATCCGCTGGGCGGGCACGGCGACCGGCTGGGAGGCCGACGGCGAGGCGATGCGCCGCGCGACGATGCCCGTGTCGAGCTGGCTGGTCGAGGCGATCGCGCCGCAACCGGGGCACACGGTGCTCGAGCTGGCCGCGGGGCTGGGGGAGACCGGCTTCCTCGCCGCCGAGCTGATCCAGCCCGGCGGCGAGCTGATCACGTCGGACTTCGTGCCCGAGATGCTCTCCGCCGCCCAGCGACGCGCCGAGCAGCTGCGGCTGCGCAACGTCCGCTTCCGTCAGGTCGACGCCGAGCTCAACATGGACTTCCCGGCCGGATCGATCGACGGCGTGCTGTGCCGCTGGGGCTACATGCTGCTGGCCGATCCGGAGGCCGCGCTGCGCGAGACCCGCCGCGTCCTGCGCCCCGGCGGCCGCGTCGCGCTCGCGGCGTGGACCGGCCCCGAGGACAACCGCTGGAGCGCGGACCCGGCGCGCGCCCTCGTCGAGCGCGGCCTGATCGAGGCCGCGGATCCCGAGGCTCCCGGCCAGTTCGCCTGGGCGCGTGAGGGCGTGATCGCCGAGCACCTCGAGGCGGCCGGCTTCCTCGACCCCGAGGTGGACCAGGTCGGCTTCGTCAACCGCTACGCGTCGGTCGAGGACTGGTGGCGGGTGCAGACGCGGCTCTCGATGCGCGTCGCCGACGTCGCCCGCACGCTGGACCCCGCGACGCGCGACGCGCTGCTCGCCGAGCTCGCCGAGCGGGCGGCGGAGTTCACGCGCGACGACGGGTCGCTCGCGATCCCCGCGCGCACCTGGGTTGCCGCGGCCACCGCCTGAGGGCTCCCGGCTTCGCCGTGTAGCCTGAGCGCCGTGTTCTACGACGACGACGCTGACCTCTCACTGCTCGACGGCAAGACCGTCGCGATCCTCGGCTACGGCTCGCAGGGTCACGCCCATGCGCTCAACCTCAAGGACTCCGGCGTCGACGTGATCGTCGGCCTTCGCCCCGGTTCGGACTCGGTGGCCAAGGCACGGGAGTCCGGGCTCGAGGTCACCGACGTCGCCGATGCCGCCTCGCGCGGCGACCTCGTCATGGTGCTGCTCCCCGACGAGCGCCACCACGACGTCTGGAACGAGTCGATCAAGGACGGCATCGCGCCGGGCAACACGCTGCTCTTCGGGCACGGCTTCTCCGTTCACTACGGCGAGGTCGAGCCGCCCGCGGAGGTCGACGTCGCGCTCGTCGCGCCGAAGGGCCCCGGCCATCTCGTGCGCCGCCAGTTCCTCGAGGGCTCGGGCGTGCCTGGGCTGGTCGCCGTCGCGCAGGACGCGTCGGGCGCCGCGCTGCAGCTCGCGCTGGCCTACGCCCGCGGCATCGGCTGCACGCGCGGCGGCGTGATCGAGACGACGTTCAAGGACGAGACCGAGACCGACCTGTTCGGCGAGCAGGCGGTGCTCTGCGGCGGCGTCACCGAGCTGGTGCGCGCAGGCTACGAGACGCTCGTCGACGCCGGCTACGACCCACGCCTGGCCTACTTCGAGTGCCTGCACGAGCTCAAGCTGATCGTCGACCTGATCTACGAGAAGGGCATCACCGGGATGCGCTACTCGATCTCCAACACCGCCGAGTACGGCGATCTGACGCGCGGCAAGCGGGTCATCTCCGACGCCACGCGCGAGGCGATGAAAGAGGTGCTCGGCGAGATCCAGTCGGGCGCCTTCGCGCGCGAGTGGATCGCCGAGAACCGCGCGGGCCAGGAGAACTTCCAGCGCATGCGCGCCGAGGGCCAGGACCACCAGATCGAGCGCGAGGGCAAGGAGCTGCGCTCGAAGATGGACTGGATCGCGACCGAGTTCTGAGCGCGCGAGGATCCGCCGGTGGCCGATGAGGACACCCAGCGCGGCAGCTGGCTGCCGCCGCGTGCGCCGGGCGCCGCGGATCCGCCGCACTACGAGCGCGGAGCGGCCGCCGCGCCGCGCTGGCAGGCGCCGGCGGAGCGCTCCGAGCGGGTCGCCGCCGAGCCCCTCGAGCCGGCGCCGACCGAGCCGTCACCCGGGCGCCGGCAGCCCGTGGTCGTCGCCGGGCCCGCGCAGCGCGATCTCGGCGCGACCGTCGCCGTCACGATCGCGATCATCTCGCTCGCGCTGCTCGTGCTCTCGATCGGGGCCGGCTTCTGGCTGACGCTGCCGCTCTCGGGCCTCGCTCTGCACCTGGGCCGCCGCGCTCGCGAGCGGGCGGCGGGGGAGGCCCACGGGCAGGCCAACGCCGTCATCGTCCTCGGCATGGTCGGTGTCGTACTCGGGCTGCTCGCGGCGGTCGGCTGGATCGTCGCGATCCTCGTGCTCGGCTACGGGCCGTCCGACCTCCAGCACGACCTTCAGCGCGAGCTCGACCGCCAGTCGCAACAGGCGCTCATCCACGCGGCTCGCACGATGTTCGGCCGCTAGTCTGAGCAGCTCCCTCCCCAGCTCCCGACCAGGGCCCCATGACTGCGAACCCCTTCATCAAGCAGTACCTCATGACCGCGGGGCCGACCCCGGTGCCGCCCGCGGTATCGCAGGCGATGGCCGCGCCGATGCTCTACCACCGCGCGCCGGCCTTCGACGAGCTCTACGAGCGCGTGCTCACGCGGCTCCCGCACGTCTTCCAGACGGGCAACCCGGTGCTCGCCTTCGCCGCCTCGGGCTCGGGGGCGATGGAGTCCGCCGTCGCGAACCTGGTGCGTCCGAACACGAAGGTCCTGGCGTGCGCGACGGGCAAGTTCGGGGAGCGCTGGATCCAGCTCGCGGGGGCCTACGGCGCCGATCTGGTGCGCCACGAGCCGGGCTGGGGCGTGCGCCTGGACCCGGCGGACATCGACCGCCTGCTGAGCGAGAACGACGGCGTCGAGGTCGTCTTCGCGACGCTGAGCGAGACCTCGACGGGCATCGTCCACGACGTCCAGGCGATCGCCGAGACGGTCCGCCGCCATGACGCGATCCTCGTCGTCGACGCGGTCTCGGGCCTCGGCGCGGCCGAGCTGCGCCAGGACGACTGGGGCGTCGACGTCGTCGTCGCCGGCTCCCAGAAGGCGCTGATGTGCCCGCCCGGCCTGGCCTTCGCGAGCGTGTCGGAGCGCGCGCTCGCCTTTGCCACGGCGGGAGACCGCGCGGACCAGCCCGGGCGGTACTACTTCGACTGGGGCAGGACGGCCAAGAGCCAGGCGGGCGGCGCGAGCCCGTTCACGCCCGCGGTCAGCCTCTTCTTCGGCCTCGACGTCGCGCTCGGGATGATCGAGGAAGAGGGCCTCGAGACCGTCTGGGCGCGCCACGACCTGCTGGCCCGCGCCACGCGCGCGGGCGCCGCCGGGCTCGGCCTCGAGCTCTACGGCGATCCCGACGAGCGCTCGACCGTCGTGACGGCGATCGAGCTGCCGGGCGACATCGACGGTGGCAAGGTCCCGGGAGCGCTGCGCAAGCTCGGGATCACCGCCAACGGCGGCCAGGATCACCTCAAGGGCAAGATCCTGCGGATCGCCCACTGCGGCTACTTCGGCGCCTTCGACATCCTCACGTCGCTCTCGGGGCTGGAGATGGCGCTCGCCCAGCTCGGCCACGAGGTCGAGTTCGGGGCCGGCGTCGCCGCGGCGCAGAAGGTCTTCCTCGAGGCCGGCGTCCCCGCCGCGGCATGACGGCGCCCGAGCTCGCCGCGCCGTACAGGATCCTCGTCGCCGAGCAGATCGCCGACTCCGGCATCGACATGCTGCGCGAGCGCTTCGACGTCGACCTCGGCGTGGGCTGGAGCAGCGAGGAGCTCGCCGACCGCATCGGCGGCTACCACGGCATCCTGATCCGCTCGGCGACCAAGCTGACCGCCGACCTGATCGCCCGTGGCGACAACCTCAAGGTGATCGGCCGCGCCGGCGTCGGCGTCGACAACGTCGACGTCCAGGCCGCCACCAAGCGCGGGATCATCGTCGCCAACGCCCCGCAGTCGAACATCATCACCGCCGCCGAGCACACCTTCGGGCTGCTGCTCGCGCTCGCGCGCAACATCCCGCAGGCGCACGCCGCACTCGTCGCCGGATCCTGGGAGCGCTCGAAGTGGGGCGGGGTCGAGCTCTACGAGAAGACGCTCGGGCTGCTCGGCTTCGGTCGCATCGGCCAGCTCGTCGCCGCGCGGGCCCACGGCTTCGGCATGAAGGTCGTCGCCTTCGACCCGTTCGTCAGCGCCGCGCGCTTCCGCGAGCTCGGCGTCGAGAAGGCGGAGTCCTCCGACGAGCTCTACGCGCAGGCCGACTTCATCTCGATCCACCTCCCGCGCACGCCGGAGACCAAGGGCTGGCTCGACGCCGAGGCGCTCGCCAAGTGCAAGGACGGCGTGCGGATCGTCAACTGCGCGCGCGGCGACCTGCTCGTCGACGCGGATCTCAAGGCGGCGCTGGACTCGGGCAAGGTCGCCGGGGCGGCGCTCGACGTCTTCGCCTCCGAGCCCATCACGGACCATCCGCTGTTCGGCTATCCCAACGTCGTCGTGACCCCGCACCTCGCCGCCTCCACCGCCGAGGCGCAGGACCGCGCGGGCGTGCAGACCGCCGAGCAGGTCGTGGCGGCGCTGACGGGGGGCACCGTCTCCACGGCGGTCAACATCCCGGCCGTCTCCGCCGAGGACATGGCGGCGCTCGAGCCGTTCCTGCCGCTGTGCCGGCGCCTCGGCCGCCTGGCCGCGACGCTCGCCGAGGCGTCGAGCATCGAGCGCCTGGAGATCGAGTACCTGGGCCGCATCGCCGGCCGCGACACCCGCCTGCTCACGCTCGCGGTGATCATGGGCGTGCTCGCCGGGCGCACGGAGGAGGAGCTCAATCTGGTCAACGCGCCGTCACTGGCCGCCGAGCGCGGGATCGAGGTCTCGGAGCGCTCCGAGATCAACGCGCGCGACTTCACCGACCTCGTGCGCGTCACCGTCGTCTCCGGCGACGAGCGGGTGCGCGTCGTCGGTACGACGCTCGGCCGGCTGCACCGCCCGCATCTGCTCGAGGCGTGGGGCCAGCGCTTCAACCTGCAGTTCGACGATCCGCACCTCGCGCTGTTCCGCTACCGCGACGTGCCCGGGATGGTCGGCCGCGTGGGCACCTCGCTGGGCGAGCACGGCATCAACATCTCCGAGGCCGCCGTCGGCCGCCAGGCCCCTGGCGAGAGCGAGGACGGCCGGCCCGGCGAGCTCGCGGTGATGGCCGTCACGACGGACGCCGCCGTGCCGCAGGTCGTCGTCGACGAGATCGCGGGCGCGGACGGCTTCGTCGCCGGGCGCACGCTCTCGCTCGGCGGCTGAGCCCGCGGCTGCGGGCGCCGGCGGCCATCGTGCTGCTGGCGCTCAACCTCCGCACGGTGATCGCAAGCCTCCCTCCGCTGCTCGCGACGGTGCGTGCCGACCTCGGCTTGTCGGCCGGCGTCGCCGGCCTGCTGACGACGCTGCCTGTGGTCTGCTTCGGGGCGCTGGCACTCGTCACGCCACGCGTCGCGCACCGCGTCTCGCTCGAGCGGCTCCTGCTGGGGTGCGCGCTGCTGACCGTGGTGGCCGCGCTGCTGCGCGGCGCGGGGGCGACTCTCGCGCTGTTCGGCGGGTCGCTGCTCGCGGGCGTCGCGGTGGCGATCGCGCAGGCGGCGATGCCGATCTACATCCGGACCCGTCACGCCGGACGCACGGGCCCGCTGATCGGCGCCTACTCGATGGCGATCCCCGCCGGTGCGACGCTTGCGGCTGCGTCCGCGGTGCCGCTCGAGCACGCCTTCGGCGGCTCGTGGCGCGCGGCGCTCGCGGTCTGGGCCCTGCCCGCGGCGCTCGCCGCCGCCGTCTGGCTGCCCGCGGCGCTCGGCACGGGCACGCATCTGCACGGCGAGCAGCCGGCGCCGGTGTGGAACGCCCGCCTCGCGTGGGCGGTGAGCCTGTACTTCGGCCTTCAGTCCCTGGCCTTCTACGCCTGCCTCGCGTGGCTGCCGACGATCCTCGTCGCCGACGGTGCGTCGAGCGCGGGCGCGGGCGCGCTGCTGGCGCTCGACAGCCTCGTCTCCGCCGGTCCGGCGCTGCTCGTACCGCTGGTGGCGGCGCGGCGGGCGACCCAGACGGGGCTGCTGGCGGCGATCGTGGCGCTCGCGGCCGCGGGCCTGCTCGGCCTCCTGCTCGCGCCCGGCCTGGCCATCGCCTGGGTCGTCCTGATCGGCCTCGGCCAGGGCGGCGCCCTCGGCCTCGCGCTGATCCTGCCCGTCCTGCGCGCGCGCGGGCCGCGCCCGATCGCCGCGCTGACCGCGATGTCGCTGTGCGTGGGCTACCTCGTCGCGGCCTCGGGACCGTGGCTGCTCGGCCTCGTCCACGACGCCGCCGGAGGATGGGACGCGGGGCTGGCCGTCCTGCTCGCGGTCACGCTGCTCGAGCTGGCGCCGGGCCTGCCGGCGGTGCGCGACCGCCTGCTGTGACTAGGCGGCGGCAGGGACGGGCTCGATGCGCGCCGCGTCGCGCTTGGCCAGGCGCGACTGCAGCAGCACGTTGAGGCCCATCAGCAGGAGCACGGCGATCAGCAGGCACGTCGCCAGCACGTTGACCTCGGGCGGCACGCCCTGGCGGGTGGCGCCGAAGATGAACAGCGGGAACGTCTGCGTCTGCCCCGCGTTGAACGACGTGATCACGTAGTCGTCGATCGACAGCGCCGCCGAGAGCAGCGCCGCGGCGGCGACGCCGGGCGCGATCAGCGGCAGCGTCACCTTGCGGAACGTCGTCCACTCCGTCGCCCCGAGGTCCATCGCCGCCTCCTCGATGTGGCGGTCCATGCCCTCCAATCGGGCCTTGACCGTCACCACGACGTAGGAGACGCAGAACATCACGTGCGCGATCACGATCGTCGTGAAGCCGGTCGAGATGTTCAGCGTCAAGAACAGCGACAGCAGCGCCGCGCCGAGCACGACCTCGGGCGAGGACAGCGGCATGAAGACGAAGAAGTCGACCGCCGAGCGCCCGCGGAAGCGGTAGCGCACGAGCGCCATCGCCATGAAGGTGCCGAGTGCGGTGGCGATCAGCGTCGCCAGCAGCGCGACCTCGAGCGAGGTCGTGAGCGCCTTCGCCAGGTCGGGATCGGCGAATGGGTGCGCCCAGTGCTTGAGCGTGAAGCCCTGCCAGGTGAAGTTGAAGCGGCCCTTGTTCGCGTTGAACGAGAAGAGGACGACGATGAACACCGGGATGAACAGGTACAGCAGCGCCAGCCCGGACCAGATCGCGAGCAGCACGCCACGGACGCGGTCCGAGGTCGGCCGGCCGCCGGTCGGGCGGCGCTCGATCTCGCGCTCGAGGATGTCGCCGGTGGCGGGCGCCGCTTCGACGGCCATCAGATCGCCGCCTCGGTGAGGTTGCGGGCGCCGAGCACGCGGGCGTACAGGAAGATGCCGACGAGGATGAAGAGCATCAGCGTGAACGAGAGCGCCGCGGCGGTCGGGTAGTCGAGGATGTTGAGGAACTTCGCCTGGATGACGTTGCCGATCATGAACTGGTTGGGCGTCCCGAGCAGGGCGGCGTTGATGAAGTCACCGCAGGCGGGGATGAAGGTGAGCAGCGTGCCGGCGAAGATGCCCGGCAGCGCCAGCGGCACCGTGACCTTGCGGAACGCCGTCGCGCGGCTCGCGTAGAGGTCGGTCGCCGCCTCGATCAGGCGCCGGTCGATCTTCTCGAGCGAGACGAACAACGGCAGCGCCATGAACGGCAGGAAGTTGTAGGTGATGCCCGCGATCACCGCCGTGCGCGAGGCCAGCAGGCGGCCGCCGCCGGACACGAGCCCGATGTCGCGCAGGCGCGAGACCACGAAGCCGTTGTCGGACAGGATCAGCTGCCAGGAGACCGTCCGCAGCACGTAGGACATGAAGAACGGGAGCACGATCAGCAGCAGCATCAGGTTCTTCGCGCGGCGCGCCCGGAAGGCGACGTAGTAGGCGAGCGGGAAGGCGATGATCAGGTCGAGCAGGGTCGCCGCCGCGGCGTAGCCGATCGAGCGGCCGAACTGCGTCTCGTAGCTGGAGATCGCGTCCCAGTAGTTGTGGAACGACCACGTGAGCGTGTAGCCGTTGTCGGGATCGCCCGTCATCAGCGAGATCCCGGCCTGCTGGATCAGCGGGAGCGCGAAGAACAGCAGCAGCCACAGCAGCCCTGGACCGATGAAGATCCAGGGCAGCAGCGACCGGCGGGCGTGCAGGGAGAGCCGCAGCATGGGTCAGGCGCCGGTCACCTGCGCCATCGCCTCCTTCATCTTGCGCTCGTCGGCGTCCGAGAGGGAGGGGTAGGCGTGCAGCTTCGCGCGGATCGCGGCCGACGGGAACACGAGCGGGTTCTTGGCCAGCTTCGGATCCTTGCTCTGGACGAGCTCCTGGACGCCGTCGACCGGCGGGATGTAGTTGACGTAGAGCGCGATCTTGGCGGCGATCGCGGGGTCGTAGACGAAGTTGATCATCGTCTCGGCCGCGTACGGGTGCTGCACCTTCGCCGGCATCATCATGTTGTCGGTGAAGAGCATGTTGCCCTCCTCGAAGTACGAGAAGCGCAGGTCCGGGTTGTCGCTCTGCAGCTGGATCATGTCGCCCGAGTAGGCGAGCGCGACGTCGACGTTGCCCTTGGCCAGGTCGGTCGTGTAGTCGTTGCCGGTGAAGCGGCGGAACTGGCCGGCGTCGTTGGCCTTCTTGATCTTCTCGATCGCGCCGAGGATCTGGTCGATCTTCGCGTTGGTGGCGTTGACGCCGTCACCGAGCAGGACCGTGCAGGCCGAGTCGTAGGGCTCCGAGAGCAGCGTCACGCGGCCCTTGAACTTCGAATCGAAGAGGTCCTTGACGTTCTTGAGCTCGCGGCCGGTCTTCTTGATGTTGTACCCGATGCCCGTCGCCCCCGACTGCCACGGCGCCGTGTAGTCGCGGCCCGGGTCATACGGGATCGTCCGCAGGTTCGAGGCGAGGTTCTGGACGAAGTTCGGAGTGTTCGTCTTGTCGATCTTCGTGACGAAGTTGTCGCGCACCCAGCGGGCGGCCATGTAGTCGGTGAGCGTGACGATGTCGCGCCCGATCGGCGTGCCGCTCTGGAGCTGCTGGCGAACCTTGCCGTAGAACTCGTCGTTGTCGTTGATGTCCTCGAGGTACTTGACGTGGCCGCCGTAGCGCTTGTCGAAGGTCTTGAGCACCTTCTTGTCGATGTACAGCGGCCAGTTCGAGAACGTCCAGTTGCCGATCGGCACCTTCGGGTGCTTGCCGGACGCGGTGCTGGTGCCGCTCTTCTTGGCCGACTGGTTGGTGCCCTGCACGCCGCAGGCGGCGAGCGCCGCCGCGAGGCCGCTGGCGGCGAAGGCCGTCGCGCCCGCGCGCCCGACAAAGCGGCGGCGGGTCTGCGGGTGGGCGGTGAAGACCTCCTCGAGGGCGCGCTCGAGCCGCTCGCGGTCGCTCACGCCCCGCCCCCGGCGACGGCGAACGTGTGGCGCGGGTTCCAGCACAGCTGGACCTCGCGTCCTACGCCGAGTGCATCGGGCTGGCTTCCCTCGCTGTTCTGAGCAAACACGGTGAGCTCCTCTCCTCCGGCTGCCCGGACGACGTACTGCAGGGACACGCCGAGAAACGACGCGACGACGACCGTGCCGCGGAGCACGTTGTATCCCTCGGGCGGCGTCTCGCCGGCTCCGAGCAGGCGCATCTTCTCGGGGCGCACGCCGACGCGGACCTGGTCGCTCGAGTGCTCCGCGATGCACTCGGCGGGCACGTGCAGGATGGCGCCGTCGTGCGTCTCGAGGGTCGAGACGCCGCCGTCGGTGCCCCGCACGCGGGCGTCGATCAGGTTCGACACGCCGAGGAAGTTGGCGACGAACTCGGTGTGCGGGCTCTCGTAGAGCTCCGTGGCCGAGCCGGCCTGCTCGATGCGGCCCTCGTTCATGACCGCGATCGTGTCGGCCATGGTCATGGCCTCCTCCTGGTCGTGCGTCACGTGCACGAAGGTGATGCCGACCTCCTGCTGGATGCGCTTGAGCTCGATCTGGAGCTGCTTGCGCAGGCGCAGGTCGAGCGCTCCGAGCGGCTCGTCGAGCAGTAGCGCGCGGGGCCGGTTGACGAGCGCGCGGGCGAGTGCGACGCGCTGCTGCTGGCCGCCCGAGAGCTGCGCGGGCTTGCGCTTCTCGTAGCCCGTGAGCTGGACCATCTCGAGCGTCTCGGCGACGCGCCGTGTCGCCTCGGCCTTGTCGGTCCTGCGGCGCTCGAGCCCGAAGGCGACGTTGCGCTCGACGCTGAGGTGCGGGAACAGCGCGTAGGACTGGAAGACCGTGTTGACGTCGCGCTTGTAGGGCGGGTTCTCGGTGAC
>JAXDHR010000011.1:0-9864 GCA_034664425.1 Solirubrobacteraceae bacterium
GTCCGCCAGGCGCACGTAGGCGGCGTCGCCCTGCGCGTCCTCGGCGTGGTGGCGCTCGATCGCCGAGGCGAAGACACGCGGCAGGTTCCAGCGGCGGGCGAGCACGCCCCCGACCAGCGCGTGGTCGACGCCCAGCTCGCGGCGCTCGTGATGCAGGCGATCCTCGGGCGTGCGCGCGGGGCCGTGGACCTGGCGCGGGTAGCCCGGGTAGGCGTGCATGAGCACGAGCTTGCCCACGTCGTGCAGCAGCGCGGTGACCAGCAGGCGGTCGCGATGCGGGTAGCCCGAGGAGGCCGCGAGCCGGTCGGCGGCGCGCTGGACGGCCACCGCGTGCAGGCGGAAGCGCTCCGGCGCCGCATCCCAGGTCTTGCCGCGCTCGAAGAAGTCGAAGGTCTCGGCGTTGGCGGCGAGCGCGCGGACGGCCTCCGGGGAGAGGATCTCGACCGCCGCGACGACGGACTCGATCTGGCCGCGCTTGACTGATTCCAGGCTGTTGGCCAGCCGCAGGACCGCGATCACCAGCGCGACGTCGGACTCGATCGCGCGCACCACGTCGCCGGTGGAGGGGTGCTCCTCGGTGACGAGCGCGAGCAGGCGGTCGCGCGACTCGGCCAGCGCCGGGAAGACCTCGAGCGCCTCGAAGGCCGCCGTCAGCCGCTTGCCGTGGCCCTCGTTGCGCGCCCGGCCGACCACCGAGTACGGCTGGCGCGGCGAGGGCACCGATGCGGGCCGCGGCGCCGGCACGCCCAGCGCAGCCGGCGTTGCCGGCGCGCCCGAGGGCGTGGGTGCGGTCGTGGTGGCCATGAAGTGATCGGTCAAGGACGGTCGGTCGGGGGTGCTGGAGCCGGTCAACTGGTGGCCGCCTTCAGGCGTATCGGCAGGGGCAGGGTCTCGGTTGAGCGCCGGGCGGGGTCCACGAGGCCAGATGGCTCAGGCAGCCTGTCGCCCGTCGGACGCCTCATCCACCCGTGCCAAGGTCTCGTCGCGCCCCAGCAGCGCGACTGTCTCGAAGATACCCGGTGAGACGGTCGTTCCAGTCAATGCGACCCGGAGCGGCTGAAACACCTGCTTTGCCTTGAGGCCGGATCGCTCGACCGCATCGCGCAGGACCCGCTCCACCGCCTCGGGCTCCCACGGCTCGGGCAGCTCGGCCAGCGTCGAGCGGACCTGCGCCAGCGCGGCGGTCGCCTCGGGCTTGCCGAGCACCTTGGCGCGGGCCTCCGGATCGTCGACCGGGCCTTCGTAGAACGAGCGTGCGAGCGGCCAGAACTCCGCCAGCGTCGAGATCTTGTCCTGCGTGATCGCGACCGCGTCGCGCAGCCCCGTGTGGCCGGTGAAGGCCTCCAGGCGCGCGGTGAGGTCGTCCACCGGCAGCTCGCGCAGGTAGCGCCCGTTCATCCACCGCAGCTTCTGCTCGTCGAAGACCGCCGGCGCCTTCGAGACGCGTTCGAGGCGGAAGCGCTGCTTGAGCTCCTCGACGGTGTGGAAGGTCGTCTCCTCGTCGTAGCCCCAGCCGAGCAGCGCGAGGTAGTTGATGACCGCCTCGGGCAGGTAGCCGGCGTCGCGCAGATCCTGTACGGACGTGGCGCCGTGGCGCTTTGAGAGCTTCTTGCCGTCGGGGCCGTGGAGCAGCGGCAGGTGGGCGTAGACCGGCGTCGGCGCGCCCATCGCCTGCTGGATCAGGATCTGCTTGGGCGTGTTGGAGTAGTGGTCCGCGCCGCGGATCACGTGGGTGATGCCGGCGTCGTAGTCGTCGACGACGACCGCGAGGTGGTAGATCGGCGTGCCGTCCGCGCGGGCGATCACGAGGTCGTCGAGCAGGGCGTTCTCGAACGGGGTCTCGCCGCGGACGACGTCGCGGACCACGGTCACGCCCTCGTCGGGCACGCGCAGCCGCACGGCGCCTTCGCTTCCCTCGACGCCGCGAAAGCCGCGGTTCTCGTGCGCCTCCTTGTAGGCGCGGACCTCCTCCGGACCGGCGGTGGAGCGGTACGCGTGCCCGTCGGCCAGCAGTTGCTCGACCACCTCGGCGTGGCGCGCCGCGTTGGCGGACTGGAGGATCGGTCCCTCGTCCCAGTCGATGCCCAGCCACGCGAGCGCCGCGTAGATCGTCTCGACGTTCTCCGGGGTCGAGCGCTCGCGGTCGGTGTCCTCGATGCGGAGCACGAGCGTCCCGTCCTGACCGCGCGCCAGCAGCCAGTTGTAGAGCGCCGTCCGGGCGTTGCCGATGTGCAGCGCCCCGGTGGGCGACGGAGGGAACCGGACCCGCATGCTCGTAGTATGCCGCCCGCATGCTGATCGGCGCCCACGTCTCCCCCGCCGGCGGCCCGGCGAACGCCGTCGCCCGCGGCGAGGAGCGCGGCTGCCAGGCGATCCAGATCTTCAATCAGAGCCCGCGGCAGTGGAAGCCGACCGTGTACTCGGACGAGCAGATCGCGGCCTTCCACGACGCGATGCGGGCGTCCGAGTCGATCGACGCGCTGCTGATCCACGCGGTCTACCTGATCAACTGCGCCTCCGAGGATCCCGACATCCGCGAGAAGTCGCTCGCCTCGCTGACCGCGTCGCTGCGCGCCGGCACGGCGCTGGGCGCCGCCGGGGTCGTGCTGCACGCCGGCTCGGCGCTCAAGAACGGCGGCGACGTCGACAGGGCGATCGAGCGTGCCGCGGAGGTGATCGCCGAGGCGCTGAAGGAGTCCGATGGCTGCCCTTTGCACCTCGAGGACACCGCGGGCGCGGGCGGGACGCTCGGGCGCTCGTTCGAGGAGCTCGCCCAGATGATCGAGCGCGCGGGCGCCGGCAGGCGGCTCGGCGTCTGCCTGGACTCCTGCCACCTCTACGCCTCGGGCTACGACATCGCGACCCCGGCGGGCCTCGAGGACGTCCTCGACGAGTTCGACCGCGTCGTCGGCTGCGAGCGGCTCGGGTCGCTCCACGTCAACGATTCGCAGACCCCGCTCGGCTCCAATCGTGACCGCCACGTGAACCTCGGTGACGGTGAGCTCGGCCCGGACGGCTGCGCCGCCTTCCTCTCCGAGCCGCGCTTCGACGGCCTCGCGTGCATCTTCGAGGGCCCGGGCAAGACCGGCAAGGCCGTCGAGCGCGAGGACATCGAGAACGCGTTCGCGCTGCGCGAGCGCGGCCTGAAGGCCCGCGACTAGGCCGCGACGATCGCCGGCTCGGGCGCCGCGGCGGGTGCGGCGGCCGGTGGCGGCGCCTTGCCCAGCAGGCGGTCGAGCTCGGCCTTGAGGCCGGCGTTGCGGCCCGCGACGCGGTAGCCCGACCCGAACTTCAGGCGGCGCAGCCCGGTCGCCGTGTGCATCTCGAGCACGAACTCCGAGTCGCCCGGGTAGCGCTCGAACAGCTCGCGCAGGTCGTCGATCACCGCCGCCTCGAGCCGCGTGGCGTCGACGGGCCAGCAGAGCGCGCTCGGCGGCGCCTGCGAGGCCATCCGCGCAACCTGCTCCTTGGCCTTGTCGATCTCGGCGTCGCTGGGAGCGAACGGATCGACGTCCTGCACGATCACGCAGACCTTGCCGGCCTCCTTGTGGTCCACGCGGCCGCGCACGAGCACGATCGCGTCGTCGGCGACCTTCCCCTCGGCGGCGGCAAGCGCCTTCTCGAAGACCACGATCTCAACCTGACCCTCGAGGTCGTCGAGCGTCGCGAACATCATCGTCGAGCCGGTCCGGGTGCGGATCTTCTTCGCTCCGGTCACCATCCCGCCGACCTTGACCCAGTCGCCGTCGCGCTGGTCCATCACGGCGGCGCACGAGCAGTCGGCCCTGACCTGGAGCGCCTCGCGCACGCGCTTGAGCGGGTGCTCGGTGATGAAGATGCCCACGGACTCCTTCTCGATCGCCAGCAGCTCGGGGCGCTCGAACTCGATCGCCGGAATCGGCGGATGCGACGGCGCGGCGAACGCGCCGGCCGAGCCGCCGCCGCCCGCGCCGGCGCCGGCGTCATCGGCGGCGAACAGGTCGAAGATCGAGCCCTGGCCGATCTGGGCGTCCTGCTGGGACTTCTGCCCGGCGGCCTGCGCAGCCTCGAGCACCTCGAGCATCCCCTTGCGGGTCGCGCCCGTGGAGCCGAAGGCGCCGCACTTGATCAGCGCCTCGATCGCCTTCTTGTTGACCGCGCGACCGTCGACGCGCTCGCAGAAGTCCCACAGCGACTCGAAGGGGCCGTCCTCGTCGCGGGCGCGCTTGATCGCCTCGACGGCCGCGTAGCCGACGCCCTTGACGGCGTCGAGGCCGAAGCGGATGTTGCCGTCGACGACCATGAACTCGTGGTCGGACTCGTTGACGTCCGGCGGCAGGATCTCGATGCCCATCGACTCCGCCTGGTTGACGAAGAACGGCACCTTGTCCTTGGTGTCCATGACCGACGAGATCAGGGCGGCCATGTACTCGGACGGGTAGTTGGCCTTCAGCCACGCCGTCCGGTAGGAGATCAGCGCGTAGCAGGCGGCGTGGGACTTGTTGAACGAGTAGTCCGCGGACCGCTCGTTGGTCGCCCACAGCGTCTCGATGACGTCCTCGCTCGTGCCCGACGCGCGGCAGCCCTCGAAGAACTCGGGTCGCAGCTTGGCCATCGCCTCGCGGTTCTTCTTGCCGATGGCCTTGCGCAAATCGTCGGCCCTGGCGCCCGAGAAGCCGGCCAGGGTCTTGGCGATCTGCATCGCCTGCTCCTGATAGAGGATCACGCCTTTGGTGGCCTCGGTGATCGGGCGCAGGCGCTCGTCGACGTAGGTGATCGCGTCCGGGTTGCGCTTGCCGCGTGCGTAGGTCGGGATCTGGTCCATCGCGCCCGGGCGGTAGAGCGCGCCGAGCGCGACGAGGTCTTCGAACTCGGTCGGGCCGACCCGGCGCAGCGCCTCGCGCATGCCCTCGGACTCGAACTGGAACACGCCGACCGACTCGCCCGCGGCCATCATCGCGTAGGTCTTCGCGTCGTCGAGCGGGAGGGTCGCCATGTTCGGCCGCTCGCCGGCGGAGCGCTCGATGATGTCCAGGGCGTCCTCGATCACGTCGAGGTTGCGCAGGCCGAGGAAGTCCATCTTGAGCAGGCCGAGCTCCTCGACGGGCTTCATCGAGTACTGCGTGACCGTGCGGTGGATCTTCTGGCCGTCCGGTCCCGTCCCGGCGTCGGCGAGCTGCAGCGGCACGATGTCGGTCAGCGGCCGATCGGAGATCACGACCGCCGCGGCGTGGATCGACGCGTTGCGGACGATCCCCTCGAGGCCCTGGGCGACGTCGACGATCTGCTTGGCCGTCGCGTCGCGAGCGACCTCGTTGGCGAGCTCGGTGCCGGGCGCCAAGCAGTCCTCGAAGCTCGGCGGGCGGCCCTGCTGCGGGTCCGGGATCAGCTTGGCGAGCTTGTCGCCGATCGCGTACTCGTGTCCGAGCACGCGCGCCGCGTCGCGGGTCGCCGCGCGCGGGAACATCTTGCCGAAGGTGATGATCTGCGCCACCCGCTCGGCGCCGTACTTCTCGGTCACGTAGCGGATCACGCGCTCGCGGCCGCGCACGGAGAAGTCGATGTCGATATCGGGCATCGACACCCGCTCTGGGTTCAGGAAGCGCTCGAACAGGAGGTCATAGCGAAGCGGATCGAGGTCGGTGATCTGCAGCGAGTAGGCGACGATCGAGCCGGCCGCCGAGCCACGGCCGGGACCGACCGCGATGCCGTTGCTCTTCGCGTAGTTGACGAAGTCCCAGACGATCAGGAAGTAGGCGTTGAAGCCCATCTTGTCGATGACCGCGAGCTCCATCTCCATGCGCTCGACGGCGGCGGCCGGCAGGGGATCGCCGTAGCGGGCGCGCATGCCGGCCTCGACGAGCCGGCGCAGGTAGGCCTTCTCGTCGAGCCCGTCCGGGCAGTCGAAGCGGGGGATCAGCTGGTTGCCGAGCTCGATCGTGCAGTCGCAGCGCTCGGAGATCTCCAGCGACGCCTCGACCGCGCCGGGCATCGCGGCGAACGACTCCACCATCTCCTCGGTGGACTTGAGGTAGAACTCGTTCGTGTCGAAGGACATCTTCGGCGCGGCCAGCGTGGACTTGGTCTGCACGCACAGCAGCGCCGCGTGGTGGTGGAAGTCCTCCTTGCGCAGGTAGTGCACGTCCGCGGTCGCCACCAGCGGGCGGCCCATCTCGGCGGCGAAGCCCTTGATCGCCTCGTTGACCTGCTCCTGCTCGGCGATGCCGTTGCGCTGGACCTCGAAGTAGACCTGCTCGGGCCCGAAGATCTGGACGAGCTCGTCGAGGTGCGCGCGGGCGTCGGCCGCCTTACCGGCGATGATCCGCTGACTCGACCGTGAGGCCAGGCAGCCCGTCAGCGCGATCACGCCGGCGGCGTGCTCGCCCAGCAGCTCGAGATCGACTCCCGGCTTGCCCCGGTGCAGCCCCTCCAGGAAGCCCTTGGAGGAGAGCTTGACGAGGTTGCGGTAGCCCTCGTCGGTCTCGGCGAGGAGCGTCAGGTGGTTGCGCTCGACCTTGCGGTCCTTGACGTGGCGATCGTCGACGAAGTAGGCCTCGAGCCCGATGATCGGCTTGATGCCGTGCTTCTTCGTGGCCTTGTAGAGCTCGACGGCGCCGTTCATGACGCCGTGGTCGGTCAGGCCGAGGGCGGGCTGGCCGTAGGCCGCGGCCCGCTCGGCGAGCTTGTCGATCTTGCACGCGCCGTCGAGCAGGGAGTACTCGGAGTGGACGTGCAGGTGCGCGCAGGTGCTGCTCACAGGACGGCCAAGACTAGGTGCGCGACCGGACGGGTCTCGCGTCGCGCGGGCGCCCTTCCCGCACCATGCGGCCTTCGCGCCAACTCTGCCGGGGTGAGATTCCTCCCCTTGCCCTCGCTCCCGCCGTCGGCATAGGTTTTCGGCGTGCGCATCGCCGTATGGCTCGGGTCGCTGGGGCGCCCCGGGCTCGACCCGCCGGGGAGCCGGCGCAGGAAAGGATCCGAAAGCATGACCTACGGAAGAATCATCGCCGGGGTGACGGCGCTGGCCGTCGCGCTCGGCGGAGGCGTGGCCCTCGCCGCGGCACCGAAGTCGGCGACCATCAAGGAGAGCACCTCGCTCAAGTTCAAGCCCAACCGCTACATCCAGGACGGCCTGCGCTGGAACAAGGACGTCTACAACGTCCGCAGCGGCGGAACGCTCCAGCTCAAGTTCAACGTCAAGGGCGAGGGGCCGCACACCTTCACCGTCGTCCGCAAGAAGGACCTCCCCACCACGGCCAAGACGCTGTTCAACTGCAAGGTCTGCAACAAGCTGACCAAGGCGCACGGAGCCGACCCGAACAGCAACGCCCCGCCGAAGTTCGTCTACCTCGAGAACGGCGTGGGCCAGAACACCCCGCCGAACGTCGACCGCCCCGGGGACTCAGCAGGCATCGGCTTCGGTCCGGCCCCCATCAGCCTCAAGGTCACGGCGAAGAAGGGCAGCACGCTGCACTTCCTGTGCCTCGTCCACCCGTGGATGCAGGCGACCGTCAAGGTCGGCTAGGACGCGTGGCCGTACGCAGCGCGGGGGCGCTTGCCGGCGCCCTCGTGCTGCTCGCCGCGGCCGCGCCCGGCGCGCGGGCGGCGACCCAGCCGGTCGGCATCCAGTTCGCCGCGTTCGGCCCGTCGCTGCTCGACGCGCTTCCGCGCGACACGATCGCCTGGGAGAACCTCAGCCCGCGCTCGCACACCGTCGTCTCCGACGCTGGCGCGTTCGCCTCGGGCGAGCTCACCACGGGCGACCGCTTCTCCTTCACCCCGGAGAACGTCGGCGCGTTCGCATACCACTGCTCGATCCATCCGTCGATGACGGGCGAGATCGACGTCCGCCACGTGACGCTCGGGCCGCTGCCCCCCGCGGCCCTGGCCCCGGGTACCAGGGTCGAGCTGACCGGACGCACCGACGACCCGTCGCAGCCCGTGCGCATCGAGCGCGACGGCAGCCGCGCCGTGACGACCGTTACGCCGTCCCGGGGCGGCGACTGGCGCGCCGCGATCCGCGCGACCCAGAGCGCCGACTACCGCGCGGTGACCGGCGCCGGCGAGAGCGAGACGCGGCGGCTGCTGGTCAACCGGCGCGTCGTGCACGTGCGCGCGACGCGCACTGGGATCGCGGTGCGCGTGACGCCCAGCGACCCGGGCGGGCGGATCCTGCTGCAGGTGCGGCGGCGCGAGCGCTTCGGCTGGTGGCCGCTCGCGCGCAAGCGGCTCGACTTCCTCTCGGAGGCGGTGTTCCGCGTCCCGGAGGGCGGCCGCGTGCGCGCGCTGCTCGTCGATCGCGACGACTGGACGCCGCTCGCCACGAGCCGAGTCACCGTGCTGAGCCGGCACCGCGCCTCGCCCACGGGGTCAGGTTGACTTCGTCATCCCGAGCGCAATAGGTTCGTCACATGCGTCGATCGCGAAGAGGAACACTGATGAGCAAGCGCATCACCCCGCTGGCCGCGGTCGGAGTCGTGGCGGCGCTCGCGCTGCCGGCTGCTGCGAGTGCGACCACGAAGGTCGTGGGCATGGGCCCCGCCGCCAAGGACTCGAAGGCCCTCAATGCGCTGGCCAAGAACCACAACGCCGATTTCATCGACGTCAACTCGTTCTTTCCGCGGGGCACGACGATCCACGTCGGTGACCGCGTCCGCTTCCTGCCCCATGGGTTCCACACCGTCGACCTGCCCGCTCGCGGCGGCTCGAAGACCCCCCTCTTCACGCCCACGGGCGCGGCGGAGAGCCAGTCCGACGCGGCCGGCCAGCCGTTCTGGTGGAACGGGCTGCCCGTCCTGAGCTTCAATCCGACCCTGCTCTCGGGCGGCTTCGGCAAGTCGCTTGCCTACACGGGCGCCAAGGCCGTCAACACCGGGCTGCCGCTCGGCAAGGCGAAGCCGATGACGGTGAAGTTCACCAGGGCCGGCTCGTACACGTACTTCTGCGACGTGCATCCCGGCATGACGGGAACCGTCACCGTGCGGCCGAAGGCGAAGTCCACCCCAAGCGCCCGCGCCGACCGCAAGGCGCTGCGCCGCACCGTCGCCGCGGACCTCAAGACCGCCAAGCGGCTCGTCAAGACCAAGCCGGCGTCCAACACCGTCAGCGTGGGTGCCGCGGGGCGAGGAGGCGTCGAGTACTTCCAGATGTTCCCCAGGCGCCTGACGGTGCCGGCCGGTACCACGGTGAAGTTCCGGATGTCGAAGGCCTCGCGCGAGGTTCACACCGCGACCTTCGGATCCGACCCGAACTCGAGCAGCAGCTACCTGAACCCGATCCTCGCGGGCTTCGAGGGCAGGGCGCCCACGCTCGACGGGCGCGGCGTCTACCCGAGTGACGTGCCCGGGACGCTGGCCTCGATGTCCAGCGCGCTCCACGGGAACGGATTCTGGAACTCCGGCGTGATGGACGCCGCGCGGGCGACGAAGCAGATCCCCAGCTCGGGGACGCTGCGCTTCGGCACGCCCGGGACCTACCAGTACTACTGCCTGATCCACAGCAACATGCACGGGACGATCATCGTCAAGTGAGCAGGTCGTGCCGGGTCGCGCTGCTCGCGGCCGCTTGGGCGTCGGTGCTGCTCGCCGGCGCCCCGGCCGCATCGGCGGCGGTGCGGACGTACTGGGTCGCGGCGACCGCCGCCGCGCACTGGAACATCGTCCCCAACGAGCGCGATGCGATCACGGGCACGCGCTACGAGCCTGGCCAGACCGTCTTCCCGACCGTCGTCTACCGCCGCTACACGGCGCACTGGCGCCACACGCTGCCGAACATGCCGCGCGGGTCGAGCAACCAGAACCTGATCCCGGGGCCGTTGCTGCGCGCGCGTGTCGGCGACCGCATCGTCGTGCACTTCAAGAACCTCGACACGCTGCTGCACAACCC
>JAXDHR010000012.1:0-6332 GCA_034664425.1 Solirubrobacteraceae bacterium
TCGTCGTCTTCATCTTCCAGCAGGGGCATGGCTCCTCGCTTTGGGGCCTTGCCGCGACCCAGTCCATCACGGCGTACATCCCGGTGATGATCTTCGCGTTCCTGTTCGGGCTCTCGATGGACTACGAGGTGTTCATGCTCTCGCGCATGCGGGAGGCGTACGACGAGACGGGCTCCACCGATAAGGCAATCGAGCTCGGGCTCGCACGAACCGGCAAGCTCGTGACCAGCGCCGCCCTGATCCTCATGTTCGCCTTCCTGGTGCTCTCGTCGAGCCCCGGCTACGAGATCAAGTCACTCGCGATCGGACTCGCAGCAGGCATCATCTTCGACGCCACGGTCATCCGCGCGCTGCTCGTGCCGGCGCTGATGAAGCTGCTCGGCGACGCGAACTGGTGGATGCCGAAGTGGACGGGGACCCTTCTGCGCATTCCGCGCCGCCGCCCGCCAACGGAGATCGCCGTCGAGGCGCCCACGCCCGCGCCTGTTCCCGGAGTCGGATAGTGCGCTCCTTGGGCGAGGCGCGGGGGTCGTTCAAAGCTATCCGCGGTGAGACGTGCGATGGTCGGCCGTGCGCGCGGGTTCGCTGCGAGTTTGAGGATCGGAGATCGTCATGGTGGCGAGAACGTCGACGTGGTCGGGGTCTGCTGAAGCGCTTGAGAGCTGGTGCAAGCATGTGCAGGCGCAGGTGGGCGGCTTCGTCGCTGGGCTGCCCGGCAACGCAGGGGGCATGTTCTTCGTCGACCACGCGGCGGGCAGAGCACTCACGCTGACTCTGTGGGACAGCGAGGAAGCGGCGGTGGAGACCAAGATTCCCGACTGACAAATCAGCCAGTCCGCGCCAATGCCAGGATCCGCGGCATTCTGGCGATGACGCGCGTCATGCCTTCGAAGGCAACTGTCGCAAGTCCGAATCGACGTGAGCGCCGAGGGGCGCGCTACTGCTATGCGCGATAAGCGACTGCCGGCGACCGCCGAGCCGGCTATCGCGTCTGCCTCAATGCGCCAGCGAGCACGCGACTTGCCCAGACGGTCGCATGTCGTCCCGAGCGAGTGTCCGCCTCGCGGGGAAGGTCTGTCGGCCCGAGGCTAGTTTCGTCTGCGGGCTATAGGTTCTTCCGTCTGCGGCCTGTAGGTTCGCGTTCAAGCCGGTCAACGGTGGCGTGGGAATTCGCCTGCTGCCATCGCCGGGAAGGGAAAGTGGGTCTAAGGATGACCCTAGATCAGAAGAGAGCGCGAGTCTTCGGCGTGCTCTACCTCATCACGTTCGTCACGTCCATCACGGCGGCGCTGCTTTACAGCCCCGTGCTCGACGATCCGGTGGGCTACATCGCGGGTGCCGGGCATGACAAGCAAATCTTGTTCGGCGCTCTACTGGAGCTGGTGCTCATCATCGCGAACATCGGCACCGCAGTCGTGATCGTCCCGATCATGAGGAGGTTGAACGAAGAACTGACGATCGCCTACGTGACCGCTCGGGTCATCGAATGCACGTTCATCCTCGTAGGCATCCTCTCCGTGCTCGGCATCATCACCCTGCGGAACCAGGTCGCCGGTGCGGCTGAGGGCACGGTCGCGTACACGCTTGCGGCGATCAAGGACTGGACGTTCCTCCTCGGCCCGGGCTGGGTCGTCGGTTGGGGGAACGGGTTGATTCTCGGTTACCTGATGTACCGCTCTGGCCTGGTGCCGCGACGCGCGGCCTGGCTCGGCCTCATCGGCGGGCCGCTAATCATCATCACCGGAACGGCCATCATTCTCAGCGGCAACCATCCGAGCAACACGCTGCACTCGCTGCAAGCGATCTCGACGGCCCCGGAGTTCCTGTGGGAGCTTTTCCTCGGCCTCTACTGCACCTTCAAGGGCTTCAGGACCTCGTCTCCGATCCTGCAGGCCGACGCTGTCCGGGATCGTGAGGTGGCGATACCCGCCTAACGGAACGCTTCAGCGGGGGAGGCGGCAACCTCCCCCGCTGTCAGCGGCCGCGAGCTCGCGCTCGTGCGCGGCCCTTGACCGCCGCTTCCCATGGCAGACCGGCCGTGATGCGGCCTTCGTGCGGGCTGAATCGGGCCGCCACCCGACGCGGCAATGCCTCCGAGGGCCGCATCATGCGGCAGGGGCCAACCCTTGAGCTTGGTGCGCGCGCCGTGCGCGCCGGGTTTGTCCGCCGGGTGCCGTAATGACCCGGGTTTCGGCTGAAGCCGTCGAGCTCGGGTCGCAGGATGGCCACGATCGGCACCTTGCGCTCGCCGGACCGCGACTTCGGGGGCTGCTCGCCTTCGTAGGGATCCCAGCCGCGACGGACCTCGATCACGCGGCGGTCGAGGTCGACGTCCTCGACGTGTAGCGCTTGCAGCTCGCCGAGGCGCAGCCCGGCGTACATCGCCGTCGCCCAGATCGCCCGGTCGTGCGGCTCGAGGGCGTCCAGGAGAGCGGCGGCCTCGACCGGGTCGGCGACGCGATCGCGGCGCCCGCGTACGGCGGGCAGCTCGACACCGTCGACGGGGTTGAAGGGGATCTGGCCGCGCGCGCGAGCCCGCCGGCACATGACGCGCAGCGGCATGATCGCGTTGCGTGACGTCGAGGGAGCGACGCCGGCTTGTACTGATCGCCCGAGCGCGTGAGCACCGATCCGGCGCGCATGCCCTCGATCAGCGCCTCGCCGCCGGCGCCGACGGTGATCGGCGCCGACCCCATCAAGCGCCCGCGTCGGATGTCGACGCGGGCGTGGGTCGCGCCAGCGCCGCGCCGCGGCCTCGGTCGGGAATGACCGCTTGAGGGTTCGCTTCGTCCGGCGGTCGTAGACCGAGGCCCGGAAGGTCGGGTCGCAGTCGCAGCGCTTCCCGGCGAGCGACGCGCAGCCCGATTGGTGGCGGATCTCGATCCCGGAGCGAGCGGCCATCAGTCGGGCAGCGTCCGCTGCGAGTTGGCGTCGAGCCAGCGCGCGATCTCCTTGAGAGGAATCAGCAAGCGGCGACCGCGCCGGGCGACGCGCAGCTCGCGCATCACGTGGTCCTCGAGGAAGCCGACGCTGACGCCGAGCGACTCGGCGGCCTCGACCTTGGTCACGGCCAGGCGCGGGACGCGGTGGATGGGAGGAGACTTGGGGGCGAGGATCTCCTGGTCGCGACCATCTGACCGATCGAGCTCAGCGCTCGACGCGGTAGCGGATGTGCGTGGCGTAGGGCGAGTGCACAGCCTCGACGGATGCCAGGCGCAGGTCGCCGACGTCGTCGAACAGGCGCTCGCCCGTGCCGAGCAGCACCGGGGCGATGTCCAGGACGAGCTCGTCGATGACGCCGGCCGACAGCGCCTGGCGCACCGTCGAGGCGCCGCCGGCGATGTCGACGCCGCGACCTTCGGCGACGGCTGTGGCCTGCTTGAAGGCGGCGTCGAAGCCATCGGTGACGAAGTGAAAGGTCGTGCCGCCCTCCATCTCGATCGAGTCGCGCGCGTGATGGGTGAGGACGAAGACCGGCGCGTGGTAGGGCGGCTCGTCGCCCCACCAGCCGCGCCAGTCCTCATCCCAGCCGCCGCGAATCGGGCCGAACATGTTGCGGCCCATGACGTACGCGCCGCGGGGACGCATCAACCAGTCACGCGCGTTGACGTCCGCCGACTCGGTGATGTCGCCGAGATGCCATCGGTGGACGTCCCTGCCGCCGACGCCGAGCGGGTGCTCGCGGCTCTGGTCGGGGCCGGCGGCGAAGCCGTCCAGCGAGATGGACATGTGACAGGTCGTCTGGGTCATGGCTGCAAGGACTCCTCGGCCGGCGGGGATTCATCGGTCGTCGCCGGCCGACACGACGCGCGGCGCGCCGCGAACACGTTGCCGACGCCGTAGACGTAGCACCCAGGTCTGGCCCGTGACGAACCCCGCCTCGTCGGACACGAGGTAGGACGGCGCTCCGGCCAGATCCTCGAACCTCCGGGCGCAGACCGCGCTGATGCTCAAACGGCTGCTCATCTGCTCTCGGGAGGGCTTCCTCGGCGGCGCCCAGCACCGCCAGTTCGAATCCCTCCCCCTCCCTTCGGCGGCGTTGAGAGGCGCGGGACTCTTCGCCGCGGTTGGGCCGGCTGCCGTGGTGGTGCTCGACGCGACCACGTTCCTGCTGGCGGCCATCGCGCTCGCGTGCATGCGTGTCCGCGAAGCCGCTCGGGAGCCGTCGCGGACCTCCGTCGCCGATGCGACCGCCGGCCTGCGGCACATCTGGTCGACACCGATCCTGCGCCGGCTGATCCTGGCGGCACTCGTCTCCGTGCTCGGCTTCGGCTTCGCGGAGACCGCGCTCTACGCCGTCGTCGACGTCGGGCTGCATCGGCCGCCGGCGTTCCTCGGTGTCCTCATGGGCATTCAGGGCGGCGCGGCGATCGCGGCGGGTGTGATGGCCGCACCGGTGCTACGCAGGATCGGCGAGCCGCGCCTGTGCGCAACAGGGCTCGCGCTCTTCGCGATGGGCTGCCCATTGCTTGCCATGCCGAACTTGCCTGCTGTGCTGCTCGGATACGTGCTGCTCGGGATCGGAATGCCATGGGCCGTCGTCGCCCAGACGACGCTGCTGCAGCGAATGACCCGCCCCGCCATGCAGGGGCGGGCGTTCGGTGCGCTCGACATGGTCACTGCGGTGCCGCACGTCGCCGCGATCGCCGGTGGCGCCATCCTCATCGCGACCGTCGACTACCGAGTCGTGCTCGGTGTGATGACCGTCCTGCTGCTGGGCGGCGCGATTGAGATCGCCGCCGTACGAAATCCGGGATCACGGCCTTCGCCGGGCAGTGCCCGTAGCTCGCGCGAGGAAGGCGTCGAAGGACGCGCGTCCTTTTCGTTACGGATGCATCGAGGGCGCGTACGAGAGACCGATGATGACGCCCTCGCTGGATTGCAGTCGAGCGACGGTCTGTCCCCACGGCTCGGTCCGTGAGTCGTGCAGCAGCGTCAAGCCCTTCTCCTTCAACTCGTCCGCTGCGGCCTGGACGTTGCCGGCGTCCGCGACCTCGAATTCGATGCTGGCCTGCGGCGCCGGTCGCTCCGCTGGCCAGTCAGGCGTGCCGAAGCACGCCCGGGCAGCCTGAGTCAGGGGCCAGACCCCGAAGGACTTGCACCCGTCGATGTCTTCGCTGTGCAGATAGCCGTCATCTTCGGCGGTCAGCGGCAAGCCGAGCGCGTCCACATAGAACCTTCGGCTGACGCCGGCGTCAGAGCTGATCACCGCGACGCTCGTGATGAATTGCACGTCCATGGAGGTCACCTTCCGGCAGGAATCGACTGGTCGGGTGGGCACGAGCCGGCCGTGGTCGTCGCGATCGTGCCAGTTCCGGCTCGGACTCGCCGAAGCAGTGGCGGACGTACTTCGGCGTCGGCGTCGGCGGCGAGGTCGTGTTCATCCCGCTGATCCCCGGATGTCCGGCGTCACGCACGGGCGCGCCGGTGTCGTCGACGAGCTCAGCCCTTCGCCGCCTCGCGGGCGTTGACGGCCGGGATGACGTGCTCGCCGTAGCTCGAGAGGGTCGCGTCCTTGGCGTCGTGCTGTAGATAGAGCGCGAACTGGTCGACGCCGAGGTCGGCGAGCTCGTGCAGGCGGACGACCTGCTCCTCGGGCGACCCGATCAGGCAGAACCGGTCGACGATCGCGTCGGGCACGAACGCGGTGTGGGTGTTGCCCGCGCGGCCGTGCTCGTTGTAGTCGTAGCCGTCGCGGCCGGCGATGTAGTCGGTGAGCGCCGCGGGGACGGCGGCGCCGCCGGCCCCGTAGCGGGCGACGATGTCGGCGACGTGGTTGCCGACCATGCCGCCGAACCAGCGGCACTGCTCGCGCCCGTGCTCGAGGGCCGCCTCGCTGCCGTCGGTGACGTACGCCGGCGCGGCGACGCAGATGGTGATCGCGCCGGGATCGCGGCCCGCGGCCTCGGCGGCGCGGCGCACCGCGGCGATGCTCCAGGCGGTGACGTCCGGGTCGGCGAGCTGGAGGATGAACCCGTCGCCGACCTCGCCCGCGAGCGCGAGCGCCTTCGGGCCGTAGGCCGCGACCCAGATCGGCAGGCGGCTGCCGGGGTTCCACGGCAGCCGCAGCGTCGTGCCCTTGTAGTCGGCTTCCCCGCCGTTGGCCAGCGCGCGGATGACGCCGATCGCCTCGCGCAGCTCGGCCAGGCGCACCGGCTTGCCGTTGATGACGCGCACGGCAGAGTCGCCGCGGCCGATGCCGCAGACCGTGCGGTTGCCGTACATCTCGTTGAGCGTGGCGAACAGCGAGGCGGTCACCGTCCAGTCGCGCGTGGCGGGGTTCGTGACCATCGGCCCGACAATCAGCCGATGCGTCTCGTTGAGGATGCGGC
>JAXDHR010000013.1:0-9311 GCA_034664425.1 Solirubrobacteraceae bacterium
CGCGCGCCAGCGCCGACCCGTCCGGCGCGCCGTGGTCGGAGCGCAAGCGCTACGTCTGGTGGGACGAGGAGCAGGGCAAGTGGACGGGCTACGACGTCCCCGACTTCCCCGTCGACAAGCGCCCGGACTACAAGGCGCCCGACGACGCCACGGGCATGGACGCGATATCCGGCGACGACCCGTTCATCATGCAGGCCGACGGGCGCGGCTGGCTGTTCGCGCCGGCGGGTTTGCTCGACGGGCCGATGCCGACGCACTACGAGCCGCTCGAGTCGATCTCGACGAACCCGCTCTACACGGATATCGTCGAGAACCCCGCCGCGCTGCGCTGGACCCGCGACGACAACCCGGTCGCGCGCCCGGGCGACCCGGCCTGGCCGTGCGTCGCGACGACGTTCCGGCTCACCGAGCACCACACGGCCGGCGGCATGTCGCGCTGGCTGCCGTGGCTCGCGGAGCTGCAGCCCGAGATGTTCGCCGAGATCGACCCGGTGCTCGCGCGCGAGCGCGGGATCGAGGACGGCGGCTGGATGACGATCTCCTCGCCGCGAGCGGAGATCGAGGCGCGCGCGAAGGTCACCGACCGCATGAAGCCGCTGCGGATCGAGAACCGCATCGTCCACCAGGTCGCGCTGCCGTGGCACTGGGGCTTCGGCGGGCCCTCCCCAGGCGCATCGGCGAACGACATCAACGTCATGTCGGGTGACCCCAACGTCTCGATCCAGGAGTCCAAGGCGTTCGTCTGCGACGTGCGGGCGGGTCGCAGCGACGCCGGCACCTCGAAGCTGGCCGGGGTGCACGACAAGCCGCCAGGCGTGGCGGTCAACCACGATCACCCGGCCGAGGTCCGTCCGCACAAGTGACCGAGACGACGATCCAGCGCCCGGGCGCGCAGCGCATGGGCTTCTTCACCGACACGACGACGTGCATCGGCTGCAAGGCCTGCGAGGTCGCCTGCAAGCAGTGGAACGACCTGCCCGCCGACGGCGGCACGTTCACCAAGGGCGGCTCCTACGACCACACGCGCGAGCTCAGCGCGTCGACCTGGCGCCACGTCCGCTTCGTCGAACTGGCCGAGCAGGAGTCCGCGGGCCCCGTCGACTTCTCCCACCACGACGTCGATCTCGTCGCCGCCGCCGAGGAGTACCAGCGGCCCTTCGCCGGGTTCGGCGACTGGGTCTTCATGTCCGACGTCTGCAAGCACTGCACGAACGCCGGCTGCATGGACGCGTGCCCGACCGGCGCGCTGATCCGCTCGGAGTTCGGGACGGTCGTGCTCCAACCCGACGTCTGCAACGGCTGCGGGTACTGCGTGCCCGCATGCCCGTTCGGCGTGGTCGACCGCGATCCCGACGACGGCCGGGCGGCCAAGTGCACGCTCTGCTACGACCGCCTCGAGGACGGCCTCGAGCCCGCCTGCGCGAAGAGCTGCCCGACCGACTCTATCCAGTTCGGCCCCTATGAGGAGCTGCTCGAGATCGCCGCCAAACGGGTTACCACCCTGCACGGCCGCGGTGTCGAGGGCGCCTACCTCTATGGCGCGCACGACGAGCCCGAGGAGTCGCTGGCCGGCGGCCTCGGCGCGTTCTTCCTGCTTACCGAGGCCCCCGAGCGCTACGGGCTGCCCGCGCAGGCCGACTCGCCGATCCAGGAGAACGTGATCCCCGCCACGGTGGCGGCGTTCGGCGCCGGGCTGCTGTGGGCCGCCGGCGTCGCCGCCGCGTTCGCGTGGGAGCGCCGCCGGTGAGCGACCCGCACCAGCACGTGCCGCGCGACACGACGCCGGCGCTCGGCAAGCCGGGCGAGCCCGCGTTCGGCGAGAAGACCGGTGGCGGCGAGAAGGTCGCGCTGCACATCGGCCAGTACAAGGACGGGCGCTGGTCCTACCTCTACGACAAGGACACCGAGTACGGCTCGCAGGCGCCCGACCTCGAGGTGATCCGCGACGCGGCCCGCAAGGCGCGCAGCGGGCCGCTGCCCGACACCATCCAGGGCCCGATCATGCACGAGCCCGTGTGGACCTGGGAGGTGCCGCTGTACTTCTGGTTCGGTGGCATGGCCTCGGGCGCGGCGTTCGTCGCGCTGGCGGCGGACCTCGCCCGTGACGAGCACGCGGCGGCGATCGCCCGCCGGGTCGCGCTCGTCGCGCTCGTGCCCTCCCCAGCCCTGCTGATCATGGATCTCGGACGGCCGATGCGCTTCTACAACATGCTGCGCATCGTCAAGGTGCGCTCGCCGATGTCGATGGGAGCCTGGGCGCTGACCGCGTTCGGCAACCTCGCCGCGGCCTCGGTCGGCGCGGATCTCATCGGCCGGCGCCACGCCGCGAAGCGGCTCGGCGCCGCCAACGCGGTCGTCGGCGGCTACCTCGGCTCCTACACGGGCGTGCTGCTCGCGTCGACGGCGGTCCCGCTGTGGGCGCGCTCGCGGTGGTTCCTCGGGCCGATCTTCATCTCGACCGCGACGGCCACCGGCGCCGCGGCCTGCCGGCTCGTGCTCGTCGCCGCCGGCCGCAAGCCGGGCGACCCGACCCGCGAGGCGCTCGGCCACGTCGAAGCGGCCGCCATGGGGACGGAGCTGCTGCTGTCCACGATCAACGAGCGCCGCCTCGGCCCGCTCGCCCACGGCCTCGACGAGGGACGACCCGGGAAGCTCTACAAGGCCGCCAAGTGGTCGACCCGCCTCGGGCTCGCGCTGCGCTTCGGCAGCCGCCGCGGCACGCCGGCGCACCACGTCGCCTCGGGCCTGTACATGCTCGCCGCGCTGCTGTTCCGCTACGCGTGGGTCGGTGCCGGCAAGCACAACGCGAGCGACGACCGCGTCGTCGCCGAGATGGCCCGCTCGCGGCGGCACGGGCACTGAGCCCGGGGCGCCGCCCCGGCGACGAAGACGGCCGCGCCGGCGCTGGGTCACGTTCGGCACGGGGCTCGTCGTGGTCGCCTGGCTGCTGATGTCGCTGGGACTCGGCTCTACCTGCGCGAGCTAGCCGACTACGGATCGATCTTCGGCAACCTGGCGACCGTGATCATCGCCTACGAGTACGCGTACCTGTCGGCGATCGTCTTCAAAGGCGGGTTGCTCGTGGACAGGATCGCCCAGCAGGCCTGATTGGGCCGGTGCGAACCCGGCGGTTGGGTAGGGTGCCCCGCGGGGTACTGGCAGCCGCCAGGCGGTCCGAGGAGAGGAAGTGCCGTGCTGTGTCAGGTGGTGATCGAGGCGTTGGGCGCCGAGGCGGTCCGCGTCGCCATCCAGGGCGAGCTGAGTGGCCCGTCCGCGTACACGGTCGACGCCGAGCTGCGGCGCGTCGAGGCGACGGCGCCGGCCTGCCTCGTGCTCGATCTCTCCGACCTCGGCTTCATCGACTCGGCGGGGCTCGCCCAGGTCCTCGCCGCCCACCGCCGCGCACTGCGCGCCGGTCGCCGCCTGCTGGTCGTCGAGGGCTCGGAGACGGTCCGCCGGCTGATCGCCCTGACCGCGCTCAACCGCCATCTCGAGGTGCTGCCCGACAGCCGCTCAGCGGTCGCGGCCGCCACCGCCGCCTGAGGCGCCCAGCGAGCTACACTGCCTCGTAGAGGCGATGCACACGCGGGATCCGTCCCGCCGCCTCCCCCGACCGCCATGAGGGCGGTCGTGCTGTGAAGAAGGAGGTGGAGCCATGATGCGCTTCATCTGCCGCAAGTGCTTGCGGCTGTGGGACGCCGAGCGCGTCGTGCACCGGGCCTCGTGCCCGTTCTGCGGCGGCGCTCTGAGCGACCACTAGACACGACGAACGGCCCGCCCGCAGGCGGGCCGTCGGCGTTCTCGGGGAGGATCAGCGCATGAGCGACTGCACGACCGCGAGTGCCCGCGCGGTCCCACGGGCGCCGACGTAGAGCGACAGCAGCGTCGCGGTCAGGGCCAGCTCTGAGACCTCGTTCGTGCGGGGCTTCGGCATGTCCGCAGTCTTCGGCGCTCCGATCGCCGGGCAAATGGACGGCGGGCCAAGCCGGTGCCGCGGCCGATTGGCCCGGTGGCGGGTCTTCACGCAATGCTCAGGACGAGGGGTAACCTCGGTTGCGAACCGCGCGTAGCGCCGCATCGAGCAGGAGGAAGCGCATGCACGCACCCATCTCGGTCCTGGTCGTCGCCAACGTGACGGCGGACAGCCCGGAGCTGATATCGGCTCTCCGCTCCCGGCTCGAGGACGGCCCGGAGCACTTCACGCTCGTGATGCCCTGCGTGGGCCCGGGCCTGCAGGCCCGCGATGTCGCGCGACCACGGCTCGAGGCGGCGCTGGCGGCCTGGCGCGACGCGGGCCTCCACGCCGATGGGGTCGTCGGCGACGAGGATCCCGTCGAAGCCGTGCTCGAGGTCTGGGACCCGCGCCGCCATGACGAGATCATCGTCTCGACGCTTCCCGGGCCGCGCTCGCGCTGGCTGCGTGCGGAGCTGCCCAATCGCTTGCTGCGGGCGACCGACGCCGCTCGCGTCACGCACGTTGCGAGCGTCCCCGCGGGAGCCGCGGGCTGAGCCCGCTGGTCGCTCGCATGCAGTCCTGCCGGTGAGGCAGGAGGGCTCGGCCTGCCCGCGAACCCGATGGGCATGACCCAGCCGGACCGTTCCAGCGAACCTCACGTCTCCCCGGACGAGCTCCGCGCCGCCCTGGCGCCGCGCGGCCGCTCGCGCCCGAGCCCGGTCGTCTCGGACGTGCTCACCGAGGAGCGCGATCACACGCCCGCATGGGAGTGGACCACCGAGCTCTCCGACGGCGACCAGGCAGAGCTCGTCGAGCTGCGAGCGAGCGTCGAGGCGCAGCGCACGCGGATGGACGCGCTCGAGTCCGAGCTCGCGGAGTCGCGCACGTCGGTGCGCGAGTCGCAGGAGGCGCTCTCGGCGTTCGTCGCCGCCTCGGCGTGGCAGCGCCGCGCCCTGCGCCGCGAGTTCTCGGAGCGCGGGCTGTTGTAGCGCCCGGCGCGCCTACAGCGCTGCCGCGAGCACCTGCCGAGCGACCGGGGCGGCGGCCGCGCCGCCCGCGCCGGCGCCGACGAGCATCACCGCGACGGCGAGCTTGGGGGCCTGGGCCGGGGCGAAGGCCACGAACCAGGCGTCGGTGTTCTTCGGGTCCGACGGACCGCTCGCGGTCGGCCTCAGCTCCGCGGTGCCGGTCTTGCCGGCGACCTGGATGCCGGGCAGCGCGGCGGCGACGCCGGTGCCCGTGCTCACGACGCTGAGCATCATCGTCCGCACCTCGTGGGCGACCGTCGCGCGCACGACGCGCCGGCGCCGCACCGGCTCCGAGCGCGCGATGCGCGGACGCGCCCGCACGCCGTCGTTGCCGATCGTCGCGCCGATGGAGGCCATCGTCAGCGGCGTGGCGAGGTCGCGGTCCTGGCCGATCGCGCTCGCCCCGACCGCGAGGTCGTCCTTGAGCTGCGACGGCGCTGGGATCGTGCTCGGCTTGAAGGCCGGGACCCTCAACTTCTCGTTGAAGCCGAACGACTCCGCAGCGGCCACGAGCCGCTTCGCCCCCAGCTTGGCGCCCAGCGGCGCGAACACGGAGTTGCACGAGATCGCGAACGAGGCGCCGAGCGAGCCGCCGCAGGACTCGTCGCTCGCGTTGCGCAGGCGCACCCCCGAGAGCAGCGCGTACGTCCGCACGGGATAGCTGCTCGCGGGCGTCGCGATGCGGTGCTGCAGCGAAGCGGACAGCGTGATGATCTTGAACGTCGACCCGGGCGGCTGCGGCGCGGAAACGGCGAGCCCCGAGAGGGCGAGGATGTCGCCCGTGCGGGGGCGTACGACGGCGACGCCGCCGAGGCGGCCGCCGAGAGCGGCCGCCGCCGCCGCCTGCACGCTCGGGACGATCGTGGAGCGCACGGCGCGGCCCTTGCGCACCGGCACCTTCTTGATCACACGCCGTCCGAAGCGCAGCTCGGCGCCGGACCGCCCGCCGAGGCGGGCGTTGTAGAGGCTCTCGATCCCCGTCCCCGGCTGGCCGGGCGCGGGCTCGGTGCCGGCGATGGCGGCGGACGCCGGGTGATCCGCGAGCCGGCTGCCGTCGGCGGCGAGCACCGGCGCCCGCGGCGGCGTGCGCAGGATCCGGCGCATGACGGCCTCGCCGGGACGCAGGCCCGGGAGCCGCAGCGCCGGCGTCCAGGCGACGTAGGAGCCGCTGCCGGCGTCCTCGATCGGCAACGTGACCTTTCCCCTCAGCGTGCCGAAGAGACGGGTCTGGACGCGCACTCGCACGACGCTGCGCCCCTTGCGCACGGTCCCCGCGGCCTGCGGCGTGATGCGCGTGATCGTGGCCTGCCGGCGGACCGCGCGGTAGAGGCCGGCGAACGCGGCCGCGCTGCGCACGCGCCGGGCGGCGGGCGTGATCAGCCGGTACATCGTCGCGTAGTCGCCACGCCGCCACGCGTCGGCGAAGTGCTGGGCGGCCGCCTGCCGCCGGTCCGCCGCCTCGTGGCGCTTGTAGACGAACGCCGCCGCCGCGGCCGCGACGACGATCAGGGCGGCGACGACGAGCAGCGGTCCGACGTGGACGCGCCGGCGCCTGTGGCGCCCGACGGGCTGCAGCCACGGCGCTCCCGTCCGCCCGTACGAGGAGAACGAGGAACGACGACGGCGGCGGCGGGGCACGCGACGGTTGTAGCGAACGCGGCGGCGTCCGTTGCACGCGCGCGCCCGCGGAGCGGGGCGCCCGGGTCCGCGCGCGGACCCGGCGCCCGATCAGCCCGTGCTCAGCAGCTCACAGCCAGGTGGAAGGGCTCGTCCTGGGGCGTTGCGCCCGGGACGACGTACGTGTGCACCACGACGCTGGTCGTCGCGGCGCCCGGCTCGACGGTGATGCTGCCCGGGGTGGGCGAGTCGGTCCCCGTGCCGTTCTTGACCGCTGCGAGCGTCGCGGAGTAGAAGCAGCCGCTGACGTCCTTGCCGAAGTCGACGGTGTAGACCCCCGCGGCGGCGCGCGACGCGCCCGTGGCGTTGCCCGCCACGGCGGCGCCGGTGGTGTTGACCGCGGCGCGATACAGGGGCGCGTTCGTCAGCGACGCACGCGCGGCATCGGAGAGGTCGGTGGCCTCCAGGCTGCCGTCCTTGACCTGGGCGGTCGTGATCGCGTCCTTCTTCATGTCCACCAGCCCGACCGAGTTGGAGGCGATCTCCGTGCCGTGGACCGCGCCGGTCTTGATCTCGCCCGCGCGGACGGCCCCGGTGTTGATCTCCGACGCGCCGACCCCGTTCCTGCGGATCTCGGACGTGCCGACGGCGCCGGTGCGGATCTGCGCGGCTCCGACGCTGTTGGAGGGAAGCGTGATGGCCGCGTAGCTCGTGCCGCCCAGCGCGACGAAGAGGGCGAGGGCAGAGGTGACGTTCGCGAAGCTCGCGCGCCGTCGAAGCCGTGCCAGCATGTGGATCTCCCTTGGATCGTTAGGTCCCTACGGGTTCCACAACCGGTGTTGAAGAGGAGAGTTGCGGGACCCTCAGGCCTCGGCAAGCGCGCGGCGGATGCGCTTGCTCGAGGCGCCGCCCTTGATCCCCAGGCCCTGCGCGAAGTGGCTGACACGGAGCTCCTCGAGCATCCACGGCAGCTCGCGCAGGGAGGCCGGCAGGGGGCGCCCGCGCGGCCACGACTCGAGCCGCTCGCGGTACGCGCGTTCGAGTTCGTGGACCGCGTCCATGCGGTCGCGATCGGTGGCGACGACGTCCGGGAGCCGCTCCAGCCGCACGACCGCCGCGCGCAGGTAGCGGGTGACGTCGGGCAGGCGCGCCGCGCCGCTCGCGCTCGCGAAGCCGGGCCGCACGAGCCGCCGCAGCTGCTGGCGCACGTCGGCGCGCGCGGCCTGCAGCGGGGGCGCGGTCAGGGGCTCGAGCGCACGCTCGACCGCGCGCGCGGCGTCGAGCACGGCGATCATGTCGCCCGCGATGCCCGCGGTGCGATCGGCGAGCGAGCCGGCGACGTGATCGCGCAGGCGCCGCCACGCCGCCTCGTTCCACGGCAGGCCGCCGGCCTCCGCGACGAGCGCGTCGAGCGCGGCCGTCTGGGCGTCGTCGAGCACCGCGGCGATGCTGCCGTGCGGAGCACTCGCGAGCGCGAGCTTGGCGGCGTTGTCGAGCCGGTCGGACACGAAGCGCTGCGGCGACGGGATCGTCAGCCGCAGCAGCCGCCGCGTGCCCGCGTACATCGACGCACGCTGCGCGGCGGGGGTCTCGAGCACCGCGACGCCGACCGCCTCGCCCTCGTCCGCGAGCGCCGGGTAAGCGCGGACGGCCTGGCCGGTCCCCGGCAGAGCGACGACCTGCGGGAGCTCGCCGCCGGGCCAGTCGCGCAGTCCGTGGCGCTCGAGCGACGCGCTCGCCGCCGCCAGCTCGGCCCGCAGCCGCGGGCCCACCGTGCGCCGCAGCGCGTCGAGGTCGGTGCCCTCGGCGATCGCCTCGCCGGCCTCGTCCTCGACGCGGAAGCCCATGCGCAGGTGCTCCGGCAGGCGCGAGGCGTCCCACGCGTCCGGCGGGATCCGCACGCCGCGGGTCTCCTCGATCGCGCGCGCCACCGCGTCGGTGATCCGTCCCTGGCGTGGGCGCAACCGCTCGAGGACCTCGTCGACGACCTGCGGCACGGGGACGAGCGCGCGGCGCAGCTCCTTCGGCAGCGAGCGGATCAGCGCCGTCACGAGCTCCGGGCGCAATGCCGGCACGAGCCAGTCGAAGCCGTCGCCGCGCAGCTGCGGCAGCACCTTCAGCGGCACGTGGACCGTCACTCCGTCCTGCTCGGTGCCGGGCTCGAAGCGGTAGGAGAGCCGCAGACGCAGGTCGCCCTGCTTCCACTCGCCCGGCCGGCCGGAGCCGGCGAGCGCATCGGCCGCGCCCGGCGCGATCAGCAGCTCGCGCGTGTAGGTCAGCGCGTCGGGCGCGTCGCGGCGCGCGTCGCGCCACCAGCGGTCGAAGTGCGCGCCCGACACCACGTCGGCGGGGATCCGCGCGTCGAAGAACTCGAACAGCACCTGATCGGAGACGAGCAGGTCGCGGCGGCGCGCGCGGTCCTCCAGCGCGCCCACCTCCTCGATCGCGCGGGCGTTCTCGGCCATGAAGGCGTGCCGCGTGTTCCAGTCGGCCTCGACCAGCGCGCGGCGGATGAACAGCTCGCGCGCCAGCGGCGGGTCGATCGCGCCGTAGCCGACGGTACGCGCCGGAACGATCGGCAGCCCGAGCAGCGTGACGCGCTCGGTCGCGACGACCTGCGCGCGGGAGCGCTGCCAGCGCGGCTCGGAGTAGCTGCGGGAGACCAGGTGCTCGGCGAGCGGTTCGACCCAGCGCGGGTCGATGCGCGCGAC
>JAXDHR010000014.1:0-5293 GCA_034664425.1 Solirubrobacteraceae bacterium
ACACGCTGCCGAACATGCCGCGCGGGTCGAGCAACCAGAACCTGATCCCGGGGCCGTTGCTGCGCGCGCGTGTCGGCGACCGCATCGTCGTGCACTTCAAGAACCTCGACACGCTGCTGCACAACCCACACTCGATGCACTTCCACGGCGTCCACTACAAGCCCAGCTCGGACGGCGCCTACCTGCCCGGGTTCTCGGGCCGTGACGCGAACGTCAAACCCGGGAGGACGTGGACCTACCGGCTGCGGGCCGGCAACGACTCCGCCGGCGTCTGGCCCTACCACGACCACTCGCCGTCGATGGACGAGTCGCTGCTGGGCGGCATGTACGGGATGCTCTCGATCCTCGGTCGCCACGAGCGCCCGCCCGACCGGGAGTTCGTCGTCGTCTTCGCCCCGATGGGGCAGTTCCAGACGATCGACGGGCGCGCCTTCGTCGGCAACACTCCCGTGTTCACCGCGCGCGTCGGCCAGCGTGTGCAGTGGGACGTGACGGCGATCGGCTCCGAGCACCACACCTTCCACGTCCACGGGCACCGCTGGCGCGGCCCCGGCGGCGTGCCGGAGGACACGCAGACGGTCGGTCCCGCCGAGAGCTTCAAGGTCTCCTGGCGCGAGGAGGACCCCGGGACGTGGCTTTACCACTGCCACGTGGAGTCGCACATGATGGCCGGCATGATCGGGATCTACCGGGTGCGGCGGTGAAGCGGCTCGCCGCCGGCCCGGCGGCGGGGGCGCTCGCGACGGCGGCGGTGGGACTCGCCGCCGCCGTCGCGCAGGCGCAGATGGCGCACGGCGACGGCGCGGCCGGCATGGCGCACGTCGCGATCCTCGCCGGCTCCTACGCCCCGGAGCGCGTCGACGTCCTGGCAGGCGATGCGGTCCACTGGGACAACGCGAGCGTGCTGCGCCACACAGTGACGGCCGACGACGGCTCGTTCAGCTCGCGCCAGCTCTTCGGCGGCGACACCTACGACCACCGCGTGGCCGCGCCGGGCGTGATCACCTACCACTGCATCGTGCACGCCGGGATGCACGGTGAGATCGACGTCCACCGCGTGCTGCTCGACGCCCCCCGCGAGCCGGGCGCGCCGGGGCGGCTGTATGTGCTGCGCGGGCGCTCCTCGCTGGCCCCGGGGTCGCCGGTCGCGATCGAGCGCGATGCGGGCGCCGGCTTCGAGCCCGCCGGCTCCACGACCGTCGCGAGCGACGGCGGCTTCGTGGCGTCCGTGCGCTCGCCGAAGACCGCGCAGTACCGCGCCCTGGTCGCCGGCGGCGAGGCGAGCCCGCCGGTGCGGCTGCTGGTCGTCGACCGGCACGTGACGGCCGCGGTCCCCGGCGGCGCCCAGCGCCGGGTCGTCCGCGCCGCCGTCACGCCGGCGTCCCCGGGCGCAACCGTCGTCCTGCAGCTGCGCCAGCGCGAGCACTTCGGCTGGTGGCCGGTGGCCCGCGCGCGGCTCGACCGCCATTCGCGCGCGCGCTTCGTCGCCCGCGTGGACCGCACGACCCGCGCGCGCGTCGTGCTGACGCTGCGCGACGGCGCGACGATCCTCGCGCGCAGCGCCGTCGTGACCGTCGGAGGGCGTGGTCGCTAGCGCCGCGCGCGGTCGGCGAGCGCGAGCAGCGCGGCGACCGCTTCCCGGTCGCCGCGGATCCAGGGGCGGTCGCCGGCGACGTGCGGCTCGTCGCGCAGCAGCCGGTCGAAGGCCGCGCGGCTCATGGTCACGGTCGCGGCCGGCGGCTGCGGCGGCGGGCCGCTGGTGACGGCCAGTCCGGCGCCGTCGCGCGCGCTGATGTACCAGCGCTGCGCATCGGTGACCTGCTCGATCGTGAAGTGCAGCCCGCGTGTCCAGGCCGGTCGGACGGCGGCGCCGAGCGTGCGCCAGGCCAGCCCCGGCTCGACCGCCGCTCCGGCCCTGGCCGCCGCGGCCAGCGACAGCGGCGCCTCGACGACCGGACGCAGCTCGGCGAGCCGGCGGCGGCGGCCGCGGAAGCGCGCCGGTCCGCTGAACCGGCCGATGCGGTGTGGCTCGCCGGCGAGCAGCTCGGCGAGCGTGCGCGGCCCTGCGGCGAGGTGGAACGCGGCCTCGCGGCGCGAGCGGCGAGCCGCGATCGGCTCCGCCCGGCCGGCCCCGTCCTCGAGCGTGACGGCGAACGTGCCGAGCCCGCGGATCGTGATGTCATACGAGAGCGGACCGGCGACGGCCGCGGCCTGGCCGGGCAGCAGCCCGGCGAGCAGTCGCCCGGCCGCCTCGCGGTCGTCCTCGGCGAGCCGCACGAGCGCTCGCCGCAGGACGGGCTCGCGCGGCGCATCGGCCTTCTTCGGCTCCGGCTCCGGCTCGGCGGCCTCGACCGCCGGTTGCGGCGCGGCCGGCTCGGGCGCGCCGGCCGCGGGCTCCGGCGTGCGCTCGCGCAGCGCGCTTGCGGCGGCGTCGAGCCGAGCGGCGAGATCTCCGCCCGCAGCGGGGCCCTCGCGGGTGGCGGCCGCGGCTTCGGCCTGCTCGCGCGCGAGCCGCTCGAGGCGCTCCGGCTCCGCCCCGCGCTCGAGCTCGGCGATCCGGTCGGCGAGGCTCGCGCCCGAGGACTCGGCGTCCTCGCGGGCGGCGGCGAGCGTCGCCTCGGCGGCGTCGCGGGACGTGCGCATCTGCTCGAGTGCCGTCTGAGCGGCCTCCCGCTCGGCGCGTGCCTCGACCACCTCGAGCTGCGCGGCTGCCGCATCGGCCGCCGCGGCATCGGCCTGCTGGCGCAGCATTTCGAGCTTGACCTCGGCGGCGGTCGCGGCGGCCCGTGCGTCCTCGAGCGCGGCGCGGCCGGAGGAGCGCGCGGTGTGCGCGGCATCGACCGCCGCGCGCAGCCGGCGCTCGGCCGCCGCTGCCTCGGCGCGGGCGTCCTCGATCTCGGTCTGCGCTATCGCGAGCTCGGCCGAGGCGCGCTCGCGGTCGGCCGTGAGCGCCGCCAGGTCGCCGCGCAGCGCGGCCAGCGCACCCTCGGCGGAGGCGCGCGCGCCGAGTGCGGCCTCCAGGTCGGCAGCCAGGGGCGCGCGCGCTGCACGCTCGCGGTCGAGCTCGTCCTCGAGCGCCGCGCGCGCGACCGTCTCGACGTGCAGCCGCGCCTCGGCCGCCGCGGCGGCGGCCTCGGCGCTCGCGACGCGCTCCTGCGCGCGGGTGGCGAACTCGCCGGCGGCGACGAGCCGCTGCTCGAGATCGGCCCGCACCTCGCGCTGGATCTCGGCGAGCCCGCCCAGCCGGCGCTCGCGGTCCGCGAGCTGCTCGCGCGCCGCCTCGAGCTCCGCGCGCACCGCGGTGAGCGCCGCCTCGAGCTCGCCCACGCGGCGCTCCCACGCACCGCGGGCCGACGCGGAATCGCTCGCCCTGTCGGCGAGATCGCGCTCGAGCTCCGCGTGCGCCGTCGCGGCGGCCTCGCGCGCATCCGCCAGCTCGGCTTCGAGCGCGGCGAACGCGGCGACCTCGTGCGGCGCGTGGTGGACGCCGTCGGCCGAGCGCGCCGCCTCGCTCGCCCGCAGGTGGACGCGCCAATCGTGCGCCTGGGCGCGCAGCCGCGAGCCGGACTCGAGCGCGGCGGACAGCGCCCCGCGATCGGGCTCCCGGGGGGCGGCGCCCTCGGCGGCCAGCGCGTCGCGCTCGGCGGACGCCTCCTCGAGGCGGCGCTCCAGCTCGGCGGAGCGCAGCTCGAGCACCTCGACGGCCTGGATCGCCTCGGCGGCGATCCGCGCCTGCGCCTGCTCGGACGCTTCGGCGCGGCGGGCGCGGCGCTCGGCGAGCACCGCGCGGTCGATCACCTGCGCGCCGCCTGCGGGCGGCTCGGGGACCGTCGCAGGCGCGACGGCCGGGGGCTCGACCCCGCGCGCGAGGGGCGGCAGCTCTGAGCGGCCGCGGTCGGCCCAGTCGAGCCACAGCGCCTCGGGGTCCTCGGTCACGAGCGCGGCCGGTACCAGGTAGGTGCCGCGCCAGGATGCGACGTCGCGGCCGAAGCGCGCGTCGGGCAGCGACTCGAAGCGATGCTCGAGCCCCTCGCTGCGCAGCAGCAGGGCCGGCAGCTCGATCGCGGGCTCGGTGCCGTTCCAGCGTCCGCGCACCCGCACGAGGCCGCTCTCGGCGCCCGACGGCAGCCACTCGACGGCTTCGATCACGAGGCCGTGGACGCTGCCGCTGGCGGAAGGAGTCGTCTCACCCACGCCGGCGATGCTCCCAGACCGACCGGCGGCACGAGCCGCTCGACCCCGCTGCGAGCGGCATTCCCGGCTGCCGCAGGCCGCCGTCGCTAGCCGTCCGAACCGCGCTTGAGCGCCAGTGCGAGCGCAGCGGCGCTCAGCGCGAGCGCCCCGCCCGCGAGCGCCGCCTTCCTCCGCGGGTGCGGACCCACGCGCCGACCGAGGTACCACTTGGCGCCCTTCCACACGACGAAGCCCAGCAACCTGTAGCCCATGGGCGGAACCTACCCGTCTTCCCGCAGCCGGTACGCCATCCGCGACTGCAGCCCCCAGAGCTCGATGAAGCCCGGGGAGGCGTTCTGGGAGAACAGGCCGCCCGAGTCCGCGAACGTGGCGAGCTGCGCGTCGTAGACCGCGTTCGGCGACGCGCGCGTCACGACGCGAACGCTTCCCTTGTAGAGCTTGAGCCCGATCGTGCCGGTGACGCGCTCGTTGACGTGCTCGACGTAGGCCTCGAGGTCGGTCCGCAGCGGCTCCCACCAGAGGCCGGCGTAGACGAGGTAGGCCCATTGCTGGTCCAGCCGTGGCTTGAACTGGTTCTGGTGGATCGTGCCCGTCAGGCGCTCGAGCTCCTTGTGCGCCTTGAGGATCACGGTCGCGGCCGGGACCTCGTAGATGTCGCGCACCTTCAGGCCGACGATGCGGTCCTCGATGTGGTCGACGATGCCGACGCCGTGGCGCATGCCGATCTCGGCCACGCGATCGATGAGCTCGGGCAGCGGCAGCCGCTCGCCGTCGACGGCGACGGGCAGGCCGCGCTCGAACTCGAGGGCGACCACCTGCGGCTCGTCCGGTGCGAGCTCAGGACGCGTGACGAGCTGGAAGACGTCGTCGTCGGGCGCGTGCGAGAGGTCCTCGATCCACTTGCCCTCCGACGAGCGCCCCCAGAGGTTGTCGTCGATCGAGTACGGCGCCGCCTCGGTGCCGCCCTTGACGGGGATGCCGTGCTTGCGCGCGTAGGCGATCTCCTCGTCGCGGCCCATCGCCCAGGAGCGCACGGGCGCGATCACCTTGAGCTCTGGCGCGAGCGTCGCGATCGTGCCCTCGATGCGCACCTGGTCGT
>JAXDHR010000015.1:0-13855 GCA_034664425.1 Solirubrobacteraceae bacterium
AGCCCGTCGGAGAGCTCCATGATCCGGGCACGCGCGTCCTCGCGGCCGTTGTTGATCGTCGTGTCGGCGCCGAACTGGCCGGCGCGCCGTAGCCGCGTGTCGGCGAGGTCGATCGCCACGATGTGACCGGGCGTGTAGAGCTGGGCTGTGAGGATCGCGGCCAGACCGACGGGCCCGGCGCCGACGATGGCGACGATGTCCCCCGGCGTCACCGCTCCGTTGAGCACGCCGACCTCGAAGGCGGTCGGGAGGATGTCCGCGAGAAAGAGCACCTGCTCATCGGTGAGCCCGGCCGGCACCTTGTAGACGGAGTTATCAGCGAACGGGACACGCGCGTACTCGGCCTGGAGGCCGTCGATGGTGTGCCCGAAGATCCAGCCGCCACCGCCCAGGCACTGGCCGTAGCGCCCCTGCCGGCAATAGCGGCAGCCGCCGCATGCGCTGATGCACGACAGCAGCACGCGATCACCGACACCCACGCTGCGAACGCCGGCGCCGATCTCCTCAACGGTGCCGACCGCCTCGTGTCCGAGCACCGTTCCGGGCGGTGTCTCGGGCACGTCGCCCTTGAGGATGTGCAGGTCGCTTCCGCAGATCGTCGAGGTGTCCACGTGCACGAGGATGTCGGTGGGGTCGATGATGCCGGGGTCGGCGACCGAGTCCCAGCTGCGCTGGCCGGGACCGTGATAGACGAGTGCTTTCATGGGGTGCCTTCCTGTGGATGAACGGTCGTCGCTCGCGGTGTTCACACGCGCGACGTGGGTAGGGATTCGCGTCGCGGCGCGGCGTCCGGATGCGCAACGGGAAGCAGGACGCGCTCGACGAGCTCGGCGAGTCGGCTCGAGTAGCCCCACTCGTTGTCGTACCAGGCGACGACCTTGGCCTGAGTGCCGCCCACGACGCTGGTCAGGCCGGCGTCGAACACCCCCGAATACGAGGATCCGACGATGTCGCTGGAGACGAGCGGCTCGTCGCTGTAGCCGAAGATGCCTGCGAGGCGTCCTCGGTCGGCCCGCTCGGCAACTCCCGCGTTGATGGCCTGCGCCGAGGTGGTGGAGTCGAGCTCGACGGTCAGATCGACGAGCGATGCCGTCGGGACGGGGACGCGAACCGCGTAGCCCTTGAGCCGACCGTCGAGCTCGGGGACAACCAGGCCGACCGCTCGGGCGGCGCCGGTCGTGGTCGGCACGAGGTTCAGCGCCGCGGCGCGGGCCCGCCGCGCATCCTCGTGCGGGGCGTCGAGCAGCCGCTGGTCTCCCGTGTAGGCGTGGACCGTCGTCATGGTGCCGTGGCGGATCCCGAACTCCTCGTGGATGAGCTTCGCCATCGGCGCCAGGCAGTTGGTCGTGCAGGAGGCGTTGGAGATGACGTGATGGCGCCGGGTGTCGTACACGTCGTCGAAGTTGACGCCGAGCGCGAGGGTCACGTCCGCGTCCGCTGCCGGCGCGGAGACGATGACCTTCAGCGCGCCCGCGAGCAGGTGACCGGCGGCCGCCTCGCGCGTCTTGAAGCGGCCGGTCGACTCGACGACCACGTCGGCTCCGAGGTCGGCCCAGGGAATCGCGGTGGGGTCCGGCGCCGTCGTCACGGGGATCTCGCGGCCATCCACGACGATCGCGGATCCGGTCGCCTCCACGGTGCCCGGGAAGGCGCCGTAGATCGAGTCGCGTCGCAGCAGACGGGCCGCCATCTCGGCGCCCATGAGGTCGTTGATGCCGGCCCACTCGATGTCGGCGCCGCGCGCGTGCGCGGCCCGCAACATGGCGCGACCGGTCCGGCCGAAGCCGTTGATTCCGACTCGTACGCTCATCGCGCGCCTCTCCATCAGCCGCGCGCCGCGCCGGCGGCGTCGAGCGTCGAGTTATTCGCCGCTTCGTCGGCGATCGCGCGTACCGGCACGACAGTGACGGGCCGACGGGCGACGTGCAAGAGCTCGTGCGCCACGCTGCCCAGTAGCGCGCGAACAGGCCCGAACCCGCGGGTGCCGACGATGATCTCGCGGGCGTGCCGCGCCTCGGCGACGGCCTCGAGGGAGGCCGCTGCGCGGCCGCCGATCAGCTCGGTCTCGTAGGCGACGCGATCGAGTGCAGGTACGTCTGCGGCGACGCGCTCGAGGAGTTCGCTGCCTCGGCTCTGCGGCACGTGCAGGAGCTCGCTGTAGGCAGGCCATCCGTACCAGTCGGCCGGAAGGTCGTACGCGTTCACGACGATCACTGACCCGCCGTCGGGCACCCGCTCGACGGCAAGCTCGACCGCGGCACGGGCGGTCGGCGACCCGTCGTAGCCGACGACGACGCATGGGCTGTGGGTGGTCATGTCCCGAGCTCCTTGCAGGTAGGTGACACTGACCAATGACGCTAGGCGCTGGAAGCAGCCGTTCCCTCCGTGTCTGGCACCTCATCGCATCCGGGTGGACTACTGGCGCCCGGCGCTGCGGCGTCCTGCGTTCCTGGCTGAGCCGTCGTGGATGGCTTGTCGCGGAGCGATCGGCGGGAGCTCAGCCGAGTGGCAGTTCGAGCGTCACCCGAGTGCCACCGCGAGGACCCGGTGTGATCTCGAGCTTCCCGGCCCGCAAAGCGGCGCGCTCCCGCATGCGGATGATGCCGTAGCCCTCGCCTCGCACCGCACCGACGCCGCGGCCGTCATCAGCGATCTGCCGGCGGACCCTTCCGGCACCGAGCCGCACATCGACGGTGACGAATCTGGCGTCTGCATGCTTCACGGCATTCGTGAGGGCTTCTTGGGCGACGCGGTACGCGATCGTCTCGATGTCGGCGGGCAGCCGTGCGGCGCCGGCGTCGATGGACACGCGGGTCTCGAGGTGCGCCGCTGCGGCGACCGGCGCGACGAGCGTGCGCAGCGCCGGCCACGTGCTGATCAGCGATCGCCTGGAGTTTGACATCCGGCGCGTGTCTGATGTCGCCGACGAGCTCGCTCTCCTGCTGATGGAAATCGCCGACTTGACGGGTGCCTTCACGCTCAACGACCCGTGGCGTTCGGCTACGCGGCCGCCGGCGGAGCGCAACGACGGCAGCACGGCGCTGCTCGCCCTCAGTCGCCGGCTGGCATGGCGAGCGCGCGGGCCGCTCGTGCTGCCGGTGTTGACGCCCGAAGCGCTGGGTCGCGAGCGTGTTGACGAACAGCATCGTGGCATCGATGGCGCCGCCGCGCCGCAGAGCGTCCCTCGCGAGCGCGGAGCGATCGTCGATGCCGCCGCTCGCCGACACCCGCACGCGATCCTCGCCTACTGGCGCGTGGGTCGCGTTCAGGCGGCCACAGAGCGCACGTCACCTTGGGCCCGGTGTTTGATGCCGCGCATCATTCGCTGGCTCATGATGAAGCTGATCAACTCGACCGGTTCCACGAGCAAGGGGGCCCACCAGCGCGCATAGGCGTAGCGTTCGCGCACGAGGAGCCGGGTCGGGCCGCCGGGCTCTTCGCGCAGCACGAACGCCCAGGTGAAGTCATACGGCGCCGGTATGCGCCCGACCGGAACAGCGCCGCGCAAGACCAGGGCTCGCCCGGGTTGGACAAGCGCGGCGGTCAGCGCGACCTCCGGATGCAGGTTGATCTCGGCGCCGACCGTGACGGATTGCCATTCGGACGAGATCCGGTCCGCGCTGTGGATGTCGCAGCCCAAGAGGTTGTCGAGGAAGTCGTAGCTGTAGAAGCCACCGCGGCCTTGTCCCAATTGGGCGATCCACGGCCACACCGCATCGGTGTCGGCGTGAATAGTGATCGCCCGGGTGGCGGTCAGGTTCGCTCGGGCGAGGAGTTCGTCGCCGGCGAGAGCCATGTCGAGCTCCGCGTCACTGGCGCCCCACCGCAAGGACCACGCGCGCAGCGACGCCACGAGGACCGCTGCGACGCTTCCCACTGCAACCGTTCGGGTGGCGGATGCGTCTCCGCATTTCATGATGGGAGGCGTGGCCCGACAACGAATTGGGCGAAAAGCCGGCATCGATTACTCGCCACCCGGGTCATCGGCCGCGTTCAGGCTCGTGGCGATGTGCTCGGCCCAGGCCCGGATCTCGTCCCAGTCGCGGTAGTCGCCGTCGTGCCCGCCGACGGCGCGCATGACGGCCCGCTCTGGGAACCCGAGGCGGCTCGTGTCGAGCTTGCCGGCGAACACGCGATGCTCCCTAGCGCCAGCGGCCGCGACGACTGCGTCGACGTTGACCGCCTCTGATGCGTCGGGCCGCGGCGGGTCGCCGTCGGGCCCGCTGGAGAACAACCAGGTCGGACGCGCTTGAAGTTCGGCGCTGTGGCTCGCGGCGAACGCCGCGGCCGGCTTGAGCCAGCGCCCCATGTAAACCGCGCTGCCGAGCACCACCGCGTCGTAGTCGCCGAGGCCCGGGACGTCGTCGATGTCCACGGCATCGGCCTCGACGCGCGCTCCGCGCAACGCGCAGCCGATCGTTTCAGCGATCTCAGCGGTCGCCCCATGTCGGCTCGCGGCGGCGATCAGGACCCTCATCGAGCATCCCTCTGCCGGGTCGGCCGCTGTCCCGCCGACTTCACCTGTGCCGAAGCCCCGGCGCCGAGCAGATACCCGCCGAAGGCCACGACCCACAACACGACCGGATACACCACCCAGCGCTCGACGCCCCCAGCACCGAGCTCGCTGGCCGCGAGCGGACCGGACAGCACGAGGCTCCCCAGCGAAACCAGGCCCAGCGCCACCGAGACATAACGAAACGGGGCGGTCGTGACGCGGTAGGCAAGAACTCCGCAGAGTCCTCCGGCGACGAACGTCAGCATCGAAAGCGGCGGATGCAGCCCACCGCTGCTCGGGTGCCCGCCGATCTCGATGCCCGGGAAGATGCCCACCCCGAGCATGCCGACACCGAGGAGCAGCAGCACGGTGGCGACCGACCGCGACCGATGCGCACGCCAGTAGGTGACCGCTGCCGCGACGACCATCAGACCGCTGACGAGCATCGCGGTGTTGAAGATCGTCGCCGCGGGCTCGCGAACGATGCCGCCGGGCTGCCACGTCGAGCCGAGGTCGCTGATCGTGTTTTGCGACGTCGAGTACGCCGCCGGAAACAGCGCCTCGCCAGTGACGATCGCCATCAGGATCGTGGCGCCGGCGAGAATCAGCAGTGCGCCGCCAAGCTTCTCGACGGCGTGCCCGCCAGGCATACCGACTGCATCGCCAAGGCCGTCCTTCACCGCCTCCGTCCCGCGCCCCGACCCTGCGCCATCACCGTTCGCCGGCGGGCGGGCCGGGCGCGGGCTTCTCAGGGCAATGGGCCGCGGCGGTGTCCTCGTCTGCATACCGCCACTCTCGCGACGACAGCCCCGCCCGGCATCCGTGGTCGATTCCCTTCCGTCTGCGGCGGAGTACCCGTCGCGGATCACCTATGCCGAGCGGTCTCGGACGCCGCGTAGGGTGCGGCGCCCCCGCCCGAGCCACCGTGCGCCCCCCGTCGTCTAGCGTGCCGACAATGGCTGATAAGGCTGCGCCGTCAAGGTCTTTCAAGCCCGCACCCCTCAGCGGGCTCGAAGAAACGTCCTAGCTCGTCAGGCCAGTGGGCTCGTACTATGCCCTGGCTCCTCCGCGAACACGAGCGTCAGGGCGTCCAACGTACCGGTTTGAGCCAGACGAATGGCCCTACGTTGGCCCCACGAGAAAGCCTTGAAATGCAGCGAGCCCGCGCTTTAGGCGGGCTCGCGAAGGTGGGCGATACTGGGCTCGAACCAGTGACCTCCGCCTTGTCGAGGCGGCGCTCTCCCAGCTGAGCTAATCGCCCGGGAGAATCCGCAGAGTAGCAGCGGCTGTAGGGTCCCAGCGTGCTGCGGACGCTGGTCGACGGGGGCAGCTTCTTCGAGGCTCCGCGCTGGCATGACGGGCGCTGGTGGGTGAGCGACTTCTACCGCCGAACGGTCTTCGCGATCGGCGCCGGCGGGCGGGCGGAGGCGGTCATGGAGGTGGAGGGGATGCCGTCCGGGCTCGGCTGGATGCCCGACGGTTCGCTGCTCGCCGTCTCGATGAGCGACCACCGGATCCTGCGCCGGCGCCCCGACGGCGCGCTGAGCGTCCACGCCGATCTCAGCGAGCACTGCGGCGGGCTGCTCAACGACCTGGTCGTCGACCGCCATGGCCGCGCGTACGCCGGAAACTTCGGCTTCGACCTGATCGCCGGCGAGCCGGCGCGGCCGACGGTCCTCATGCGCGTCGAGCCCGGCGGCACCGCAACCGTCGCGGCCACCGGCCTGCGCTTCCCCAACGGCGCCCTGATCACGCCGGATGGCCGCACCCTGATCGTCGCGGAGACCTTCGGCGGCCGCCTGAGCGCGTGGACGATCGCCGGCGACGGCTCGCTTCACGACCACCGCGTCTGGGCGCGGCCGGCCAAGCCCTTCTCCCCGGACGGCTGCACGCTCGACGCCGAGGGCCACGTGTGGGTCGCGGACGCGGTCGGCGGCCGGGCGGCGCGCGTAGCGCCCGGCGGGCCGATCGTCGACGAGGTCCGCGTTCCCGAGGGGCTGCAGGTCTTCGCCTGCCAGCTCGGGGGCGACGACGGCCGCACGCTCCTGCTGTGCGCCGCGCCGGACTTCGACGCGCACGCGCGCCGCGACGCCCGCGAGGCGGTCCTCCTCACCACCACCGTCCGCGTGCCCCACGCCGGCTGGCCGTGATCCGCCTGCGGGGCGGCGCTGGGCAGGACGGGGCCGTCCGGGCATCGCCTAGGATGGACCGCGCCCTCGGCGCCGTGGCGGAGTGGCTACGCAGCGGCCTGCAAAGCCGTGCACACCGGTTCGATTCCGGTCGGCGCCTCTCAGGACGACGGCACGCCATACCGGAAGCCGCGCGAGCCCAGCTGGTCCGGGTCAACGGACGCCGAGCTCGGGCTACCGAAGATCACGGCGCCGGTGGTCGGGTGGTCGGGTCCGAAGCCGGCCGCGATCAGCGCGTCGGCGAGGCCGTCGCCGTTGACGTCGCCCGTGGCGAAGACCCACCCGGTCGGGTGCTCGATCAGCACGTGGCCGCTCGCGGGCTGCTGCGGCGCGACCCTCCGAACGGCGGAGAAGCGCCGGCCGCGGATCACGAGGACGCGGTTGCGGTCGCCCGCGTTGTCGTAGTCATCCGGGTAGCCGAGCAGGTCGGCGCGATGGTCGCCGTCGAAGTCCCCCAGCGGGCCGACCGAGCCGGAGAACCGGGCCGTCCGCGCCGAGAGGACGACACCAGAGCGTTCGGCGCGAGCAGCACCGACGTCGCGACCGTGACGAGGGCCAGCACTGTCGAACGCGCAGAGACGAGCGGTGCTGTAAGAGAACGCGGCATGCTGTCCTTTCGCTACGACACCTCGGCACGCTGACATCGGCCTCCACGGCGGACCCGTCGGCGAGTTTGCGCCGTTGGTCAGAAGAGCAGAGCGATGAGGTTATCCTCTGGGCCGGCGCCTTCAGGAGCTCGGGAGCGGCAGCGAGCACAGCCGGTAGGCGTCGACCGGCTCCTGCCTGCCCTTCACGCGCAGCGCGGGCACCGCTTCGACCACGCTCCCCTCGGGCAGTGCGCGGCAGGTCTCCGCGCCGATGAGGACCCCTCCGACCGGCGCTTGACCTTCCAGCCGCGAGGCGGTGTTGACCATGTCGCCGATGACTGCGTAGGCGACGAAGCCGTGGCCGCCGAGCTCGCGGACCACCGCCTCACCGCTGTTGACGCCGACGCGCAGCCGCGGCCAGCCCGGGTGCTCGTCGGCCAGCGCGCTGAGCTGGTGCTGAAGCGCGAGCGCCGCTTCGGCGGCGCGCAGCGCGTGATCGGGCTGGTCGCCGCGGGTGTTGAACGTCGCCATCATCCCGTCGCCCATGAACTTCTCCACCTCGCCGCCGAATCCACGCGAGATCAGCGGCGCGGCGACGGCGTAGTAGCTGTTGAGGACGGTCGCGACCTCGGCAGGGTCCGCCGCCTCCGAGAAGGTCGTGAAGCCGGCCAGGTCTGAGAAGAGGACGCTGACGGGCTGCGTGCGCTCGCGCGTCGTGGCGAGGTAGAGCCCGCGGAAGCGCTCGTCGTGCCACTCGCGACGCGCCGCGTAGGCGACCACCACGTAGGCGCAGACGATCAGGCCATGCCACTCCCACCAGCTCGCGTGCCAAGAGCGCTCACCCGTCAGCGCGACCCCGACCATCGCCTCGGCGAGCAGCACGAAGCAGGCGATCACGCTGGCCGGCAGGAGGTCGAGGCGCCCGCGATAGACGGCGAAGTAGCGGGCCGCCGCGACGGCATAGGCGATCGTGCCCACGCCGGCCAGCGCGGCGAGCACGCTGTGCGTCCCGCCCTCGCTGCTCGGCCGGCTGAGCGGCGGCAGGTCGGTGAGCGTCCACACCAGCCACACGACCATCGCGACGAGCACGGCCCGCCGCATGGCGGTCCGGTGGCGTACGACGAACGGCGCGAACCGCGGCCGCAGATCGACGAACGCAGACGCGACCGCGAACAGCGACGCGAGCACGAGACCGACCGGGTTCGCGACCTTGAACCCTGCGTGCTCCTGCCTGAACAGCACGCCGGCGGTGCCGAGCGCGTGCAGGCCGAGGAAGCCGCCCGTGGCGAGGAAGGCGAGCGAGATCAGCAGCACGCGCGCATCGCCGCGGCGGTTGGCGGCATCGCCGGCCGCATAGGCGAGGACGAACATGCCGGCGCCGAGTGCCAGGAACAGCATGAAGTGCACGCGGTGGTTGGACCAGTCGGGGTCGAGGTGCGCGCGCAGGAGCAGCGAGGCGAGCCCGACGAGCGGCAGTGCCGCGGCGAGTATCCACGCGATCCGGGTCAGGATCCTGCGGCCGCGCCGTCCGGGGACCGGCGCGAGCCTTTCCGGCGACAGCCCGAGCAGGACCGAGCTCACGGCCGGACTCTACCGGGGCTCCACGCCCCTGGCGCGACCCGTGAACCCCGAAGTAGGCTGTGACTGAGATGTCCGCGCTCGCCACACCTCCCGGAGCGCCGGTGCCCAGCCGCCGCGAGCGGGCGGGGCGGGTCGTCAGCGCGACGCTGCGCAGCGCGCTGCTGGCGACGGTGGTGGCCGCACTCGCCTGGTTGCTCGCCGGGGCGATCGCCGGGACCGCGTTCCTCGTGCTCGTCGCCGCCTCGATCGTGATGGCCGGCGCGACGCTGTTGCGCGACCGCGTGATCCCGACGTCGTGGTGGATCGCGCTGCTGGCCGCGTGGGCCGTCGTCCTCCTCGAGCGCTGGGCGGTCGGCGGCCACGGCGGCGTGCTCGTCGGCGGCGCCGCGTGGCTCGGCGTGATCGCCGGCGCGCGCAGCGCGCGCATCTCCAAGTGGGCGCTGCCGCTGCTCGCCTACCCGCTGATCTCCGTCGCGATCGCGGCCGCGGCCGGCCAGGCGCTCCTGCACCCGTGGGGGATCTCCTGGCTCTGGGTGGCGGCCGTGCTCGGGCCGGTGCTGGGACTGCGCGTGCTGCTGGACCCGAGCCCGCGCGATCACCCGGTCAGGCGCTGAACGACACCTCGAGGCGTCCGAGCGGCTCGAGCTCCATCGCGATCTCCTGACCGGGCTCGAGGGCGAGCGCCGGAACGATCGAGCCCGCGATCACGACGTCCCCGGCGCGCAGCCGCTCACCCGCTGCCTCGAGCGTCGCCGCCACCGAGGCGACCGCGTCGAACACGTCGCCGGTCGCGGCGGTGATGTCGCCCGTGTCGACCGCCTCCTCACCGTCGACGAGGACCCGCAGATGGAGGTCGTGGGTGTCGCGCACGTCCTGCACCGGCCCGAGCAGCACGGCGCGCTGGAAGATGTTGCGCGCGAGGATGTCCTCCGGATCGTCGGCGTCCGGGTCGAGGTCGACGAGCTCGATCGCCGCGCCGAGCCCGGCGAGCGCCGCCACGACGGCGTCGCGCCCGCCGCTCGCGTCGACGTCTGCGGCCAGGTGCACCGCGACTTCGGGCTCGAGCGTCGGCGCGTCCCAGCCGCCGATCGCCACAGTGGCGCCGGAGTCGAGCTGAGCGCCGGCCACGAGGTGGCCGACCAGCGGCGCCGGGATGCCGAGCTTGACCATCGCCTGCGCGGTCCCGAAGCCGACCTTCCAGCCGAGGTGGCGCCCGCCGCGCTGCGCACGCTCCGAGAGCTGGGTGGCCATGCCGCGCGCGACGCGCTCGTCTCGAGGGGTCATGACGGCCAATTGTGCCAGCCTGCGCACATGCCCACGATCGCCATCACCGGAGCCAGCGGCGTCGTCGGAGGTGGGACGGCGGCGCGCCTCGCCGCCCGCGGCGTGCCGACGCGGCTGGTCGTGCGCGACGCGGCTCGCGCTCCCGCGCTCGACGGCGCCGAGGTGCGGGTGGCGTCGCGCTACGGCGACGGCGACGAAATGACTGCCGCGCTCGAGGGCATCCGCACGCTGTTCCTGATCCCCGCGCACGAGACCGCCGACCGCGTCGAGCAGCACAAGACGGCAATCGACGCCGCCGTCGCGGCCGGGGTCGAGCACCTCGTCTACCTCTCCTACGTCGACGCGAGCGCGACCTCGACGTTCACGCTGGGCCGCCAGCACGGCGCGACCGAGGATCACATCCGCGCGACCGGCGCGGCGCACACGTTCCTGCGCATGAACCTGTACTCCGACTTCATCCCGCTGATGGCAGGCGAGGACGGCGTCATCCGCGGGCCGGCCGGCGACGGTCGCGTCGCCGCGGTCCGGCGCGCCGACATCGCGGAGGCGGCCGCGGTCGTGCTCGCCGGCGAGGGGCACGAGGGTGAGACGTACGACCTCACGGGACCCGAGGCGTTCACGCTGCTCGAGGCCGCGGAGACGATCACCCGCCTGACCGGCCGCGAGACCAGCTATCACGACGAGACGGTCGAGGAGGCCTACGCGTCGCGGGCGGCTTCCGGCGCGCCGGACTGGCAGGTCGAGGCCTGGGTCAGCACGTACACGGCGATCGCAGCCGGCGAGCTCGAGCGCGTCTCGGACGACATCGAGCGCCTGACCGGCCGCAAGCCCGGCACGCTCGCCGACGTGCTGCGCGAGGGCTAGAGGACCCAGCGAGATCGCGTCGTCCATCGGAGCATCCGCGCGCGCCTTCAGCTCGCGCAAAGCCGCGCGCGCCATCCTGGCCCGCAGGTGGACACGCCGTTCCTCGTCAACAACTTCGCCCTGATCGGCACCCAGGCGGCCCTCGTCGCGCTGCCCGGGAAGGGCGTCCCGCGCTGGACCGAGCGCTTCGCCGGCCGTGGCTGGGCGCTCGTGCTGCCGCTCTCGATCGCCGTGGTGGTCGCGGCGATCGCCGCCTTCCCTGGGACCGCGGTCGGCCTCAGCTGGCTCGCGCTGCTGGCGATTCCGCCGCTCGCCGCCGCGGCGCTCGGCTGGGCGATGCACGGGGCGCGGCTCTGGCTGGCGCTGCTCGCCGTGCCGCTGCTCGTCGTCGGTTGGACGATGCAGGACAGCGCCGGGGGCGACGTCGCGCTTGCGCTGCTCTCGGCGCTCAGCTGCGTCACGCTCGGGCGTCTGCTCGCCGGGCTCGTCCCGCTGCTGTGGCTGGAGGCCGGGATCGTGGCGATGGCGATCGTCGACGCGATCCTCGTCTTCGGCAATCAGCTGCAGGCGCCCAACGAGGTCCTCAACACCGCGGTCCCCGCCCTTGGGCTGCCACAGCTGCAGTACCTCGCGCTGCCCCATGCGAGCCTCGGCTACGGCGACGTCTTCGTCGCCGGCGTGCTCGGCGGCGTCCTTGCCGCACGCGGCATCCGCCAGTGGCCGGCGGCGCTGCTGCTGCTCGGACTCTCGCTGCTGTGGGACCTGATGTTCTACGTCGTCGACACGATCCCGGCGACGGTGCCGGTCGCCGTCGCCCTGCTGGTCGTCAGGGCGGCGCCGGCGCTGCGCCGGCCGCAGCCCCGGCCGCTCAGCTCTGCATGACGCGCGTGCTTGGGCCGGTGTACGTGCTGCCCCGGACGTCCAGCGCAGCCGGTAGCTGCGGCCGGTGAGGAACGTCGTGCGCGCGCTGAACACGCCGTAGCGGTCGGTGCGCACGGACCTCAGTGTGCGCCAGCGGCCGTGCGCGTCGTACTGCACGGTCGCACGGGTCCGGCCGGCGGCCGGACGCACGTGGCCCCACAGCTTCACCGCCGCTCGGACGCGCGATCGGCGACGAGCGCGAGCCGGAAGCCCCGGTAGTCGACCTTCGCCGTCCCGTTGAACCGGCGCAGCCCCGACTCGAAGCCGCCGTAGCGCGCGCCCCGCTGGCGAAGGCCGGGAAGGCGCGCGCGATCAAGGGCGGGCCACTCGCCGATCGAGCGCCACTCGGCCTGGGCCGGTCGCGCCGTTGACCGAGCGCTTGAGCGCGCCCGACGCCGCCTGGTAGAGGCGCCGGTAGAGCTTCGGCGAGTAGGCCCTGCCGTGCACGTACTGCGGGCCGAGGAACGTGGAGAGGTTCGGCCCGTTCCAGATCGACCAGTTCGAGACCTGGGTGCGGAAGTGCGCGCCGAGCGCCTGGACGAAGCGGCCGAAGCTAGCTCGCCGGGTTGGTCTCGGCAAAGCTCGGCCGGTGCTTGCGGCCGGGCTTCGGCGCGACGTCGTGCCAGCCGACGACGACGCGCACCCAGGTCGCGCCGAGGTCGCGGATGTCGTCGAGCGTCCGCGCGCGCAGCCGCGCGTCGTCCCGGGCCCGCCCGGGAAGGACGGTGCGGGTCACATCGCTGAGAACCGGCCCCTGCTGCCCGAGTTGCGGTGCGCCGCTATTCGGTGGGCTGCTCGGGCGGCGTCGCGGCGAAGGCGCCGGCCGCGTGGCCCGGCTGCCGATGCTCGCGCTCGACGCCGGCCATCGCGTAGGCCTCGACCTCGTCGAGCGTCTCGCGCTCGAGCAGCCCCTCGGCCAGGTTGTCGAGCCGGTGGCGGTTCTCGGTCAGCAGGCCGAGAACCTCCGCGTGCGCCTCCTCCACGATCCGCCGGACCTCCTCGTCGACGGTCTGCTGCGTGCGCTCGGAGACCTCGGAAGCGCCCGGCAGCAACGGGCCGTTGGCCTCGGAGGGCAGCACCGCGATCGGCCCGATCTGCGGGCTCATCCCCCAGCGGCCGACCATCTGGCGCGCGATCCGTGTGAGCTGCTGGATGTCGGACTCCGCGCCGGCGCTGATGGAGTCGTAGACGACCTCCTCCGCGCCGCGGCCGCCGAGCGCGACCTTGATGCGTCCGATGAGGTAGTCGACGTCGAAGTTCGTGCGCTCCTCCTCGGGAGCGGAGAGCGTGACCCCGAGCGACATCGTGCGGGGGATGATCGAGACCTTGCGCACGGGGTCTGCGCCCGGCGTGAGCATGCCGACGATCGCGTGGCCCGCCTCGTGGTAGGCGGTGCGGCGGCGCTCGGCCTCCGAGAGCACGAGGCCGCGCGGGGCGCCGAGCACGATCTTCTCCAGCGAGTCGGTGAAGTCGCCGTTCGTCACGGTGTCGTGGTTGCGCCGAGCGGCGGTCAGCGCCGCCTCGTTGGCCAGGTTCGCGAGATCGGCGCCGACCATGCCCGCGGTGGCGGCGGCGAGGCCGTCGAGGTCGGCGTCGGGGCCGAGCGGGAGCGAGCGCGTATGGACCTCGAGGATCTGCCGGCGGCCGTCCTTGTCGGGCGGCGGGACGGTCACGCGGCGGTCGAAGCGGCCGGGACGCAGCAGCGCGGGGTCGAGCACCTCCGGACGGTTCGTCGCGCCGAGCACGATCACCGTCGCCTCGGTGCCGAAGCCGTCCATCTCGGTGAGGATCTGGTTGAGCGTCTGCTCGCGCTCGTCGTTGCCGCTGAGCGCGTTGGCGCCGCCGCGCGAGCGTCCGATGGCGTCGAGCTCGTCGATGAAGATGATCGCGGGCTGTGCCTCCGCGGCCTGCTTGAAGAGGTCGCGCACGCGCGA
>JAXDHR010000016.1:0-12480 GCA_034664425.1 Solirubrobacteraceae bacterium
GCATGACCCGCACGGTCGGCCTCTCGGATGCGGAGATGGAGCGGCTCTCGGATGCGTTCGACCGCTTCATCGACGCGCTGCGCCGTGCCCGCGGGCGGGTGCCGGTCGGGTCCGACCACCATCTGACCCTCGCGCAGCTGCATCTCGCGGGCGTCGTCGACGCTCGTCCCGGCATGACGGTGCGCGAGCTCGCCCGCGCCGCAGGCGTCACCCAGCCGACCGTGACCCGCGCGCTCGACGGGCTGCAGCGCCACGACCTGGTCCGCCGCGAGGCGTCCCCGCGCGACCGCCGCTGCGTGCTCGTCGACCTGACCGACTCCGGCCGCGAGCTCCTCCATGCCGAGCGGGCGCGGTTGGCGACGCGCCGCCACGAGCTGCTGGCCGAGCTCTCGCCCGATGAGCGCGCGCAGGCCGGGCGGCTGCTCGACCGGCTCGCCGAGCTGGTGGAGCGGATCTAGAGCGTCGCGGGCGCGGGGGCCTCGTCGCGCTCCCAGCGGCCGACCGTGCGGCGCAGCTGCAGGTACGCGATGCCGCCCGGGATCGTCGGCAGCCAGAACGCGAACACGCGATGCGTGAGCACGGCGAGGAACGCGATGCCGGGGCTCACGCCGAAGCCGACGAGCGCAGCGATGATGCCGCCGTCGACGCCGCCCACCCCGCCCGGGAGCGGCAGCAGGTTGCCGAGGGTGCCGACGAAGTAGGCCATCACCAGCACCGCGGGCGTCGGCGCCTGGCCGAACGCCTTGAAGGTTGCCCACAGCACAGCGATGTCGAAGAACCACCAGATGGGCGCGCCGAGCGCGCCGAGCGGGTCGCGGCGCAGTAGGCGCACCGCGTCGCGCACGCCGCCGGCGACGGTGCTCGCGCCCCTCGCGAGCCAGATCACGACCTTGCCGCTGCCCTGGAAGCGCGCGGCGAGGTTCCCAGGGACGAGCGTGGTGGCGAGCGCGAAGCACATCGCCAGCGCGGCGGCGCCCGCGATCGGCAGCGTCAGGCCGAGCGGTGACGTGCCGGGGAAGATCCCGCCGTAGAGGCCAGCCCCCGCGACGACCAGCGCGGCGGCGTAGACCGCGTAGAGCACGACGAGGAACTCGACCATGCGCCGGGCGACCGTCGCGGCCTGCATCCCGGCACGGCGCAGCGCCCACGCGGTGAGCGCCACTCCGCCCGCGCCGGCGGCGGCGAACAGGCGCGTGGCCACGACGCCCGCCATCGTGATCTGGTAGCTCTCGCCCCAGGAGATCCGCAGCATCGCGTCCGAGAACACCGACCGGAAGAGCACGACGTAGCCGGCGAAGGACGCGCACTCGAGCCCCGCGGCGAACACGAGCCAGCGCCAGTCGCCGGCTTCCATCCGCCGCAGCTCCTCGCGCAGCTCGTCGACATGCCCCGGGAGGAACGCGAACAGCGCGGCGATCACGAGCGCGAAGGCGAGCAGCCCACCGAGCCGGCGCCAGCGGCTCTTGCGCTGCCGCGGCGGTTCGGCGATCGGCGGCTCCGGTGTGGGCGCCGCAGGCGCCGCCGCCCCGTCCTCATGGCCCTGCACCACGACCGCTGACCCGGGGCAGTACTGCACGCTCATATCTAAAGCGTAGCTAATCGATAGGTCGCTACGCGTTCCGCATCGACTACCCCGCCGCGGCCAGCACGCGCCCCACCGGGCGCAGCCGCAGATTGGCGTGGTGCTCGAGCGTCTCCAGGATCGCCCGCTCGGCCTGGGCCAGCGCCCGCGCGGAGCCTTCCGGCGCATCGGCCAGCGAGCGCCCGAGCGCGCCGACGAGGAAGTCGTGCGCGTCCTGGTCGAGCGCGAACGCACTCGCCTCGCAGGCCGCGCAGACGACGCCTCCGGCGGCCCCGGAGAAGCCGACCAGGTGCTCGCGCTCGCCGCAGCTCGCGCAGCCGGCCAGCTGTGGGGCGAAGCCGGCGGCGAGCAGCAGCTTGAGGCGGAAGGCGAGCGCGTTGGAACGCGTCGCGCGCGCCGGATCCCCGTCGAGCAAGGCGAGCTCGTTGGCGAGCAGGTGGTAGACCCCGGCGTGCGGGTCGCCGTCGTCGAACACCCGCGCGACCGCCTCGCAGGCCCGTGCAGCGCCTTCGAGCGACGCGGCGTGCTCGCGCAGGCGCGGGTAGGCGGCGAGCGTCTCCGCGCTCGTCACCGTCAACAGGTCGCCCCCGGTGCGGCGGGGCTCATAGAGCACGAGCCGCAGCGAGAAGAACGGCTCCAGGCGCCCGCCGAAGCGCGACTTCGTCTTGCGCACGCCCTTCGCGATCGCGCTGATCCGGCCGCGATCCCGGGTATATAGGTGCAGGACCCGGTCGGCCTCGCCGTAGCGGATCGAGCGCAGCACGATGGCGTCCGTCTTCAACGAGCCGGGCATCGCACTACACTAAATGAAGTGATGAATCGCGTGACCATCTACACCACCGAACCGTGCGGCTACTGCCGCACGGCCAAGGCGCTCCTCGACAAGCGCGGGATCGCCTACGAGGAGATCAACCTCGCCCGCGACCCGGAGGGCCGCGCGGAGCTCGTTCGCCTCACCGGCATGATGACGTTCCCCCAGGTCATGATCGACGGGGAGAGCATCGGCGGCTATCAGGAGCTCGCTCAGGCCGACCGCGCCGGTCGCCTCGAAGCGCTCGTCGCCGCGGCGTAGCCCGGCGCCCGCCGCGGCCGCGGCCGCGGCTGGCATGACTCGCAGACGTAGGTCCCGCGCCCCGCGGCGCGCAGCTTGCGCACCGCCCGACCGCACTCCGGGCACGGCTCGCCCTCGCGCAGGTGCACGAGGAACTGGTCCTGGAAGCTGCCCGAGACTCCGTAGGGATCGCGGAAGTCGTCGATCGTCGCGCCCTTGGCCTCGATCCCGGCCCGCAGCGACGCGACGACGGCGTCGCGCAGTGCGTCGCACTGCGAGCGCGTGAGCCGGTTGGCCGGGCGCAGCGGATGCACCCTGGCGCGGAACAGCGCCTCGTCGGCGTAGATGTTCCCCACGCCGGCGACCTTGCGCTGATCGAGCAGGAAGGCCTTGATCGGCGCGCGGCTCGCCCGGGCGAGCGCGTGCAGGTGCGCTCCCGTGAACGCGGGCGAGAGCGGCTCGGGGCCCAGCCGCTCGGCGAGGAAGCCCTCGAGCGCCTCGGGGCCGAGCGCGAGCTCGCCGGTCCCGAAGCGGCGCGGGTCGACGAACGCCAGCCGGTGCTCGCCGAGCCCGAACCACACCCGCGTGTGCGGCGGCGCCCCCGCCGGATCGAGCAGCAGCGTCCCGGTCATGCGCAGGTGCATGAGCAGGAAGACGTCGCCCTCGAGCCCGGCGATCAGGTACTTGCCGCGGCGGCCGAGGCGCTCCACGACGCGTCCCACGACGGCCGCCGACAGCTCGTCGGGCGCGAGCGGCCCGCACCAGCGGGGGTCGAGGATCTCCAGCGACCGGAGCTCGCGGCCCTCGACGTGCGGCGCGAGGTTGCGGCGGATGGTCTCGACCTCGGGAAGCTCGGGCACGGGCGGTCAGGATAGGCCCGCGCGCAGATCGCGCTCGAATCCGGCGAGGCCCTCGCCGATCACGCGGCGCAGCGCGCGCGAGGTCAGCGCGGGGCCGGGCGGCCCGCGCAGCCGCGCGTCGTCGAAGGCGTCGTAGAGGCGCAGCAGCGCTCGCCGCCCGTAGCGGTCGGCGATCGCGAAGGCGGCGGCCGACGCGTAGGCGTAGGCGCCCGCCTGGCGGGCGCCGCTCAGGCGCGCGATCGCGTCCGGGGCGCTGAGCCGGCGGAGGCTCAGCGCGGGCCGCGCCGCGGCGCCCTCGGCGCCCGCGAGGCCCCGCAGGATCGCCGTCACCTGGTCCGAGCGCCGGTCGCCCGAGACGTAGAGGGCGATCCCCTCGACCAGCCACGACGGCGTACGCCCCGAGGTCGCGGAGGCCAGCACGAGGTGGGTCAGCTCGTGGGCGACGACGCGCCTGCGCTCGTCGACGCCGAGTCCCGAGAAGGCGGGCCAGACGACGAGCAGCCGCTGGGAGAGCACCTGCGTCACGCGCTGGGCCGGTCCCGTCTCGCGCACCGAGGTGTCCGAGACGGCGGCGAGCGTCTCGACGCCGTCGATGTCCAGCGTGAGCTGCTCCGCCGCGCCGGCGGTCGGCGCCACGACGACCAGGTAGCGCCGGCGCAGGGGCGCGCGCGGAAGGGCGGCGGCGAACCGCGCGTAGCCCTCCTGCAACGTCGCCGGCAGGCCGGCCGCATCGATGTCGACGTCGCGCGGGGCGAGGACGACGAAGTGCGGCTCCCTGCGGCGGACGTAGTCGGCCACCTGCCAGGGCGCAAGACCGCGCCGCGCGAGCGTGCGCGCGATGCGCCAGCCTCCTCCAGTGCGCCGCAGGACGACCCGCTGGTCGGTCCGGAAGCTGCCGCGCACGCCCCGGACCCGCCATGCCGTCACCACGTCCGCCCGCGCCCTGCGCCCGTGTAGCTCGAGCGAGCCGAGGAGGAGCCGCACGTCGCGCAGGCCGAGCGGCCGGGCGCGGCGCGCGGCCGTGCGATCGTCCGCGCGCGCAGCCGTCGCGGCGGTCGCCGCGTAGGCGCCGGCCGCGCCGCGCTGCAACGCCCGCGCGCGGCGATCGAGCACGGCCTGGATCAGCTCGCGGTCCGACGGCGCGCGGTCGCCGCCGGCGCGCTGGGCGGGCGTCGGCGCGGGCGCCGGACGGGCAGCATGGCCGCCGCCGCAGCCCGCCGGCGCGAGGGCCAGCACGGCGAGTCCGACGGCCGCTCCGCGGCGCTCAAGCCACGAACGGCGCACCGGGGAGCTCCGGCGCGTCGCGCCCCGCCAGCCAGCGCAGCGCGGAGGCGCCGACGTCGGCGAACGGCCCGTCATGGCGGCGCCCGTCGTGGCCGGCGAAGCGGGCGAGCAGCGGCGCGTGCTCGCGCGTGTGGTCGGTTCCCGGCGTCGTCGGGTCGCAGCCGTGGTCGGCGGTGATGACCAGGAGGTCGCGCTCCGGGTCGAGCCGCCCGAGCCACTCCCCCACGACGGCGTCGATGACCTCGAGGGCGCGATGGAAGCCCGGCGCGTCGCCGCGATGGCCGTAGACCATGTCGGTCTCGACGAGGTTGGTGAACACGAGCCCGCGCTCGAGCCCGTCAACCAGCGCCGACGTCGCGTCGAGCGCGGCGGCGTTCGTCGACCCCTTGTGCGAGACGTCGACGCCGACGCCGTTGAACACCTGGCCGATCTTGCCGACCGTGTGCACGGGAACGCCGTCGGCCTGCAGCGCCTGCATGTACGTCGGCCCCGGCGGGTCGAGCGCGAGGTCGCGGCGGCCCGCGGTGCGCACGAACGCCCCCGGCTCGCCGCGGAAGGGCCGGGCGATGACCCGGCCGACCGCGTGCTCGCCGCGCATGATCGCGCGCGCGGCGTCGCAGGCGGCGTAGAGCTCCGCGAGCGGGACGACGTCCTCGTGCGCGGCGATCTGCAGCACGGAGTCGGCCGACGTGTAGACGATCAGCGCGCCCGTGCGCAGGTGCTCGGCCCCGAAGTCCTCGATCACCTCCGTGCCGCTGTAGGGCCGGTTGCAGACGATCGCGCGGCCCGTCGCCGCCCGCAGCGCGGCGAGCACCTCCTCGGGGAAGCCGTCGGGGTACGTGCGCAGCGGCACCGGCGTGATCGCGCCCATCAGCTCCCAGTGGCCGGTGATCGTGTCCTTGCCCGGCCCCTGCGGATGCAGCCGGCCGTGGACCACCGGCGCGTCGGCCGGCGGCGCGCCGGCCAGCGGCATGATGCTGCCCAGCCCGAGCGACTCGAGCACCGGCAGCTCGAGCCCGCCGACGGCCTCGGCGACGTGCCCGAGCGTGTTCGCGCCCGCGTCGCCGTAGTCGGCGGAGTCGGGCAGCTCCCCGGCACCGCAGGCGTCGATGACGATGACGAAGGCGCGCGTCCCCACAGCGCCGGGGACGTTACCCGGCGCGCGCCCGCGGGTGGGCGTCGAAGTAGACGTCCTTGAGCCGCTCGGCGGAGAGGTGGGTGTAGACCTGGGTCGTGGCGATGTCGGCGTGGCCGAGCATCTCCTGCAGGGAACGCAGGTCGCAGCCTCCGGCCAGCAGGTGCGTCGCGAACGTGTGGCGCAGCGTGTGCGGGCTCATGCGATCGGCGAGGCCCGCGCTGGCCGCGTGGCGCTGAACGATCTTGTAGAGGCCCTGACGGGTCAGCCCGCTGCCGCGGTGATTGACGAACAGCCGCGCCTCCATGCGGTCGCCGACGAGCCGCGGGCGGCCGCGCGCGAGGTAGCGCGACAGCGCCCGGGCGGCGGCGGACCCGATCGGCACGAGCCGCTCCTTGGCGCCCTTGCCGCGGGCGCGCAGGATGCCGTCCTCGAGGTCGATGTCGGAGATCTCGAGCCCGATCGCCTCCGACGCGCGCAGGCCGCAGGCGTACATGATCTCCAGCAGGGCGCGGTCGCGCAGCGCCGCGGGCTCGGTGCCCTTGGGCTGGTCGATCAGCTCCGCGACCTCGCCGCGGGTGAGGACCTGCGGCAGCCGCCGGCTCTGGCGCGGCGCGCGCAGGTGGACGGTCGGATCGTCCGTGACCATGTCCTGGCGGCGCAGGTGGCGGTAGAACGAGCGCAGGCAGGCGACCTTGCGCTGCAGCGTCGCGGGGGCGACGGGCGGGCGCTCCTCGCTGCCGGCCGCGAGCGTGGCGACGAAGTCGGCCAGCTGCGCGTGACCGGCCTCGAGCGCGCCCGTGCCGGTGCGCTGCAGATGGACGCCGAGCTGCAGCAGATCGGAGCGGTAGGCCTCGAGCGTGTTGCGCGACAGGCCGCGCTCGAACTCGAGGTAGGCGAGGAAGTCGAGGACCAGGTGCTCGAACGGCTGGGCGGGCGCGCTCGGGATCTGCGGAGGCGCCGCGAGCGCGGACGCGGACGATTCGGCCATGGGTGGACGCCTTCGCCGCGGCGGCCGCAGAACCTCCCGGGTGCAACGCGCCGCCCAGGCTTGTCAGGCCTCGCGGGCGAGCCGATCCTTGAGCCGGTAGAGCCCGATCAGCGTCTTGGCGTCCTTCGTCTCGGCGAGGATCGCGTCGACGTCCGACAGCGGGCGGGTCTCGACGTCGATGCGCTCGTTCTCCTCGACCTCGGGGACCTCGTCGGCGTCCGCGATCCCGGTCGCGAGGTAGAGGAAGACCTCCTCGGAGGCGAACCCCGGCGAGGTGTAGAAGGAACCGAGGTCCTCCCAGTGCTCGGCCTGCTTGCCGATCTCCTCGGCGAGCTCGCGCTTGGCGGTCTCCAGCGGGCTCTCCCCCTCCTCGTCGAGCTTGCCCGCCGGCAGCTCGAGCAGGTCGGGGACGCCGACCGCCTCGCGCGGCTGGCGCACGAGCCACAGCTGGTCGCCGTCGAGCACGACGACGCCGACGGCGCCGGGATGGCTCACGACCTCGCGCGTGGCCTCCTCGCCGTCCTCGTGCCGGTAGGTCCGTCGCTCGACGGTGATGAACTTGCCCTCGTGGATGGTCTCCGAGGACGTCTGCTCGAACTGGCTGCTCACGCCGCCCAGCATGCCCCGCGCGAGCGCCACGCGAACCCCGGGCGCGTCAGACGGCGGCGGCCTCCTCGAGCAGCGCCAGGGCGACGTCGAGCATGCTCTCGAGCGCGGCGACGGAGACGCGCTCGGTCGGCTCGTGATTGCGCTCGGTGCCGTTGGCGAGGTTCACGCACGGGATCCCGATCAGCTCGAGCGCGTTGGCGTCGGAGCCGCCGCCGGTCGTGATCCGGCGCGGCTCGTAGCCGCAGGCGCGCAGCGCCGCCTCGGCGGCGACGACGGCCACGGCGGACGGCTTGACACGGTAGCCCGTGAACAGCTTCTCGACGCTCAGGTCCACATCGCATTCCCCGAAGGCGGCACCGTCGCCGAGCGCGTCGACGATCCGGGCGACGGTCGCCTCCGCCTTCTCCGGATCCAGCGAGCGCGTCTCTGCGAGCAGCGAGCAGTGCTCAGCGACCACGTTGGTCGAGCCGACGCCACCGCGGATCGAGCCGACGTTCGCGGTCGTCTCGGAGTCGATGCGCCCGAGCGGCATTGCGGCGATGGCGTGCGCGGCGGCGACGATCGCGCTGCGGCCGGCCTCGGGCCGGATCCCAGCGTGCGCCGCCTTGCCGTGGAAGTCGGCGGCGATGCGGTAGTAGGTCGGCGACGCGACGACGACCTCGCCGATCGGCGAGGCGTGATCGAAGACGTAGCCGAAGTCGGCCTGCAGCACGCCGCGCCCGACCTGCTTGGCGCCGGCCAGCGCGTTCTCCTCGGAGACCGTGAACAGCAGCTCGAGGGCGACGGGTGCCCCCTCGACGCTGACGCGCCGCGCCACCTCGAGCATCACCGCCAGCGCGGCCTTGTTGTCGGCCCCGAGGATCGCGTCGTGCGCGTTCTCCCAGCCGCCGTCCACGAGCACCGGCTCGATCGGCCCCTCGACCGAGACCGTGTCGAGGTGGGCGCACAGGAGCACGGCGCGAGGCGCGCCGGCGCGCCCAACCCGGGCGTGGAGGTTGCCGCACTCGGCGCCGGCCGCGGGTCCGGCGCCGTCCTCGGAGCACTCGATCCCCATGCGCCGCAGCTCGGCGGCGACGTGATCGAAGCACGCGCGCTCGTGGCCGAACGGGCTGCGCACGCGGCACAGCGCGACGAACGTCTCGTTCAGCCGCGCCTTCTCGGCCTCACTGGCCGGCCGCACTAGTGCGACGACTGGAAGCGCGAGGCGCGGATCTCCTCGGGCTGCTCGAGCGGGCGCCGTTCGTCCGCGCGCTGCTGCGCGGCGTCGACGAACTCGCGGAACAGCGGCGCCGGCCGCTCGGGTCGCGACTTGAACTCCGGGTGGTACTGCGACGCGACGAAGAACGGGTGGTCCTGGATCTCGATCACCTCGACGAGGCGATCGTCGGGCGAGGTGCCGGAGATCGTCAGCCCCGCGGTTTCGAGGCGGCGGCGCAGGAAGTTGTTGACCTCGTAGCGATGCCGGTGGCGCTCGTAGATGACCGGCTCGCCATAGGCCTCGCGCGCCCGGGTGCCGTCGTGGAGCTTGATCGGGTCGGCGCCGAGGCGCATCGTCCCGCCCATGTCGGCGACCTCCTTCTGCTCGGGCAGCAGGTCGATCACCGGGAACGGCGTCTCGGGGTCGAACTCGGTGGAGTTCGCGCCGGGCATGTCGACGACATGGCGGGCGAACTCGGCCACCGCCATCTGCATGCCCAGGCAGATGCCCAGGAACGGGATCCGCTGCTCGCGCGCGATCCGCGCGGCCGCGATCTTGCCCTCGATCCCGCGCACGCCGAAGCCGCCCGGGATCAGGATGCCGTCGGCCGCCTCGACGCGCTCGCGGACCTCGTCGTCGCCGAGCGTCTCCGAATCCACCCAGTCGATGTCGATCGGGCGCCCGTGCATGTTGCCGGCGTGGCGCAGCGACTCGACCACGGACAGGTAGGCGTCCTCGAGCTGCACGTACTTGCCCACCAGCGCGATACGCACGGACGAGCGCGTCCGCGCTTCGCCGGCGCGGCGGGTCATCTGCTCCCAGCCGGAGAGATCGGGAGTCGGCGCCTCCATGCCGAAGTGCTCGAGCACGAAGTCGTCGACGCCCTCCGCGTGGAAGTACAGCGGCACCTTGTAGATGTCGTCGACGTCGCGCCCGGAGACCACCGCATCCTCGGGCAGCGAGGCGAACAGCGCGATCTTGCGGCGCACGTCCTGCGGGAGACCGCCCTCGGAGCGGCACAGGACCATGTCCGGCGCGATGCCGATGCGGCGCAGCTCGTTGACCGAGTGCTGGGTCGGCTTGGTCTTGAGCTCCCCCGCATGGCCGATGTAGGGCACGAGCGTGAGGTGGATGAACATGCACCGGCGCCGGCCGACGTCGACCGGGAACTGCCGGATCGCCTCGAGGAACGGCAGCGACTCGATGTCGCCGACCGTCCCGCCGATCTCGGTGATGACCACGTCGACGTCCTGGCTCTCGGCGATCAACTTGACCCGATGCCTGATCTCGTCCGTGATGTGCGGGACGACCTGCACCGTGCCGCCGAGGTAGTCGCCGCGGCGCTCCTTGCGGATCACGGAGTTGTAGATCGCCCCTGCCGTGACGTTCGAGCCGCGCGAGGTGTTCGCGTCGGTGAAGCGCTCGTAGTGCCCGAGGTCGAGATCGGTCTCCGCCCCATCCTCGGTGACGAACACCTCGCCGTGCTGGAACGGCGACATCGTCCCTGGATCGACGTTGATGTAGGGGTCGAACTTCTGCAGGGCGACCTTCAGCCCGCGCGCCACCAGCAGTCGGCCGATCGAGGCCGCGGCGATCCCCTTGCCGAGCGACGAGACCACGCCCCCGGTGACGAAGATGAACTTGGTACGTGAGCGTGGCTCGGGCATTCGGTTCCTTATGGAGTCTAGACGCGGATCAGGCGATCAGGCGGCCTTGAGCAGTTCCTTCGCGTGCCGCCGTGCCGCAGCGTCACCGCGGTCGGCGCCGAGCATGCGGACGAGCTCTCCGACCACGTCGCTGCGGCCGAGCTGCTCGACGGTGGTGCGGGCCGTCTGGGTCGAGGTGTCCTTGACGATCGTGAAGTGGCGATCGGCCAGCGACGCGATCTGCGGGAGGTGGGTGATGCAGAGGACCTGCCGTTCCCCGGCGAGCGCGCGCAGCTGCTCGCCGACGGCGCGCGCGGTCTGCCCGCCGATTCCCGCGTCGACCTCGTCGAAGACGAGCGTCGCCGGGCCTGCCTGCGCGGCGACGCCCATCAACGCGAGCATCACGCGCGAGAGCTCGCCGCCGGAGGCCGTCTCGCGCAGCGGCCCCGCCGGGACGCCCGGGTTCGGCGCGATGTGGAACTCGATCTCGTCGCCGCCCGTCGGCCCGTAGCCGTCGCGCGGCGTCACGTGCGCCGCGAAGGTCGCGCCGTCCATCGCCAGTCCGGCGAGCCGCTCGCCGACCGCGCCGGCCAGCTCCTCGCCCGCCGCGAGCCGCGCGGCGCGCAGCGCCCGGGCCCGCTCGGCCAGCTCGGCCCGGACGGCCTCGAGCCGCGCCGTCGCGACGTCGATCGCCTCCTCGGCGCCTGTCAGCTCGTCGCGGCGGCGGCGGCACGCGTCGGCGTGCTCGAGCACCGCCTCGATCGTGCCGCCATGCTTGCGCTTGAGCCGGTCGAACGCGGCCAGTCGCTCCTCGACCTCATCGAGCGTGCGGCCGCCGGAGGCGCCGTCGGCGACGCCGTCTCCGTAGCGGCGCAGCTCTCCGGCGAGATCGTCGGCCTCGACGGCCAGCGCGCCGGCGCGGTCGGCCAGCGCGTCGAGCTCCGCGTCGACGCCGCGGACCGCCTCGAGCGCGTTGACGGCGGCCGCCAGCGCGAGCGCCGCGCCGTCGCCGGCATCGGGGGCGAGCACCTCGAGGCCGCCGGCGGCGGCGGCCTGCAGCGCGGTCAGGTGGCGCAGACGGCTGCGCTCGGCGAGCAGCCCGGCCTCCTCCTGCGCATCGGGCGCCGCGCGCTCGATCTCCGCCAGCTCCCACTCGAGCAGGTCGAGCTCGCGCTCTCGCGCGCCGGCGAGCGCCTGCAGCTGCTCGAGCTCCTCGCGCAGTGCACGCTCCGCTGCGAAGGCGTCCGAGAACTCGCGCCGGCGCACCGCCTGCTCGGGCCCGCAGAAGCCGTCGAGGATCTCGAGCTGGGCCGAGGCGAGCATCAGCTTGCGGCTCTCGTGCTGCCCGTAGAACGACAGCAGCGCGGCGCCCACCTCCTGGAGGTCGGCCGCCGTCGCGCTGCGCCCGCCGAGGTACGCACGGGTACGGCCCTCGGCGCTCACGCGGCGGGCCAGCACGAGTTCGTCCGCGTCCTCGGGCAGCCGGTCGCCGGCGAGGGCGCGGACGGCCTCGGGAAGCTCGAACACGCCCTCGACGTACGCCTCGGCCGCCCCGGGGCGCACGATGCCCGCGCGTGCCTTGCCGCCGAGCAGCAGGTCGAGGGCATGTGCGAGCACCGTCTTCCCCGCGCCGGTCTCGCCCGTCAGCACGTTCAGGCCCGGACCGAGACGGAGCTCGGCCCGCTCGATCAGCAGGAGGTTCTCGACGCGCAGCTCGATGAGCACGCCAAGGGTCTACCAAGCGGCCCCGACGGCATGGCCGCGATCACCGCTACGCGCGGAGAATCGACACAGATCCGGTGCACTCCGCGCGCGAAGCGCCCGACGGTGCGGCTCCCGCGCCGCGGACGCCGGCGGCCCGGTGAAGCGGCGCCCGTGCTCAGCGCGCGAGCCGGCCGAAGCGCTCGCGCAGGCGGTGATAGAAGCTGGCGCCCGGCAGCTGGGCGAGCATGGCGTGCGCGCGCCCGAACTCGACATGAAGGTCGGCGCCCGGCGGCAGCTCGCAGGTCGGGCGCCCGTCGACGGCGACCTCGACCGGCTCCTCGCGGCTCGCGTTGTGGACCGTCAGCTCGTCGCCCGGCGCGATGACCAGCGCCCGGGCCGTCAGCGAGTGCGGCGCGATGA
>JAXDHR010000017.1:0-39190 GCA_034664425.1 Solirubrobacteraceae bacterium
AGCTTGCCGAGGTCGGTCATGTCGATCGCCAGCGGGTCGGCCGTGTAGGCGTCGAGCTTGCCGATGTCGTGCAGCAGCGCGCCGGTGACCGCGACGTCGCGGTCGATCCCGGGGAACGTCGCGGAGATCGCCGACACCGCCTGCGCCACGCCGAGGCAGTGCTCGAGCAGCCCGTGGCGGTAGGCCTGGTGATAGCGCTTGGCCGCCGGCGCGTCGCGATAGAGCGCCCAGATCGGCGATTCCGCGCCGAGGAGCCGGTCGAGCAGCCGGCGCAGATGCGGGTCCTGCACCGTGGCGACGAGCTCCCGCAGGTCGGCCTCCATGCGCTCCGCGTCGCGCGGTGGCCCGTCGAGCAGGTCGTCGAGCTCGTACTCGTGGTCGAAGGCCGGACGCAGCGCGCTGACGCTCAGCTCGGCGCCGTGGCGCGGATCTACGCCGTAGCGTCCTGCGACGCGCACGCAGGCGCCGGCGTCGCAGCCGCCGGACCGCTCGGCGACGTCGTCCCGGACCATCGCCGTCACCGTGCCCGTGCGGTCGCCCAGGGTGAGCCGCAGGAACTCACAGCCGTCGCGCCGGGCGCGCCGCTCGCGTTCGCGGACGACGAGGACCTGGTCGATCTCCTGGCCGTCGGTGAGCTCGCGCACGAACATGGGCGGCGAACGCTAGAGCCGCAATCGGACGCAACGAAAATGCGTAGGTCGCTTGCTTTCCGGGTCCCAGCGCACTAGTCATGGGTGCAACGACTTGCGGCGGTGCGGGGGCATCGCCGTCTCACGGGAGGTCATAGGGATGCATTTGAGGACCCTGCGCGGGCGCCTGCGGCGACCTGCGCTGCTCGGCGTGTTGACCCTGGCGCTGCTGGCGATGCTCGGAGGCGCCGCGTACGCCGCGTTCGACTGGGGGGCGGACGCGCCGACGCTGCAGCCCGGCACGCGCTATCCCGCGCTCGACGAGGAGACCGAGAAGCAGCTCCTCGAGCAGGACCGCGCGTTCGTGGCCGGCCGTACGGCCGGCGACGACCCGCTCGACGTCGCGCACGCCGGCCAGCTTCGCGCGAAGGCCGCGCACGACGCGAAGACGGTCGGCAAGACCGCTCCGCCGTCGGGTCCCACGACGTTCGGCGGCGCGTGGTCGGCGATCGGCCCGAACCCGGTCGGCCAGTACCAGCGCAGCGATTCCAAGCTCGTCCCGATGAGCGGCCGCATCGGCGCGCTCGCGATCAGGCCCAGCAGCGGCCGCATCATCCTCGGCGGCGCCCAGGGTGGCATCTGGACCTACGACGGCAGCGCCTGGAGCCCGCGCACGAATGACCAGGAGACTCAGGCGATCGGCGCGCTCGCCGTCGCCCCATCCGATGACGCGGTGGTCTACGCCGGCACGGGCGAGGGGGCGCTGTCGGGCGACAGCTACTACGGCAACGGGGTCCTGCGCTCGACCGACGGCGGCACGACCTGGTCCCATGTCTCGGGCGACTACTTCCAGGGCGTCTCGATCTCGCGGATCGTCGTCGACCCGCGCAACTCAGGCCATCTCTACGCTGCGGTACTGCGCGGCCGCGGGGGCTCCCGGCGCGTGACGGTGCAGCCGCATTCGCGCTACGGCATCTGGGAGTCGACCGACGGCGGCGCGAGCTGGACCCTGCGGCGTGAGGTCGACGAGGCGCACGGCGCCACCGATCTCGAGATCGATCCGCAGGATCCGAGCGTGCTCTACGCCTCGTTCTTGTCGGACGCGATCTACAAGAGCACCGACGCCGGGAAGACGTGGTCGCCGATCATGAACTTCGGGCTTTCGTCGCCGGACTTCTCCCGCTCCGACGTCCGCTTCGGGCTGTCGCTGTCGCACCCGTCGCCCGGCGGCGACGGCGTGCTCTACGCGGGCTTCCCGTGGACGGACGCCGACGGCGCCCACTCCTCGCGCCTCTGGAAGTCCACGAACGGCGGCGCGAGCTGGACCCTGCTGCCGGCCGGCGACGACGGCCCGAAGGGCGAGGCCGACGCGGTTGACAACTACTGCGACATCCAGTGTTCCTACGACAACGTCGTTGAGGCCGATCCGCACAACCCGGACGTGATCTTCGCGGCCGGCGAGTACGGCTACGACCTCCACCCGCAGAGCGGCGGCGTCTTCCGCTCCGACGACGGCGGCCAGACGTGGAAGAACCTCGGCTGGGACCTGCACCCGGACTTCCACGCGTTCGCGTGGGACACGTCCGAGACGGGCCGCGTCGCCATCGGCAACGACGGCGGCGTGCTGACGAGCTCCGACCTCGGCGGGCGCCCGACGCGCGAGACGCCGCTCGACCAGAACCACTGGACCGAGCTCAACAGCGCCGGGCTCGCGATCGCGCAGTTCTCGAGCATCGCGACGAACCCGACGCGGCCTGCACGCGTCTGGGGCGGCACGCAGGACAACGGCACGCAGCGCAAGGCCGCTACGTCGAGCACGTGGTTCGACGTGACCAGCGGCGACGGCGGGCAGGTGCTCGTCGACCCGACGGACTCCAACTACGTCTACGGCACCTACTACGGCATCTCGCCGTACCGGATCACGGACGGCGGCGACGGGGTCTTCACGAACCAGTCGATCACGCGCGGCATCAACCTCGGGGACCGCTCCGAGTTCTACACGCCGTGGGTCCTGAACCAGCTCAACCCGAAGCAGCTCTTCCTCGGCACCTACCGCGTGTACCGCACGGACAACGCGAAGGCGGCGTCCGCCGGTGACGTGACCTGGAAGGCCATCAGCCCCGACCTGACGTCCGGCTGCCCGGGGACGGCGCCCAACGGCGGCCGCGGGTGCGTGATCTCCGCGCTCGGCGTCGGCGGCGGCAACGCCGTCTACGCCGGCACCGAGGAGGGCTACGTGTGGTCCAGCCCGGACGCCCAGACCTCGGACACGCCGACCTGGACCCGCAGCGACGGCAACGGCAGGACGCTGCCGAACCGGCCCGTGGCGACGTTCGCGGTCGACCGCTCGAACTACCGGACGGCCTACGCCGGCTACAACGGGTTCGACGCGGCGACGCCGAAGACCCCCGGTCACGTCTTCAAGACGACCGACGGCGGCAAGAGCTGGACGAACATCACGGCCAACCTGCCGGACGCGCCGGTGAACTCGCTCGCGCTCGACCCGTCGTACCCGAACACGATCTACGCGGGCACCGACGTGGGCCCGTTCGTCACCTACGACGGTGGGGCGCGCTGGGGCCAGATGGGCTCCGGCTTCCCGAACGTCGCGGTCTGGCAGCTCGACATGGACCCGTCGCACCGCACGATCGCGGCGGGCAGCCACGGCCGCAGCGCGTTCCGCATCGATGACGGCCGCACGGTGCCGGCGCTCGTGCTCTCGAAGGTCGCGGCCGACATCCCGGTCGGGACGTCGAGCACACTCCAGTACACGGTCACGCTACGCAACATCGGCAACGCCGACGCGACCGGCGTGACGATCACCGACCCGCTGCCGCCCGACACCAGCTTCGCGTCGGCCAGCGACGGCGGCACCGCCTCGAACGGGATCGTCACCTGGAAGGGGCTGAGCGTGCCCGCCGGCGCCAGCAAGCAGGTGACGCTGTCGCTGACGATCGCCGCGGCGCTGAAGAAGAAGGTCGGCTCGATCGTCAACGACGGCTACCAGGCGACGTCCGCCCAGGGCCCGTCGGCGACCGGGTCGCCGGTGGTCACCCCGATCGCGCCGGACCATGCGGTGACGCTGGCTCCGGCGACGCAGACCGACGGCGCCCACGTGGGGCAGAGCGTCACGTACCCGGTGACGGTCGCGAACCGCGGGGCCAGGACCGACAGCTACACGATGTCCGTCTCCAGCGCCTACCCGGCGACCGTGCTCGACGCGAGCTGCTCCACGCCGCTCACGACGACCGCGACCGTCGATCCGGGCGCGACGACGGACGTCTGCATCAGGGTCACGGCTCCGGCCGGAGCCGCGAACGGCGACGTCAACACCGCCACGGTGAAGGCGACGTCGGTCGCCGACCAGGCGGTCAGCGGCGCGGCCGCGGTGAAGACCATCGCGGTCGCCGTGGACACGCTGCTCGTCGATGACGACACGAACGCGCCGGTCGACTCGCAGCCGGTCTACAAGGCGGCGCTGACCGCCGCGGGCGCGCAGTTCAGCACATGGGACCTGGGCGCTGACAGCGACCTGCCGGCGAACTACCTGAAGGCGTTCAAGAACGTCGTGTGGTTCACGGGCAACAGCTATCCCGGACCGCTGCTGCCGTACGAGGGCCGCCTGAAGGCGTTCCTCGACGCTGGCGGACGGCTGCTGGTCTCCGGACAGGACGTCCTCGACCAGGCCGCGGGCACGACACCGTTCGTCCGCGACTACCTGCACATCACCTGGGACGGCTCGGAGACCCAGAACGACCAAGCTACAGCGGCGGTGCACGGCGGTGCGGGGTCGCTCGCGGACGGAGCCGGCGCGGTGCCGCTCGACCACAACGTCCTGCAGGCCGCCTACGAGGACCAGGTCACGCCGAACGACACCGCGACGCCGGCGTTCACCGACGACACGAACGCACCCGATGCGCTCCAGTACGCGGGCTCCTACAAGGTCGTGTTCCTCGCCTTCCCGATGGAGGCCTACGGCACGGCGGCCCAACGGGCCGACCTGATGCGCCGCGTGCTCGGGTTCTTCGGGTCCTAGCCGCAACGGGGGAGAGGGGCCGCCGCGGCGGCCCCTCCCATCCCGTCGCGATCCCCCGCGTGCCGAGACGCGTATCGTCGTCGTGATGGCCAAGTGGTGGACGCTCGTCGCGGTCTGCGTCGCGACCTTCATGCTGCTGCTCGACGTCACGATCGTGAACGTCGCGCTCCCCTACATCGAGCGCGACCTGAAGTCGAGCTTCTCCGACCTGCAATGGGTCGTCGACGCCTACGCGCTGACGCTCGCCGCGCTCCTGCTGACCGCCGGCTCGCTCGCCGACGGCCGAGGACGGCGCAAGGTCTTCGTGATCGGGCTGGGGATCTTCACCGCGGCGTCGGCGCTGTGCGGCTTCGCCCAGTCCTCGCTGATGCTCAACCTCTCGCGCGCGCTCCAGGGCGTCGGCGGCGCGTTCATGTTCGCCACGGCGCTGGCGCTGATCGCCTCCGCCTACCAGGCCCGCGACCGTGGGACCGCGCTCGGGCTGTGGGGCGCGACGACCGGCGCGGCGGTCGCCGTCGGCCCGCTCGTTGGCGGCGTGCTGGTGCAGTACATCGGCTGGCAGGCGATCTTCTTCGTCAACGTCCCGATCGGTCTGGCCGCGATCGCGCTGACGCTCGGCAAGGTCGCGGAATCCAAGGACCCGAGCGGTGGACGGATCGACTGGGCGGGGACCGTCAGCTTCTCCGGCTCGCTGTTCCTGCTCGTCTTCGGGCTGATCCGCGGCAATGCGGAGAGCTGGAGTGCCGCGATCGTCGCCTGCCTCGCCGGTGCCGCGGTCCTGATGGTTGCCTTCCTGGCGATCGAGCGCCGGGCGACGCATCCGATGCTCGACCTGTCGCTGTTCCGCAAGCCGGCGTTCGTCGGGGCGAGCGTCGCCGCCTTCGTGCTGTCGGCGGCGATGTTCGCGATGTTCCTCTACCTGACGCTCTACCTCCAGAACATCCTCGGCTACAGCGCGCTCGAGTCGGGCTGGCGGTTCATGCCCACCACGCTGCTCTCCTTCCTGGTCGCGCCCGTGTCCGGCAAGTTCGCCGAGCAGTTCGGCGTGCGCTGGTTCCTCTCGGGCGGCCTGCTGCTCGTGGGGCTCGGGCTGCTGCTGATGCACGGCGTCGGGCCCGGTGACGACTGGACCGCCCTCCTCGCCGGCTTCCTCGTCTCCGGCGGCGGGATCGGCCTCATCAACCCGGCGCTCGCGACCGCGGCGATCGGCGTCGTCGAGCCACGCCGCTCGGGGATGGCCTCAGGGATCAACTCGACGTTCCGGCAGGTCGGCATCGCCACTGGCATCGCGGCTTGGGGCGCGCTGTTCACACATCGCGTCGCGTCCGCGTTCGCCTCGCAAGCGCAGGCCGCCGGGCTCAAGCCGCCGGCCGGCGTCGGCAGCGTGTCGGACTTCATCGCGTTCGGTGGCGCTGCCAAGCTGCACGATCCCAAGCTCGCCCGGGTGGCCGAGTCAGCGTTCGACGCGGGCCTCAACCACATCCTGCTGATCGCCGCCATCGTCGCGTTCGCCGGCGCCGTGCTGTCGGCGATCCTCGTGCGGCCCGCCGATTTCGTCGGCGCGGCCGAGCGTACGGCGCCGCGGCGCGGCGCGGCGACCCCGGAGCCCGTATAGCGTGCGCCGCGCCGCCATCCTCTGCCTGCTCGTCCTCGCGGCCGTCCCGTCTGCCGCGTCGGCCGCCGCCGATGCGCCCGCCACGATCGCGCCGGGCACCCGCGCCGGCGGCGTCGACGTCGGCGGATCGACCGTCGCCGACGCCGCCGCGACGCTGCGCGACACCTTCAGCGCCGCGTACTCGCTGCCCGTCCACGTGACCGTCGCCAGGCGGCGCTTCACCGTCTACCCGGGGCAGGTCGGCTTCCGCTTCGACCAGCTCGCGACCGCCCGGCAGGCGCTCGCCGCCGGGCGCGCGGGCCGAGCGGTGCGCGTGCCGCTCGTCACCGCCGTCGACGCCACCCGGCTCGCGCAGCGCGTCGCCGCGATCGATGCCGCGACCACGATCCCCGCACGCAGCGCCACGATCCGGATCGGGCTACGCCGCGTGCGGATCCACCCCTCCCGGCCCGGCCGCTCGCTGGCGGCGGCGGTGCTCGCGCGCCGTCTCTCGCGCACGTTCCAGAGCGCGTCGCGCGCCCGCGCGATCGGCGCCCATCGCAGCGTCGTGCATCCTGCGGTGCGCACGCGCGCTCTGCGCTCCGGCCGCTACGGCACGATCGTCACCGTCGACCAGCGCCACTTCCGTCTGCGCCTGTTCAAGCGAGGGCGCCTGGTGAGGTCCTACGGGGTGGCCGTGGGCCAGCCGGCGTACCCGACGCCGAACGGCCTCTTCTCGATCACCAACAAGGCCGTGAACCCGACCTGGAACGTGCCCGACAGCCCGTGGGCCGGCGCGCTGCGCAACGAGACGGTTCCCGGTGGCTCGGACCAGAACCCGCTCAAGGCACGCTGGATGGGGATCGTCAACGGCATCGGCATCCACGGCACGGCGGAGTCCGGCTCGATCGGCTCGCGCGCCTCGCACGGGTGCGTGCGCATGCGCGTGCCGGACGTGATCGACCTCTATCCGCGCGTTCCGATCGGCACGCCGGTCCTGATCGCCTAGCCAGGCGGACGCTCGGCAGCGGGCCGCGGTGCACCGGTAGGGTCGCCGCATGCAAGGAAGCGGGCAGCCCGACGTCATGGCCATCGCGGAGCGCGCGCGAGCGGCGGGACGGCTCGGCCTCGACACGGAGTTCATGCCCGAGGGGCGCTACCGGCCGCTGCTGTGCCTGGTCCAGGTCTCGGCTGGCGACCAGGTCGACGTGCTCGATCCGCTGGCCGGGTTCGACCCCGCGCCGCTGGCGGCCGTGCTCGCCGATCCGGAGGTCGAGGTGGTCGTCCACGCCGGCCGCCAGGACGTTGCGATCCTGCGCCGCGAGTGGTCGATCGACTTCACCAACGTCTTCGATACGCAGGTCGCCGCCGGCTTCGCGGGCTCATCGGCGCAGGTGGGCTACAGCGGGCTGCTGCACGACGTGCTGCGGATCCGGCTGCCGAAGACCGCGAGCTTCACGCGCTGGGACGCGCGGCCGCTGACCGACGAGCAGCTGCGCTATGCGCGCGGCGACGTCGAGCACCTGATGCCGCTGGCCGACGAGATCCGCCGCCGGCTCGAGGCGCGCGGACGGCTCGAGTGGGCGCGCGAGGAGTGCCGGGCGATCGCCAACGCGACCGACGAGCGCGATCCCGAGGAGGTCTGGCGGCGGTTGCCGCGCGTGACGGGACTCGACCCACGCGAGCGCGCGGTCGCGCGCGAGCTCGCCGCGTGGCGCGAGCGCACCGCGGCCGAGGAGGACCGGCCGGTCGGCGCGGTGCTGCGCGATCCGACCGTGGTCGAGCTCGCCAAGCGCCAGCCGGAGGGACGCCGCGAGCTGTCGCAGATCCGCGGCATCAACCCGGACGTCGTTCGCCGCCGGGGCGAGGATGTGATCGCTGCGATCGCGCGCGGGCGCGACGCCGAGCCGGTCGCCAACGACGACTCCGAGCGGCTGGGCACGGAGGCCCAGGACGGCCCGGTGATCGCGCTGGCCGAGGCGCTCGTGCGCGCGCGGGCGCAGGCGGCCGGGCTCGCCTACGAGCTGATCGCCGCACGCGCCGACCTCTCGCCGATCGTGGTCAGCGCCCGCCGCGGGAGCCCCGAGCCCGACGTGCGCACCCTGCGCGGCTGGCGCCGCGAGCTGGTCGGCGCCGAACTGCTCGAGCTGCTCGCCGGCCGCCGCCGGCTCGGCGTCGGTTCGCAGGGCCGCATCGAGGTCGAGCCGACCGTCTAGTTCGACGCTCGTCGTACCATGGGACGCATGCGGCTCAGCGTGCTCGATCAGTCCCCGATCTCCGAAGGCTCCACCGGCGCCGAGGCGCTGCGCAACACCATCGACCTCGCGCAGCTCGCCGACGGGCTCGGCTTTCACCGCTACTGGGTCGCCGAGCACCACGGCGGCGCGATGCTCGCCGGGCCCAGTCCGGAGGCGCTGATCGGGCCGATCGCCGCGGCGACGGAGCACCTGCGGGTCGGCTCGGGCGGCGTGATGCTCCCGCACTACAGCCCGTTCAAGGTCGCCGAGACGTTCTCGGTGCTCGCCGGCCTCTTCGGCGATCGCGTCGACCTCGGCATCGGCCGGGCGGCCGGCACCGACCCGCTGACGACCCGCGCGCTGCAGCGCGACCGCTCGCGGGCGATGCCGGACGACTTCCCCGACCAGCTCGGCGAGCTGCTCGCCTACCTCGACGGGACGATCCCGCCGAGCCACCCGTTCGCGCGCCTGGTCGAGCTGCCGGGGCTGCCGGAGCGCCCGCGGCCGTGGCTGCTCGGCTCCTCGCCGCAGAGCGCGATCTGGGCCGGCGACCTCGGCCTGCCGTACGCCTTCGCGGACTTCATCAACCCGGCCGGCGCCGAGATCGCCTCGCTCTACCGCCAGCACTTCGCCGAGGCCGAGCGCGACGGCGCCTCGCGCACGGCGGTCGCGGTCTGGGCCTTGTGCGCGGACACCGACGACGAGGCCCAGCGGCTCGCGTCGAGCGCGCAGATGTCGATGGCGATGCTGCGTCGCGGCCGGCTGATCAAGGTCCCGCCGGTGGAGACGGCGCTGCGCTTCCTGGCCTCCGAGGAGGCGCCTGCGCGCCCGCAGCGGCGCACCGTGGTCGGCTCCCCGGAGACGGTCCGCACCGGGCTGGAGACGGTCGCGTCCGACTACGGGGCCGAGGAGGTCATCGTGGTCACGATCTGCCACGAGCACGCCGCGCGCCGGCGCTCCTATGAGCTGATCGCCGACGCCTGTGGCCTCGAGGCGCCGGCCGCCGCCTCGTCGGCCGTCGCCGGCTGACGGGCGCGCTGGCGACGACCCGACTACCCCGGCCCGATGACCGCGGCGGCGACGAGGTCGGCGATGTCGCCCTCGAGCGCCGGGAGCTCGGCGCCGCGCTCCTCCTCGAGCGCCTCGAGCACGAGCTCGTGGATCGCGCCGGCCAGCGCGAGCGACGTCGCGTCGGAGATCCGCCGGCCGGGTCCGCCCGCCGTCACCGCGGCGTCGACCTGGTCGCGCAGCGAGCCGGCGAAGCGACGCAGCACGCCGCGCCGGCGCTGCAGCGCGTCCGGGCCGGCCGACAGGACGTCGACGGTGAACACGCGCGCGATCTCGGGCTCCATGGCCAGCCCCTGCAGGTAGGCGCGCACGCCGGCGACGATCCGCTCGCGCCAATCCTGGTGCTCGGCCGCCGCGCCCTCGATCGCGCTCAGGATCGCGTCCGAGACGGCGTCGTAGGCGGCGAGGAAGCACGCCTGCTTGTCCCCGAAGTGCTCGTAGAACGTGCGCCGTGAGACGCGCGCATGGCGAACGACGTCGGTGATCGTCGTCGCCGCGTAGCCGCGTTCGACGACCGCGGCGATCATCCCCGCGAGGATCCGGTCGCGATGACCGGCGCCCGCGCCGTCCGGGTCGAGCAGGTCCGCGAGGGATGGGTTTGACTGCGCCGCCATCCTGGTACGGTAGCGTACCAAATGACCGCCATCACCGACACTCTGCCGTCCCACGTCCGGGTGGCCATCGTCGGGTCCGGGTTCGCCGGACTCGGCATGGCCATCAAGCTCAAGCAGCAGTTCGGCCTCGAGGACTTCGTCGTGCTCGAGCGCCGCGACGACGTCGGCGGCACCTGGCACGTCAACACCTATCCCGGCTGCCAGTGCGACGTCCCGTCGCATCTGTACTCGTTCTCGTTCGCGCCGAACCCCGACTGGAGCCGCGCGTTCTCGATGCAGCCGGAGATCGGCGCCTACCTCAAGCGCTGCGCGACCGACTTCGACATCCGCCGTCATCTGCACACCCACTGCGACGTCGAATCGATGGCCTGGGACGAGGAGCGCTCGCGCTGGCTGGTCGAGACCTCCAAGGGGTCCTTCGAGGCCGACGTGATCGTCTCGGGCGTCGGCGGGCTCAGCGAGCCGTCGATCCCCGCGCTGCCCGGGATCGAGCGCTTCGAGGGCGACAGCTGGCACTCGGCGGAGTGGAACCACGAGCACGACCTCACCGGCGAGCGGGTCGCGGTCATCGGCACGGGCGCGTCGGCGATCCAGTTCGTCCCGCGGATCCAGCCCAAGGTCGCCGCACTGACGGTCTTCCAGCGCACGCCGCCGTGGATCATGCCCCACCCGGACCACGCGATCGACCCCCGCGTCAAGCGCGCGCTGCGGCGCGTCCCCCCGCTCCAGCGGCTGCTGCGCGACGCGATCTACTGGAGCCGCGAGGCGCTCGTGTTCGGCTTCATGCACCCGAAGCTGATGCAGCACGGGCCGGAGCGGATCGCCCGCCGGCACCTGGCGCGCCAGGTGCCAGACCCCGAGCTCCGGCGCAAGCTGACGCCGAGCTACCGGATGGGCTGCAAGCGCGTGCTGATCTCCGACGACTACCTGCCGGCGCTCCAGCACGAGAACGTCGACCTCGTCACCGCCCCGATCGCCGAGGTGCGCGAGCGCTCGATCGTCACCCGCGACGGCACCGAGCATCCCGTCGACACGATCGTCTACGGGACCGGCTTCAAGATCATGGACATGCCGATCGCCGATCGCGTGCGCGGCATCGGCGCACGCAAGCTCGCCGACGTCTGGGCGGGCACGCCGCAGGCCCACCGGGGGATCACGATCGCCGGCTTCCCGAACTTCTTCATGCTGCTCGGGCCGAACACCGGCCTCGGCCACACCTCGGTCGTGTTCATGATCGAGGCGCAGATCGCCTACGTCGCCGACGCGCTGCGGACGCTGCAGGAGCGCGGGCTCGCGGTCGCGGAGGTCCGTCGCGAGGCGCAGGAGGCGTCCACGCGCGTCGTGCAGGAGAGGCTCAAGGGCACGGTCTGGAGCACCGGCGGCTGCGCGAGCTGGTACCTCGACGACCAGGGGCGCAACGCCGTCATCTGGCCCGGCTCGACGTGGCCCTACAAGCGGATGACCCTACGCTTCGACGCCGAGAGCTATGACCTGCGGACGCCGGCTCCCGAGCCCGAGCCGGCCGCCCAGGTGACCGGCTGATGCCGGGGGCGGCTCGCGAGAGCCGCCCCCGGCGAGCGCCGGCTACGGGGCGTACGTTCCGCCGTAGATGTCCGAGTTGCCGAAGCCCGGGCACTCCTGGTTGACGGGCCCCGGTGTCGTGCCGTCGCTCGTGGCGGCGGCCTCGGCGTCGGCCGTGTCCGCGCGCGCCTCCGCGACGTCCTCGTCGTCGGCCGTGGCCGCGCCGCCCTGGATGTCCTGCACGGTCTTCTGGCGGTAGACGTCGATCGGCGGGCAGTCCTGCGCGTTGCGCACGTCGTTCCACACCGCCGTCACGCCGCTGCGTGTCGCGAAGGCGTAGTTGTAGTCGCCCAGGAACTCCGCGGTGAGGCCGTTCTGGCTGGAGCCGCGCGCGTCGCCTGTGACGCCGCGGTGCAGCTCGCTCCACGCGCCGATGGCCCCCGTGACGGGGTCGACCCGGGCCGCGCGCACGACACCCTCCATCGGCCGGGGGTTGGCCGTCGTGTGTTGCCAGGGCTCGTGGAACGCGTCGTAGGTCACGTAGGCCTGGCGCCCGTCGGGCGAGATGGCGATTGCCGGGAAGTCCGGCCGGTCACCGCCCGCAGAGGCCACGGGCGCGTCGCGGAACGAGTTGCCGCCGTCGGTGGAGTAGCGCACGATCGCCCGCTCGTTCGGGCCCGGTTGGGTGTCGCTCGGCGTCGGGCCGTCCGTGCCGGTGATGACGATCTCGTTCGTCGCGTCACCGCCCGTCGGGGCGCCGTTGGCGATGTCCACGCTCGGGAACGTGGACGTGCGCGCGCCGGCGACACCGTCGAAGGAGAGGCGGCCCGTCGCCGGGTCGGGCAGGCCGGCGTCGGTCAGCCGCGCGACGATGCGCTTCTGATCGAACGTCTGCCCCCCGTTGGTCGAGCGGCGCTGGAAGAACACCGTGCCGCCCGTGCCGATGTCCGTGCCGACCCAGTACACGTAGGTCGTGCCGCGGGAGTCCGTGCGTACGGCGCAGCCCTGGCGGCCGCCCGTCTGGCTGTTGTTGGTGGCCTCGGAGATCTGCGTCGTGCGCCAGCTCAGGCCGCCGTCGGTCGAACGGTGGAGCATGACCGGCTCGCCGCCGCCGCCACGGCCGTTGCCGCGGAAGGAGACGTTGCAGATGTAGACGTTGCCGAAGTTGGGGCTGGAGGACGCGTTGTCGGCCCAGATCTGCTCCTTGTCGGAGAACGTCGCCGAGCTCTGGCGCGACACGATGACCGGGTTCGACCAGGTCGCGCCGTCGTTGTCGGTGTAGGAGGACGTGATCGCCTCGGCGCCCTGGAAGGCCTGCCGACCGGGGAAGTTCGACGCGAGGCTCGCGTAGTACAGCCTCGAGCCCGCCGACCACGAGAACCGCCCGTTGGCGCTGCGCCGCGGCCCGTAGACGAGGGCGGGGTCGCCGTCGGAGGTGAGGCCGTTGGCGTAGAAGTTCGGCAGCGTGCCGATCGGCCCGGGATGGGGCGTGCAGGCGGCAGGGCCGTTGCAGTCGCGCGCGGTGAAGCCCTGGTACACCGGCTGCGTCCACGAGAACCCGTCGCGCGAGAAGTAGACGCCCGAGACGCCGACGCCCGGGGTGAAGGGGCAGGTCTCGGGGTCGCCCGCCGCGCAGGCCTCGTCGTCGATCTCGTCGTTCGAGCCGGCGGCCTTGCGGCTCGGGTCGGCGGGATCGACGGCGACAGCGGGCTCGTTCTGCTTTGTGTGCGAGAAGATCGGTGTGACGCCCTGCGTGGGGACGCCGCTCGTCACCAGGCCGTCGGGTGTGGCAGCGCCGGCCGTCGCCGGCACCGCCAGCAGGACCGCGCCGGTCAGCGCAGCCAGCAAGCTACGAACGTTCATGTTCCTCCCATCGTGATGCCAGCCCTCTCAATGAGGGTGCGTTGGCCGGAACGCTACGCCTCTCGCCCGCGGCCGGTCGCGCCAGCTCCGGCGCCGGCGGCGCTATCCGACCTTGTCGGCGTCGATCACGAAGGCCAGCGTCTCGTTGGGCTTGATCGAGCCATCCGGCGTGCCGTTGGACCCGTAGCCCTTCAGCGGCGGGATGATCAGCAGCCGCCGGCCGCCCTGGCGCATGCCGAGGATGCCCTCGTTCCAGCCCTCGATGACCTGCCCGGGGATGGTGAGCGAGAAGGCCTGGCCGCGGTTCCAGGAGGCGTCGAACTCCTTGCCGTCAGACCATGACGCGCCGACGTACTGCACCGAGATCGGGATGCCGGGCTTCACCTTCGCGCCCGTGCCCTTGACGATGTCCTTCGCGACAAGGTTGGCCGGGGGTTGGCCCTTCGGTGCCGGGATCTTGGGCCGCTGCGACAGCTTCGTGGTGATCTGCGACGCGATCCGGTCGACCTCCTGGGCAGGATCGGTCGGCGTCGAGGTCGCGCTGGCCGCGGGCTTGGCGGCGGAGTCAGAGCCGCAGCCGGCGGCGGCGGCGGCGAAAGCGAGCATCAGGACCGCGGGGAGGAGCGCGCGTGGGGATCGCAACATGGCGGGCGAGTCTAGGACGGTCGCCTGAGCCGGACTTGACAAGCCAAACTACGCCTCATAGTATTCAGGCTATGCCCGTTCACCAGATTACCCGCTTCCGTTTCGTCAACGCCTACCTCGTCGAGGAGGAGGACGGGCTCACGCTGATCGACACCACGCTGCCGCGCTCCGCCGGCGCGATCCAGCGCGCCGCCGCCCAGCTCGGCCGCCCGATCGTCCGCATCGCCCTGACCCACGCGCACGGCGACCACATCGGCTCGCTCGACGCGCTGGCGGCCGCCACCCCCGGCGTCGAGGTCCTGATCTCCACGCGCGACGCCCGGCTGCTGGTCAAGGACATGACCCCCGAACCGGGCGAGCCCGCGGACGCCAAGTACCGCGGCAGCTACCCGGGCGCGAGCACGAAGCCGACGCGCACGTTCGAGCCCGGCGAGCGGGTCGGCTCGCTCGAGGTCGTCGCCGCGCCCGGGCACACGCCGGGGCACGTGGCCTTCCTCGACACGCGCGACCGCACGCTCTACTGCGGCGACGCGTACTCGACGCTCGGCGGCGTTGCGACCTCGGCCAAGGCGAACCCGCGTTTCCCGCTGCCGGCCGTCGCGACCTGGCATGCGCCGACCGAGCTGGCCTCGGCACGGGCGCTGCGCGCGCTCGATCCGGCGCGGATCGCGCCCGGTCACGGCAAGGTGGTCGAGCAGCCGGGCGCTGCGATGGACGCCGCGATCGCCAAGGCGAGCTGAGATGCCGCGGCGCGGCCTCGACCGCGCCGCGGTGGTCGCCCTCGCCGTGGCGATCGCCGACGGCGACGGCCTCGACGCGGTGACCCTCGCGCGCGTCGCGGCCGAGGCCGGCGTGCGGCCGCCCTCGCTCTACAACCACGTCGCGGGGCGCGAGGACCTGGTGAGGGCGATCGCGCTGATCGGCATCCGCGAGCTCGGCGCGGCGATGCAGGCGGCGGCCGTCGGGCGCGCCGGAGACGACGCGCTGCGCGCTGCCGCCGGCGCGTATCGCGCCTACGCGCACGCCCATCCGGGCCGCTACGCCGCAGCGATGCGCGCGCCGGCGGCGGGCGACGAGGCGCTGGCGGCGGCGGCCGCCGAGACCGTGGCGACGGTCGCGACGCTGCTGCGCGCCTGGACGCTGCCCGAGGACGAGATGGTGCACGCCGTGCGCGCCGTGCGGTCGGGCCTGCACGGCTTCGTGGCGCTCGAGGCGGACGGCGGGTTCGGCCTGCCGGTCGACCGCGAGGCCTCGTTCGACCGGCTCGTGGCCGCCCTCGCCGCGGGTCTGGGCGCTCAGGCGAAGCAGGGCAGCCGGCCGCGCGCGTAGCCGCGAAGAGCATCAGGGTTGCGCCGCGCACGGACACCGGCGTAGGGTCGCTCGCAGGGAGGCGTCGCCCACCGATCACGGAGGAGGACCTCCATGCAGCTCATTCCGAGCTTCCAGGGCGACCAGATCAGGCCGGATGACGCGGGCTACGACGATGCCCGCGCGGTGTTCAACGCAATGGTCGACCGCCGGCCGGCGCTGATCGCCTACTGCGCCGGCACCGACGACGTCGTCGCTGCCCTCGCGTACGCGCGCGAGCTCGAAGCGCCGCTCGCGGTGCGCGCCGGTGGGCACTCCGTCGCCGGGATGTCGCTGGTCGACGGCGGGCTGGTGATCGATGTCCGCGGGCTCGCCGACATCGCCGTCGACCCGCAGCGGCGCGTGGCGCGCGCCGGGGCCGGGATGACCTGGGGCGAGTTCGACGCCGCGACGCAGGCGCACGGGCTGGCGACGACCGGCGGCCGCGTATCCACGACTGGGATCGCCGGGCTCACGCTCGGCGGCGGCTCGGGCTGGCTGGAGCGATCGTGCGGACTGACGTGCGACGCACTGCTCGCCGTCGAGCTGGTGACGGCGGACGGCGAGCTGATCCGCGCGAGCGCGGACGAGCACCCCGACCTGTTTTGGGCGCTGCACGGCGGCGGCGGCAACTTCGGCGTCGTGACGGCGCTCGAATACCGCCTGCAGCCGGTCGGTCCGACGCTCTACGGCGGCCTCGCCGCCTACGACCCCGCCCACGGCCGCGCGGTCGCGCGCGCGTTCCGCGACTTCCACCGCGATGCGCCCGACGCCGCCGGCCTCGCCGTCGCGTACGTCACCGCGCCGCCGGAGGACTTCGTCCCGCCCGAGTGGCAGGGCCGCCGCGTGATCGCGATCGTCGGCTGCTGGAACGGGCCCATCGACGAGGGCGAGCGCGCCGTGGCGCCGCTGCTCACCGGCGCCGCCGAGCCGGTCGTGAACCTGTTCGGTGAGATCCCGTACGTGCAGCTGCAGTCGATGCTCGACGACCCGCCGGGCCACCGGAACTGGTGGACGGCCGAGTACCTGTCCGACCTGCCCGACGCGGCCATCGACGCGTTCTGCGACGCGTCCGAGACGATGCCGATCGGGCTCTCCCAGCTCGTGCTCGTGCCCTGGGGCGGGGCCGTCGCCCGTGCCGGAGAGGCGGACACGCCGCTGGCCAAGCGCGATGCGGCCTGGGTCCTGCACCCGTTCTGCGTCTGGGACGACCCCGCGCGCGACGTCGAGCACATGGCCTGGGGCCGGGCGACGCGCGCCGCGTTCGCGCCGTGGTCCAACGGCGGCGTCTACCTCAACTTCATCGGCGACGAGGGAGAGGAGCGGATCCACGCCGCCTACGGCCCGGCCTACGAGCGCCTCGAAGAGGTCAAACGCGCCTACGACCCCGACAACGTGTTCGCGGGCAACCAGAACGTGCGACCGGCCCACGCCATGCACTGATCACCCGGCGGCCGCGAGCGCGGCCGCCTTGCCGGAGCAGTCGTACAGCGTGCCCGCGGCCGACGAGGAGCTCGACGTCGCGCCGCGGGCCGCGGTGCAGGTGCTCGCGACCGTCCGCATCAGCGCCGTCGTGCCGGCGCGGCCGTCGTTGGCCATGCCGCGGCCCGCGCCGCCGCCGTCGAGCACCCAGCGGATGCGGCCGTCGCGCACCGCCGCGGCGAGCCAGCTCGTGCTGACCGTGCCCTCCCGGCCTGAGAAGGAGCCAAGGCCCGCCACGTCGGCGCCCGAGGCGATGATCGACGCGGCTGCGGTCGACTGGCTCGAGACGCCGATCGTGCCGCCGCCGTGCGCCTTCGCGTAGGCGATCACCGGGCTCAGCGAGGCCGCGTCGCCGCCGAACATCCCGCCGCCAGGGCCGCCGGTGCGCGGCGCGCCGCCGAAGCCGGCCCGAGGGCCGCCGGGCAGGCGGCCGGGACCCGGCATGCCGCCCCCGGGCGGCCGCGCGCCGCCCGCAGGCGGCGCGAAGCTGCGCCGGCCGGCGAAGGCACCCGCCGCACCCCCGCCGCCGAGCTCCGCCGAGACCGGGCCGCCGGCCGGGAAGGTGCCGTTCGTCGCATGGCCGAGCGTCTCCACCGCCCAGCTCGCCGGCGCGGCGAGCAGCAGCGCGAGCGCCGCGGCGAGCACGGCCGGCCGTACCCGCGCTCGCAGCGGCGCGGCGAGCGCCACGCCGGCGATCGCGGCGAGCGCCACCACGGCGCCGATCCAGCTCAGCCCGCCGACGTTGCGCGCCACCGCGAGCTCAGTCGCGATGCCGGCGACGATCGCCGCAGGCGCGAGGACGCGCGCGATTCGGTCGCCGCGCAGGATCTCGGCGGCGCCGGCGCCGACGAGCGCGGCGGTGAAGGGCGCCAGCGCCGAGACGTAGTAGGGATGGAAGATGCCCTTGGCGGCCGAGAACGCGACCGCGGTGGCGAGGAAGGCGCCGCCGGCGGCGAGCAGCCAGCCCGTCCGCGGATCGCGGCGGCGGAGTCGCGTCGCGGCCAGCAGGCCCAAGCCGGCGACGACGGCGACGCCCAGCAGCCAGCCGCCCTGTCCGCCGAGGGCCGAGTTGAGCAGCCGGAGCGGTCCCGCGTCGCCGCCGAACAGGTTGCCGCCGAAGCCACCCGCGCCGCCGCGGGCCTGGGGACCGCCGGCCTGGCCGTCGAGCCGGCCGAGGCCGTTGTAGCCGAAGATCAGCGAGAGGATCGAGTTGTCGCTGGTTCCCGACACCCACGGCCGGTCGGCGGCGGGCGTCAGCGCCATCAGCAGCGGCCAGGCTCCACCGACCGCGACGAGCGCCGCCCCGCCGGCCGCGAGCGAGCGGACGGCAGCACGGCGCCCGCGCGGGGCGACCCAGAGGATCGCGGCGGCGAGCCCGGGCACGACGAGCAGCGCTGCGCCCATCTTGGTTTCGAAGCCGAGGCCGAGGGCGACGCCGGCGAGCGCGACCCAGCGGGTGCGGCCGTCCTCCAGCGCGCGCACCACGCACCACAGCGCGGCCACCGAGCAGAGCACGAGCAGCGCGTCGGGGTTGTTGTGGCGCGAGATCGCCACGGCGATCGGGGTGAGCGCGAGCGCGAGCCCGGCGACGGCGCCGGCCACGCGCCCGAAGCGGCGGCGCGTGAGGTCATAGGTCAGCCCGACGGTGCCGACACCCATCAGCGCCTGCGGCACGAGGATGCTCAGCGAATGGAAGCCGAAGACGCGCACCGACAGCGCCTGCACCCACAGCGCGAGCGGCGGCTTGTCGACCGTCTGCACGCCGGCGGCGTCGAAGGAGCCGTAGAGGAACGCATGCCACGAATGCGCCATCGAGCGCACGGCGGCCGCGTAGTAGTCGTTGGCCCAGCCGTTCTGCGCGAGCCCCCACCCGTCGAGGACGGCGGCGAGGGCGAGCAGCGCGAGCAGCTCGGGGCGCGCAAGCGCGATGCGGACGGCGCGCGGGACCCTCGCCGCCGGCGCGGCGGCGGGTGCGGGCAGCGATCGGGAAGCCATGGGCCCAGGATCGGGACCGCGCCTGGGAGCGGTCTGCGGCGATCCTGGGAGCAGTCTGGGAGCGGCTCAGCCCGCGTAGATGCTGAGCGAGCCGGACGTCGCGTGCTGGTTCGCGTTGCCCGTCGGCAGGTAGACGCGGCCGCCGGCGACGATCGGGCTGTTCCAGTGCCCCGACGGCGCCGACAGCGTCCGGATCAGCCGGCCCGTGCCGGGCACATAGGCATCCAGCGCTCCGCGCGGGTCGTAGACCCAGAGCACCCCGCCGGCGAGGACCGGGCTCGTGCCCGCCGTGCCGTTCTGCCACAGCACGTTCAGCCGCCCGTGGCGCAGCGCGTAGCCGGCCGTCCCGCCGCCCGTGGCCACGAACGCGCGCGTGCGGCCGTGCCCGTGCTGGACCGCGGGGGCGGTGAAGACGAGCTGGCGGCCGGGGGAGGGCAGGATCTGACGCTCGCCGCCCAGCCGCCGTCCCGCGCTGCCGTGCACACCGTGCAGCCCGCCGGGCACGGGGATCAGGCGCAGCTGCGCGTCCTTGCCGCCCTGGAGCAGGAAGCGCGTGCGCCGTCCGCCGCCCGGCGCGGGCAGCAGCGCGGGGCTCGTCGAGCCGAGGTCGGTGTCGGTGCGCTCGAAGCGGGCCTGCTCGGGCGGCGTGTAGTGGCGCTCGAAGCGCGCGGCCCCGGCGGACAGCTCGACGATCGAGTCGCCCCAGTTGACGTGGCCGTCGAACGGCCCGTTGCTCGACGTCGCGAAGACGTGGTGGTCGACCGGGTCCACGACAGCCCCCGCGCGGCCCCAGATCGCGGAGTCCGACGCCGAGCAGCTCGACGGGCGGATGATGCGCCGGCGGTTCGAGCAGAGCGAGTTGAACACGTGCCGCACGCGGCCGCCGGCGCGGTCGATCGCGACGATCTTGCCCTGGTAGGGCGGCGCGTCGCCGATGTAGCCGCCCGTGGTGGCGAGCACGTAGCGACCCGTGACGTTGAGCGCGGAGGCGATCTTCTCGTGCGTCGCGTCGCGCGTGAGCGTCGCGGGCCAGTGGGCGGAGCGGATCTCGCGCCCGGTGCGCACGCGCAGCTTGTGGATGCGCCCGTCGGGGGACGCGGCATAGACGTACGTGCGCGAGGGGTCGGCGACCGGCGTCGCGGTGGTGATCTGCGCCGACCCGGCGACTCTCCCGTAGCTCGCGGGCGTGAAGCGCCAGAGCTGCCGGCCGGTGCGCGCATCGAGGCCGACGGTGATCCCGTAGGTCGTGGTCATCACCAGCAGGTCGTGCCGGGCGCCGCCCACGCGGACGCCGGCGAGGTAGATCGGCGAGGCGTCGACGGTCCCCGGCAGCGCGATCCGCCGCTCGCTGAGGGCGCCGATCCGCCGCGCGGCGATGCCGTTCGGCGCATCGCCGGTGCGCGCGGCGTCGTAGCCGAAGCGGGTCCAGTCGCGGCTCGTGCCGCGGCTCGCGTGCCCGGTGGCGGCCGCGCGGCCGGCTGCGCCCGCGGTGCGTTCGGGACCGGAGGCGGAGGCGCCGCAGCCGGCGAGGAGCAGCGTGGCGGCGACGGTGATGAGGAAGGCGCGCATGTGTCTTAGTTGGTTCCGGGGTCCGCTGGTTCGGGGAGCGCGATCTCGCCGCGGCCCAGGGCCATGACGACGGCGTGCGTGCGGTTGGCGGCGCCGAGGCGCACGACCGCGTTGCGGATGTGGGACTCCACGGTATTGCGACTCAGCTCGAGATGGTGAGCGATCCCAGCGCTCGTGCGCCCAGCTGCCACGAGCGAGAGCACCTCGCGCTCGCGCGGGCGCAGGATCGGCGCGTCGCGCTGGGCGGAGGCGCTCGCAAGCCACGGGCCGTAGCGCACGCCGTCGATCCGCTCGACTACGAGCAGGTGACGATCGGCGGCGAGGTTGCTCGCGGCGGTGTAGCCCGCGGTGACCTCGCGGCCGCCCGCGGCGACCAGCAGCAGCGCACCGGCGGTGGTCGCGCCGGCCTCGACGCCGCTCCAGCGCCCCGCGAGCGCGCGCCGCCAGCGGCGCGGGACGAAGTCGTCGAGCCGGTGCAGGCGCAGCTCGTCGCGCGCGGTGCCGAGCAGCTCGCTCACCGCGGCGTTGCCGTCGAGGCACCAGCGCGCGCCGTTGGTCAGCAGGACCGGGTGCCGCGTGCTGTCGAGGACATGGCGGACCGCGTCGCTCCCACGGTGGCGCAGCAGCGCCATGGCGAGAACGTCGGCGAGCGCGTCGCAGGCCTCGGACAGGGCGTCGCCGCCCGCGATGCGGGCGAGCCGCACGCGCATCGCCTGCGCCTGCGGGATGTGCGGGCGGCGGCCGTCCTCGCGGCCGTGAACGGCGCGCTCGCGGTCGGTGCGCGGTGCAGGGGGCGTGCCGGAGAAGACGCCGGCCTCGGCCAGGGCGTCGACGGCGCGCTGGGCCCAGAGCGCCTGCAGCCAGGCGCTCGCGCGTACGGCGAGATCATCCGCCATCCCGACTCCCGAGCCTGTCGCGTCCGTCGCACCCCGCCACGTCCGCCGGATCCCCCTCCCGGTGGAAATGCTGAGCGATCAAGCCATTGTAGGCCAATGGTGAGAGCCGGCGGAGTGGTCGTACCTGTGCGGAGCTGTGCATGACATAACGAGACGGGTTGACAGCGTCCGGCCCTCGTCCTAGGGTCGAAAGAAGCGCGGAGTTGTGCGCAGCCGTGCAAAATTGTTCGACTGCGACGGCGCAACGTGTGTGAGAGGGTCCGAAAGCACTGATGACCGCGCCCATCCCGCGCCACACGCTCCCGGCCCAGCGGCGCCGGGCGATCCTGCGCGCCGTCCGCTCGGGCTCGAGCCACGTGTCCGACCTCGCGACGAACTTCGGCGTGTCGGAGATGACGGTGCGCCGCGACCTGCACGCGCTCGCCTCACAGGGCAAGCTCGAGCGGGTGCGCGGGGGCGCCGTGTCCTCGAGCGCCGAGCCGCCGTTCGAGCAGATCGCCGTCGAGCGCTTCGAGGCCAAGGATCGCATCGGCATCGCCGCCGCGGCGCTGGTCGAGGACGGGCAGACGGTGATGATCGACATCGGCACGACCACCCTGCAGGCGGCGCACCACCTGCATGGACGCGAGATCACCGTCGTGACCTCGAGCCTCGCGGTCTTCGAGGAGCTGCTGGGCGACCCCGCGATCGAGCTCGTGCTGCCCGGCGGGCTCGTCCGCCGCAACTACCGCTCGCTGGTCGGCGTGCTCGCGGAGGACTCGCTGCGCCAGCTCAAGGCCGACATCCTGTTCCTCAGCACGAGCGCGGTCGACGCGCGGCTCGGGGTCTGGGACTCGACGATGGTGGAGGTGCCGATCAAGCGCGCGATGATCGAGGCGGCCGCGTCGGTGACGCTGCTGGCCGACGGCGGGAAGTTCTCGATGTCCGGTCTCGTGAAGGTCTGCGACGCCGGCGCCATCGATCACATCGTCACCGACGAGCCGCTGCCGCCCGCCTGCGGCCCGTCGCTCGAGGACTCCGGAATCGAGGTCACGGTCGCATGAAGCTGACGATCGTCGGAGGAGGCGGCTTCCGCGTCCCGCTCGTCTACGGGGCGCTGTTGGAGCGGGCCCCGCGGCTGCGGCTGGACGAGGTCGTCCTGCACGACATCGACGAGGGCCGGCTGGCGCGCATCGGCGCCGTGCTCGACGGGCTCGCCGCCGAGCACGGCGCGCGGCTGCCGTTCCGGACGACGACGGATCTCGCCGGCGCCCTCGAGGGAGCGGACTTCGTCTTCTGCGCGATCCGCGTCGGCCAGCTCGAGGGCCGTGTGGTCGACGAGCAGGTACCCCTCGGCCTCGGCGTGCTCGGGCAGGAGACGACCGGCCCGGGCGGCATCTGCTTCGCGCTGCGCACGATCCCCGCGATGGTCGAGCTGGCGCAGGCGATCGCGGAGCGCGCGCCGCACGCCTGGCTGATCAACTTCACGAACCCGGCGGGGATGGTCACCGAGGCCGTGCAGCAGGTGCTCGGGGATCGCGCCGTCGGCATCTGCGACTCGCCGTCGGGGCTCTGCCGCCGCGTCGCCGCAGCGCTCGGGCGCGACCCCCAGGATCTCTGGTTCGACTACGTCGGCCTCAACCACCTCGGCTGGCTCAAGGGCGTCCACGACCGCGGCGACGAGCTGCTCGCCGGCCTGCTCGATGACGACGAGGCGCTGGCCGGCTTCGAGGAGGGCCGCCTGTTCGGCGGCGAGTGGCTGCGCTCGATCGGGATGATCCCGAACGAGTACCTCTACTACTTCTACTACGACGCCGACACCGTCTCGGCGATCCGCGAGAGCCCGGCGTCGCGCGGCGAGTTCCTGCTCTCCCAGCAGCGCGCGTTCTACGCGCAGGACGGCCAGCGTCGCGAGCAGGCGCTCGCCGCCTGGCGCTCGACCCGGCACGATCGCGAGCGCACGTACATGGCGGAGGCGCGCACGGCGGCCGGCGACGCGCACGAGCACGAAGCCGACGAGAACGGCGGCTACGAGCACGAGGCGATGGCCGTGCTCGAGGCGATGGCGCTCAACACGCGCGCGGTGCTGATCCTCAACACCGCCAACCGGTCCAGCCTGCCGTTCCTCGACCCGCGCGCGGTCATCGAGGTGCCCGCGGTGGTCGGGCGCGCGGGGCCGGTGCCGACGGCCGCCGGCGAGCTGCCCGCGCATGCGCGCGCACTGGTGGAGCTGATGAAGGAGGTCGAGCGCACGACGATCGACGCGGCGCTCACCGGGTCGACGCAGCTGGCGATCAAGGCGCTCGCGCTGCACCCGCTGGTCCCGTCGGTCGCGACCGCGCGCGCGATCTTCGACGGCTACCGCGCGCGGCTCCCCGCGCTGGCGGAGGCCTTCGCGTCGTGACGGTCGATCTCGCGTGCGGCGAGCTGGCGTACATGGACCTGACGTTCGCGGAGCTCGACGCACTCCCGGGGCCGGGCGAGGAGCGCCACGCGCGCGACTTCCTGCGCTCGCCCGGCGGTGCGGCGATCACGGCCATCGGAGCCGCGCGGCTCGGCCTGTCGGTCGCGCTCGCATCGCCGCTGGGCGACGATCCCGAGGGCGACGAGCTGCGACGCGCGCTGGCGGCCGAGCACGTCCGCTGGGCCGGTCGCGCGATCGGGCGCACCGCGGTCACGGTCGTGCTCCCGGTCGACGGCGAGCGCGCGATGGCGACCTACGAGCCGGGCGAGCAGGTCGGTGCCCCCGAGCTGCGCGCGCTCGACCCGCGGGCGGTCGTGCTGTCGCTGCCGCGGCTCGGGCTCGCGCCCGCGGGGGCCGCGCTGTACGCGACCGTCGGCGACGCCGACGCCAAGACCGACGGGGCGGGCCGTGCGGCGGGGCTCGAGCGCGCCCGCTCGCTGCTGGTCAACGCGCGCGAGGCGTGCCTGCTGACCGGGGAGCGCGACCCGCGCGAGGCGGCGCGGGCGCTCGCCGTGCGCACGCCGTGCGCCGTCGTCACGCTCGGTGCGGCCGGGGCGATCGCCGTCGAGGGGTCTGCGTTCGTCGAGACCGAGGGCACGCCCGTCGAGGCCATCGACACGACGGGCGCGGGCGACCTCTTCACGGCCGCGTACGTGTGGGCCGACCTCGCGGGCGCACCGCTCGATGCTCGGCTGCGCTGGGCCGGCCTGTACGCCGCGCTGTCGGTACGGGTCACCACCGGCGCCGCGGGCGCCGCAGATCTGGAGGAGCTCGCCCGCGCCGGCGAGCAGCACGGGCTCGGGCGCATGCCGGGCCGGGAGTCAGTCCCCACGAGCAGGAGGGTCCCATGAGGTTCTCGATCCCGGGCGCGGCGGTGACGCTGGCGCTCGCGGCGCTCATCGGCGGCTGTGGCACGCCGGGTGGCAGCACCGCCGACACCAGCAAGAAGGCCGACCAGGAGGCGTCGAAGACGGTCGCCAAGCCGAACGTCGCGAAGGCCGGCAAGGTCACGCTGACCGTCTGGGACCAGGAGGTCCGCGGCGGTCAGAACGCGCAGATCAAGCGCCTCAACGCGGCTTTCATGCAGCAGTACCCAAACGTCACGATCAAGCGCGTCGCGAAGTCGTTCACCGACCTCAACACGACGCTCAAGCTCGCCGTCTCCAGCGCGAAGGCGCCGGACGTCGTCGAGGCCAACCAGGGGCGCCCGATCATGGGCCAGCTCGTCAAGGCCGGGCTGCTGCGGCCGGTCGACCCGTACGCGCGCGCCTACGGCTGGGACCATCGCTACTCGAGCGTGCTGCTCGACCTCAACAAGTTCTCCTCCGACGGTGCGACGTTCGGCGCCGGCAATCTCTACGGCCTGTCGCAGATGGGCGAGATCGTCGGCGTGTTCTACAACAAGGACAAGGTCAAGCAGTTCCCGCAGACGATGGCCGACTTCGTCGCGCAGGTGAAGCAGGCCAAGGCGCAGGGCGACGTGCCGATCCAGTTCGGCAACCTCGACAAGTTCGGCGGCATCCACGAGTACGAGACCGTGCTCTCGCGCATCGCCGACAAGCAGGCGGTGCGCGACTTCGTGTTCGCCCGCCAGGGCGCGTCGTTCGACAACCCGTCGTTCGTCAAGGCCGCGACGCAGCTGCAGGACTGGGCCAAGGCCGGCTACTTCACGCCGAACTTCAACGGCGTCGGCTATGACCCCGCCTGGCAGCAGTTCGCCAAGGGCAAGGGCCGCTTCCTGATCGCTGGCACGTGGGTGACCGCCGACCTCGCCAAGCAGATGGGCGACAAGGTGGGCTTCCAGCTCATGCCCGGCGCCTCGGCCGGCGACGCGCCGGTCGCGCTCGGCGGCGAGAGCCTGCCGTTCACGATCACCTCGAAGTCCAAGCATCCCGACGTGGCCGCCGCCTACATCGACTTCATCACGAACCCCGACGCCGCCAAGGTGCTCGCGCAGACCAACAACCTGCCGGCGATGCCCGTCGACCCGAGCGCCGTGCCGTCGAGCGGCCTGTCCGCCGACGTGTTCGCGCAGTGGAAGCGGCTCAATGCCGCCGACGGGCTGATCCCGTACCTCGACTACACGACGCCGACGTTCTACGACGACATCTCCGGCGGCGTGCAGCGGCTGATGGCGGCCAAGGACAGCCCGGCGCAGTTCGCGAAGGACATGCAGTCGGTCTACGACAAGTGGAGCCGGTCGCGCTGACCCTGCGGCGCCGAGCATCGGTCCAGCGGCCGCCGGGCGAGCCGGGGAACATCGGCTACCTGTACCTCGCTCCGGCGTTCCTCGTCTTCGCGGGGTTCGTGCTCGTGCCGCTGCTGCACGCGGCGTGGCTGTCGCTGTTCACCTGGGACGGGCTCACGCCGGGGACCTGGGCGGGACTGCACAACTACGGCGACGTGGTCGGCGACCCGGCGCTGCGCCGGGCGTTCGGCCACGCGCTGATCCTGGTCGTGTTCTACGCGCTGCTGCCCGTCGCGATCGGGCTGGTGCTCGCCGGCCTGGTCGCGCGCATCCACGTGCCGGGGCTGCCCGTGTTCCGCACGATCCTGTTCCTGCCCCAGGTCGTGGCGATGGTCGTGGTGGCGGTGATGTGGCGGATGATCTACGACCCCGACCAGGGAGCGCTGAACTCGATCCTGCGCGCGATCGGGCTCGGCGGACTGGCGAAGTCCTGGCTCGGCGACTTCGGCTGGGCGCTGCCGTCGGTGGGGCTCGTCGGCACCTGGTTCATGTACGGGCTGGCGATGGTGCTGCTGACCGCCGGCGCGCAGAAGATCCCGACCAGCCTCTTCGACGCCGCGCGCGTCGACGGCGCCGGGCCGGTGCGCGAGTTCCTCGCCGTCACGCTGCCTGCGCTGCGCGGGGAGATCGCCGTCGCGCTGACGCTGACCACGATCGTCGCACTGCGCAACTTCGACCTCGTCTACATCACGACCAAGGGCGGCCCGGGGGACGCGACGTCGGTGCCGGCCTTCCAGGTCTACGACCGCGCGTTCAACACGGGCCAGGTCGGCTCGGCGGCGGCGATCGGCCTCTGCCTCGTCGCGGTCATCTTCGCGCTCACGCTGCTGATCAACCGCGCGGCCGAGCCACGGTGGGCGCGATGACCAGCCGCCGCGACCAGTCGCTGACCCTCGTCATCCTCGGCGTGTTCTCGCTGATCGCGCTGCTGCCGATCGTCGGGATCCTCGTGACGGCCGTGCAGGACCCCAACGGCCTCGGCAGCTTCGGCTCCTTCGACGGGATCCACCTCGGCAACTTCGGCGACGCGTGGACGCAGGGTCACTTCGGCAGCTACCTGCGCTCGAGCGCGATCGTGGCGGTGACCGTGGTGGTCGTCGCCTCGGTGCTGTCGCTGCTCTCGGGCTACGCATTCGGGCTGATGCGCTTCCGCGGCGCCGACGTGCTGTTCTACGTGTTCCTGCTCGGGCTGATGGTGCCGATGGAGGCGATCATCGTCCCGCTCTACTACGACCTGCGCGACGTCAAGCTGACCGACACCTACTGGGCGCTGATCCTGCCGCAGATCGGGAGCTCGGTCGCGTTCGGGACGTTCTGGATGCGCGCCTTCTTCCGGACGGTGCCGCGCTCGCTCGTCGAGGCGGCGCGGATCGACGGCGCTTCGAGCTGGTTCACGCTCTGGCGCGTGCTGCTGCCGCTGGCGCGGCCTGCCGTGCTGACGATGGTCGTGCTGCTGTTCATGTGGACCTGGAACGAGTTCCTGCTCGCGCTGGTGATGGTCTCCGACGAGGGGCTGCGGACCGCGCCGCTCGGCCTCAGCTTCTTCCAGGGCCGCAACACCTCCAACCTCACGCTGCTCGCCGCCGGCGCGGTGATCGTGGCGACGCCGGTCGTGGTCCTCTACGTGTTCCTGCAACGTCACTTCATCCGGGGCATGCTCGCCGGAGCGGTGAAGGGGTAGAGCCGATGGCCGCGGTCCGCTTCCGCGAGGTCGACAAGCGCTTCGGCCCGGTCACCGCGGTGTCCGGGCTGTCGCTCGACGTCGACGACGGCGAGTTCATGGTGCTGGTCGGGCCATCGGGCTCGGGCAAGACCACCGCGCTGCGGATGCTCGCGGGGCTCGAGTCGATCACCGCCGGCGAGGTCTCGATCGGCGATCGCGTGGTCAACCGCGTCGCGCCGCGCGAGCGTGACATCGCGATGGTCTTCCAGGACTACGCGCTGTATCCGCAGATGACCGTGTTCGACAACCTCGCCTTCGGCCTGCGCCGGCGCAAGATCGCCCGAGCCGACATCGAGCAGCGCGTCGCGGCCGCCGCCGAATCGCTGGACATCACGCCGCTGCTCGACCGCCGCCCGGGCCAGCTCTCCGGCGGGCAGGCGCAGCGGGTGGCGCTCGGCCGCGCGCTCGTGCGCGAGCCGCAGGTGTTCCTGATGGACGAGCCGCTCTCGAACCTCGACGCGAAGCTGCGCACGCAGACCCGCGGCGAGATCAAGCGCCTGCAGCAGCAGGTGCGCACGACGACGGTCTACGTGACCCACGACCAGGTCGAGGCGATGACGATGGGCGACCGCATCGCGGTCATGAACGACGGCGTGCTCGAGCAGTGCGGCACGCCGGAGGAGCTCTACGAGCGCCCGGCGAACCGCTTCGTCGCGGGCTTCATCGGCTCGCCGGCGATGAGCTTCTTCGACGCGGCGGCCGAGCCCGACGGCGACGTCATGCGGCTGCGCTCGGGCGCGCTCGACCTGCGCGTGTCCGGCGCGCCGGAGCTCCCGCGGCAGGTCACCGTCGGCGTGCGGCCGGAGGGCGCGCGGCCGTGGAGCGGCGCGACGGGGGGCTCGCTCGGGCCCGTGCGCGGGACCGTCGAGTACGTCGAGGCGCTCGGGCGCGAGACCTTCCTGGGCGTCGCCGCCGACGGCGCGCGGCTCGTCGTCCACCAGGACGGTCGCGCGACGGCCGACGTCGGCGACGCGATCGAGTTCGGCATCGCGCCCGCGGGGCTGCGCTTCTTCGATCCGGAGAGCGGCGCGGCGATCGCCTAGCGCACGCGGTAGTGCAGCGCGACGGCGCCGTTGTCGAACCGGCGCTCGTCGAGCAGCTCGAGGTCGACACGGGCGTCGCCGGGCAGCGCGTGCTTGCCGCCGCCCACCGAGACGGGCGAGAGGAACAGCCGCAGCTCGTCGACGAGGCCGGCGCGCAGCGCGTGCCCCGCGAGCTCCGGGCCGCCGATGCTCACGTCGCGATCGGCGCCCTGCTTGAGCGCGCGCACCGCGCCGGCGTCGAAGCTGCGCTCGATCCGCGTGCGGGCGCTCGCCGGCTCGGCGAGCGTCGTCGAGAACACCACCTTGTCCGCGCTGCGCCAGATCTTCGCGTAGTCGTCTATCTCGTGCGACTGGCCGTCGGTCGCCATCGTCTCCCACGCGACCATCACCTCGTACATCCTGCGCCCGTACAGGTAGGTGCCGATCTCGCGCTCGAGGTCGTTGACGGCGGCGTGGACCTCCGGGTCGGGCACCGACCAGTCCCAGTTCCCCTCGCGGTCGGCGACGTAGCCGTCGAGCGAGGCGATCGCGGAGTAGATCAGCTTGGCCATCGCCGGAGCGTATCCGGCGACACCTTTGCGTATGGTCACGGCGACGTTGCGCGCGGCGGCCTAGGACTTCGCCGCGCGCTCGGCTCGGCGCAGGCGGTCGGTCGCACCGGCGGCGATGCGCTCGAGCTCGGCCAGGTGCTGCGGGTCGCCGCGTCCGAGGTAGGTCCGCCTGCGTTCGAGCGCGACACGACGCAACGCGTGCTCCTGCTGGGCGCGCAACTCGTTCAGGCTCGGCTCGCGGGACCCCTCCACCGGGTCGGAGCCTACTCCGGCGCGGTCGCGTGGACCAGCGCGCGGAAGTGCGCGCCACGCTGCTCGAAGTCTACGTAGGCGCCGAAGCTCGGCGCCGCCGGTGAGAGCAGCACGACGTCGCCGGGACGCGCCCGGTCGCGGGCCGCGGCGACGGCCGCCGGCAGGTCGGCGGTCAGCTCGGCGTCGCCGACACCGGCGGCGCGCGCGCTGGCCACGAGCCGCGCACCGGTCGCCGGCAGCCCGAGGACGATGCTGCTGCGCAGTGCGAGCGCGCGGCCGAGCGCGGCGTAGTCCTGCTCGCGGTCGTGGCCGCCGGCGATCAGGATCACGCGGTGGTCCGGGTAGCTGGCCAGCGCCGCCAGCGCCGACTCCGGGGTCGTCGAGATCGAGTCGTTGACCCATGCGACGCCATCGCGGACGGCGATCGTCTCGAGCCGGTGCGCGAGCATTCGAAAGCCCCCGAGCGCCTCGGGCAGCCGCGGCGCGGGAACGTCGACCGCGGCCAGCGCGGCGAGCGCGGCGCACAGGTTGAGCGCGTTGTGGCGGCCGGGGAAGGGCAGGTCGGCGATCTCCGCCACGACCGCGTCGCCGTGCCGCAGCGCGCGCTCGTCGACGTGGTAGCCCGCGGCGTCGCCGAACGTCCGCAGCCGGGCGCCGGCGGACGCGCGCAACTCCGCCAGCCCCGGATCGGCGGCGTTGGCGACGACCAGCTCGACGCCTGCGAGCCCGGCGAGCCGCAGCTTGTCGCGCCGGTAGCCGGCCTCGCCGCGATGCCAGTCGACATGCTCGCGGTAGAGGTTGGTGAAGACGGCGACCCGCGGGCCGGCCGCGAGGTCGGCGATCTGGTAGCTCGAGAGCTCGAGCACGACGTGGTCGGCGGCCGGGCGGTCGAGCAGCTCGATCGCGGGGATGCCGACGTTGCCGGCGAGGTGGACGGACCGCCCGGCGCCCGCCAGCAGGTGGGCGGTCAGCGTCGCGGTCGTGCTCTTGCCCTTCGTGCCGGTGACGGCGATCACGCCGCGCCCGCCGTCCTCGGCCAGCCACAGGGACGTGCTCGTCGTCACCGGGATCCCGCGCGCGTCGAGCGCTTGCAGTTCGTCGCGGTAGATCGAGACGCCCGGCGAGCGCACGACCGCGTCGCAGGCGCCGAGCGCGTCGACGGCCTCCGCGGCGCCCACGAAGCGGGTACCCGGGAAGGCGGTGCGTTCGGCGCCCGGCACGGGCGCGTCGGTGGCGATCACCGCGAGGCGGGCGCTCGGGAGATGGCGCTCGAGCGCGGCGCGGAGCGAGCGGATCTCGCGGCCGGCGCCCCAGGCGCCGACCGCCGCGCCCTCAAGCTCCGAGAACTTCATGCAGGGCGCCCAGGACGTCCTCGGGCACGTGGTGGCGATCGCTCGGGGCGAGCTCGGCCGTGACGTCGCCGATGCCGGCGGGCAGGCCGGGCAGCACCTCGGCCGCGAAGCGGGCCACGACCGCGTGATCGCGCCACGCGGGCTGGGCCGCGAGCATGCGGAACGCGGCGACGGTCTCGGACTCCTCACCCACGCACTCGAACGGCTTGTGGCCCCCGGTCGCAGCGAGCAGCGCGAAGCCGTCGTACTGCGCGGCATCGTCGAGCAGGTCGCCGCCGAAGACGGCACGGAGCGCCGGCGGCTCGCTGAACGGCGCGAGCGCGAGGAACACGAAGCGGCATTTCGGGCAGTTGCGACACCACGCCTGCGCGCGGCGGTCGGGATCGATGCGGAAGACCGCGTTGCAGCTCGTGAACGCGCCGTGGTACTGCTCGAAGCGCGCGAACGCCTTGGCGATCGCCAGCTCGGAGAGCGGGCGCAGGGCAGAGAAGTAGTCGAGCCCGGGCGCGACCTCGGCGAGCGCCGCGCGCAGCAGCTCCTCCGCGCGCAGGCCCTTGGAGAACTGGTGGTTGACGTCGACGCCGTCCCAGCTGAGGTTGCCGCTGGACGCCGAGCGCTCATTGGCCATCGCGACCGCGTCGAATCCGTTGAGCGTGGCCGTGAGCAGCGCGATCAGCGACACGATCGCGGTCACCGGCACATGGCCGTTGAGGGCGCCCGCCCGGTTGAGCTCGGCGATCAGCGGGCTCAGCCTGCGGCGGGCGATCAGCCGCGGCGCGCCTGCGATCGCGGCGGTCCGGGCGATCGGCGTCGCGTCGCCGACGGAGAACAGCGCGAAGTCGCGTCGGGACCGGCGGATCGTCTCGAGCGCGACGATCGAGTCCTTGCCGCCGCCGAGCGGGACGAGCGTGCGGCCCTCGGTCGCGGCGACGGGAAGCGGCGCGGCCGCCGCCGGGTCACCGGCAAAGCGCGGCCGCGGCAGCGATGGGAGCCGGTTCGTGTAGGCGAACTCGGCCAGGCCCTCGGAGTAGAGCGCCTCGAGCAGTGCAGCGCCGGCGGGCCCGGGAACGCCGGCCTCGAGCGCGACCGCCGGCGGCGTGGCGGTCTTGAAGTAGCTCACGCCGGCGACGAGGTGCAGCAGCGAGACGAGTTTCGAGACCGAGCGGCGCGCCTCGTCCGAGAGCGGGCCCGGCACCGGGATCGCGATCGTCTCCTCGAACCGCGGGCCGTCGTCGAGGGCGTAGGCGAGCGTCGCCACGCCGTGCTCGTCGAGCGTCGCCTCGGTGAACCGGAAGCGCTCGTAGGCCGCCGGATCGAAGGGGGAGCGAAGCATGGGCTGTCCGGCCGGCGTCGACACGCACGAGAGGGTAGACATCGGGCCATGGAGATCGTGGTCGCGGGGGCGGGGGTGATCGGGCTCGCGGTCGCACGCGAGCTGGCCGGGGGCGGTGCGCGCGTGACCGTGCTCGAGCGCTGCCGGGCCGGCCGGGGGGCGACGTGGGCGGCGGCCGGGATCCTCTCGCCGACCGATCCGCACGAGTGGGGCGGCGCCCTCGGCGCCTTCAACGCCGGCGCGATCGCGACGTGGCCGGGCTGGCAGGCGGAGCTGGCCGGCGAGACCGGCCTCGACACAGGCTTCGAGCAGCGCGGGGAGCTGCGCGTGGGCCCTCCCGGAGAGCGGTTCGTCGCGGCGACCCGCGACGGTGCGCGGCTCGCCGGCTGGGCATGCGAGGAGCTCGACGCCGACGCGCTGCGCGCCGCCGAGCCGGGTCTGGCCGCCGACGGGCTCGAAGGCCTCCGTCTCCCCGACACCGCCGGCGTCCGCACCGACGCACTCACGGCGGCGCTGCTCGCCTCGTGCCGCGCGCGCGGCGTGCGGCTGCGCGAGGGCTGCGCCGTGACCGCGCTCGAGCGCCAGGCGGCGGTGCTCGCCGGCGGCGAGCGGGTGCGCTTCGAGCGCTTCGTCCTCGCCACCGGCGCGTGGAGCTCCGCGTGGGCGGGCGATCTGGTCCGCCCGGTGGTGCGGCCGGTGCTCGGCGAGAGCGTCGTGCTGCGCGCCGACGGGATCTGCGCGCTGCCCGTGCGCTCCTCGCGCGGTTCCGTGGTGCCGGCCCGCGACGGCACCTACCACGTCGGCACGACCGTGCGCGAGCTGGGCTTCCAGGACGCGCCGAGCGTCGCCTCCGTGCGCCGTCTGCTCGACAACGCGACGCGGCTGTTCCCCGCGCTCGACGACGCGCTGCTGGTCGGCGCGCGCAGCGGCCTGCGGCCGATGTCGGCCGACGGGTTCCCGATCATGGGCCCGGTCGACGGTGGCGTCGTGCTCGCCACGGGCCACGGGCGCGAGGGCATCATCCACGCGCCCGCGACGGCGCGGCTGATCGCCGCCGGCATCCTCGGCGGCGAGTGGGACGCGATCCCGGCGGCGTTCCGGCCCTCGGCCGAGCGCTAGTGCGCCGCCGGCGAGAGCCGGTCGGGCAACCCGAAGCGCCCGAACGTGCCCGCGAGCCGGGCCGCGTCGGCCGGCTGGTCGACCCAGCGGTGGTAGGACTCGCGGTCCTCGGGAGCGATCGACCGGTTGATGAAGGCGGTCACGTCGGCGATCTCGCGCCCGCGGAAGGTCAGCACGTTGAGCGCGAACGCCAGGTATGCCTGCGCGTCGTCATCCCACGCGTAGAAGCCGATCGCGGGCTGCCCGTTGGCCTGCGCGCGCAGCGTCTTCCAGCGCCACGCGCCCGAGAGCGCGTACCCGGCGAGGAACGTCGCGATCTGATCGCGCGGGCTGAACCAGCTCGCGGCGGGCGGCATGGCGAAGGTCGCGTCCTCGGCGAGCATCGCCACGACGGTCTCCACGTCGGTGCGCTCCCACGCCTCGACGTAGCGGTCGACCATCGCCTGCAGCTCCTCGTCGCCGATCGCCTCGAGCGTCTGCTGCTGGCTGCGCTCGGGCGTGCGCGCCTCGAGCGACGCGCGCGCCCGCTGCAGCGCGCTGTTGACCGACGCGACGGTCGTGTCGAGCGTCTCGGCGACCTCCTTGGCCGAGTAGCCGAGCACCTCGCGCAGGATCAGCACGGCCCGCTGCGTCGCGGGCAGATGCTGGAGCGCGACGATGAACGCGAGCTCGATGCTCTCACGCTGCTCGTAGCGCGCGTCGGGACCGGCGAGGCCGTCCGCGAGGCCGAGCTCGGCGTCCGGGTAGGGCTCGATCCAGACCGACTCGACGAGCGGATCGCCCGGCCCGGCGTGCGGATCGGTGGCCGGCCCGTAGTCGATCGGCAGGATCCGCTTCGGCCGCCGCTGGATCTGGGTCAGGCAGGTGTTGGTGGCGATCGTGTACAGCCACGAGCGCAGCGAGCTGCGGCCCTCGAAGCGGCCGAGCGCGCGCCAGGCGCGTAGCGTCGTGTCCTGCAGCGCGTCGTCGGCGTCGAAGACCGAGCCGAGCATGCGGTAGCAGTGGGCGTGCAGCTCGCGTCGATAGGGCTCGATCAGCCGCGCGAACGCGCGGTCGTCACCGTCGCGCGCCGCCTCGAGGTCCTTGCGGTCGATCGCGGCGCCCGTCATCCGGTCACAGTGAATCATCTGCGATGAATTCGCGGGAGCGCCGGGGTCTACACGGCAGGACATGCGCAGCGCAGTCGTGCATCTCGAGCTGCATACCAACGATCTTGCGGGTGCGCGCGAGCTCTATGCGGACGCCTGCGGCTGGCGCGCCGAGCGCATCGAGACCCGTCATGGCGCATACGTATCACTCGACGTGGGCCGCGGCGTGGGCGGCGGGATCGTCGAGTGTGCGTCGCCGCGTCCGCTGTGGCTGCCCTACGCGGAGGTCGCCGACATCGTCGCGGTCACCGCCCGCGCCGAGGCCTTCGGCGCGGCGGTCCTGCTGCCGCCGCGCGAGGGCCCCGGCGGCTGGCGCAGCGTGATCGCCACGCCGGCCGGGGGCGAGCTCGCCTTCTACCAGCGCAAGCCTCAGCGGTCCTCGGTGTAGGGATCGCGGCTGCCGGCCTTGGCGAGGCCGCGGCTGATCATGTAGCCGACGGTGAGGATCGTGACGTAGAGCCAGACCTGCCGGGCCCCGAGGCTGCCGGAATCGCTGGCATCGACGACCATGCCGGCGATCAGGACGCCGACGACGGCGGCCACGTAGGCCATCAGCTCGGTCGTCTTGAAGGCGGCCTTGGTCTCGGTGCTGCGGCGGACCGAGCCGTGATCCGAGCGGCGATGATCGTCGGTCGTGCGGGTGGGGGCGGCGGAGGACGCGGCCATGAGGGTGCTCCTTGGTTCGGGATGTACCGGCGGGTGACCGGTGAGAGATGCGCTCGAACCATGCTGCGGCTCGTCGTTGGACAAGCCGCGCGCCAGGTCCCGCGGTTCTGACGTTGGAGGGCGTCATCAAAGAACGGCCGCCGTCCCGCGCAGGCGGGACCTCGTCGCTGACGCCCTCGAACTCAGTCTCCCCAAAGCCTCATGTCCGGAAACCGAGCGACCGCGATCGCGAGGGCTACGCCGGCGGGCGCCGCGCGTCGATGTTCAGGCGCACGTAGTCGAGCCGCGGCTCCTCGCCCGTCACGGCCAGCACGTCGTCGATGTAGCGCTCGCGCAGCGCCTCCGGGAGCCGCTCGGTGTGCGGGTGCAGGCAGACCGTGCGCAGGTAGGCCGCCGGCTCCGGCGGCGTCGCGTCCCACGGCTGCAGCCACGTCTCGATCGCGGTGAACCCCGCATGCTCGAGGCGCTCGGCGGTCCGCTCCGCGGACGCGTAGTTCCACGGCCCCGTCCACTCGGCGAGGTACGGCGCGTAGGGCTCGCGCGCGGCGACCGCATCGGCCTGCCGGCGGAAGCCGGCGATGTTCCCCTCGCCGCCGCACTGCGCGACGATCCGCCCGCCGGGCGCGAGCGCCGCGTGCAGGCGCGCGAACAGCGCGTCGTGATCGGCGATCCAGTGGAAGACCGCGCTCGAGAAGACGGCGTCGACGGGGGTGTCGAGCTCGAGCGCGAGGAGATCGGACGCGATCACCGTGACCCGCTCGTCGTCGAGCACCGCGCGCGCCTGGGCGACCATCGACGGCGCGCCGTCGACCGCGATGACGCGGCCGTTCGGGAGCCGGTCGAGGAGCTTGCGGGTCACGCGGCCCGAGCCGCAGCCCGCGTCGAGCACGGTCTCGTCGCCGCGCAGCGCGAGCCGGTCGAAGAGCGCCTCGGCCCAGTCCTGGTGCGGGGCCGATACCCGGTGGTACGTGCGGGCGTCCCAGTCGGGGGTCGAACCTGATGGCATACATTCGTATGTAATCGCGTACGTCAAATGGCCGCGAGCCGTCGCTCGAGCAGGCGCCGCTCCGCGTCGTCGTGGACCAGCGCGAGCGCGCGCTCATAGGCGGCGCACGCCTCGGCGTCGCGGCCGAGGCGGTGCAGCAGCTCGCCGCGAGTCGCGTGCAGGTAGTGGTACTGATCGAGCGCGAGGCCGTCGGCGATCGCCAGGCCCGACTGCGGATCACCGGCCTCGGCGATCGCCACGGCGCGGCTGAGCTCGACCACGGGCGAGGCGGTCAGGCGTGCCAGCTCGCCGTACAGCGCGGCGATCTGCGGCCAGTCGCGGGTCGCATCGGCGTGCAGCGCCGCGATCGCCGCTTGCACCACGTACGGACCCCGCCCCCGCAGGGCGAGCGCCCGGTCGAGCGTCGTGCGCCCGGCGGCTATCGGCCCGGCGTCCCAGCGCGAGCGGTCCTGGTCGGCGAGGAGTACGAGCTCCCCGTGCTCGACGCGCGCCGCGCGGCGCGCGTCGTGCAGCAGCATCAGCGCGAGCAGTCCGTGTGCCTCGGGCTCGTCGGGCATCAGCTCCGTGAGCGCGCGGCCGAGGCGGATCGCCTCCGCGGCCAGCTCGCCACGGCCGCCGTAGCCGGCGTTGAAGATCAGGTAGACGACGGCGAGCACGGCGGCCAGGCGGTCGGGAAGCAGATGATCGGGCGGGACCCGGAAGGGGATCCCGGCGGCCTTGATCTTGCGCTTGGCGCGCACGAGCCGCTGCGCCATCGTCGCCTCGCTCACCAGGAAGGCGCGGGCGATCTCCGGCGTGCCGAGTCCCCCTAGCGTGCGCAGCGTCAGCGCGACCTGTGCGTCGGTCGCGAGCGCGGGATGGCAGCAGGTGAACAGCAGCTCGAGCCGCTCGTCCTGGAAGGTCGTGGCGTCCTCCATCTCGTCGGCGGGCTCGGGCAGCTCGAGCTGGCGGGTCTTGTCCGCGAGCGTCCGGTCGCGACGGATGCGGTCGATCGCGCGGTTGCGCGCGGTCGTGACCAGCCAGACGGCCGGACTGGTGGGGACCCCGTCGCGCGGCCAGCGCTCGGAGGCGATCGCGAACGCCTCCTGCGCGGCTTCCTCGGCGAGGTCGAAGTCGCCGAGGAAGCCGATCAGCGCCGCGAGGACGCGGCCCCACTGCTCGCGGAAGACCTGCTCGAGGATGGCTAGTAGCCCCCGTTGCCCAGCGGGCGGATCTCGACGCCGCCGCCCATCCAGGATGCTGGCACCTTGGCGGCGGCCTCGATGGCCGCATCGAGGTCGTCGGCCTCGAGGAAGAAGTAGCCGCCGACGGCCTCCTTGATCTCCGCGAACGGACCGTCGGTGGTCAGCGTGCGGCCGTCCTGCACGCGCACCGTCGTGGCGGTCTCGGGCCCCGCCATCTGCTCGCCGGGCGTCATCCCCGGCGTCTGGTTGAGCTCGCCGTACGCGGCGTAGACCTTGCCCTGCTCCTCCGGCGAGAGCGCGTCCCACGCGGGGGTACCGGGGAGCGGCGTGGTGCCCTGGTGGATCAGCAGCATGTACTTCATGGGTCCTCCTTGGTGGATGGTCGCGTATGAGACGAACGGGGGGCCGCTGGATCGACACCGAGTTTGGAATCGGGCGACGGCGTCAGCGCAGTGACGAGGCGTCGACGACCTCGAAGTCGCGCCCGCTGATGCGCCCGAGCGCGTGCAGCTGGTCGTTGTCCCAGCCCGCATCCGGTGCGCCGGAGACGAACCAGTTCGAGCCGTTGTCGGCGACGATCAGCCCGTACTCGCGCATCGCCCGCAGGACGACGCGGGCCTGGCGCGGATATCCGCTGATCCTGACGCTGCGCTTGAGCCGCAGCCGCTCGCCCATGCGCGGCAGATCCGGGTCGTCAAGGCTCGACGCCGTGTGGCGAGCAGGGAAGACGTACGCGTTCCGCGTGCGCTGCACGGTCACGCGCAGCGCGTGGTCGATGTGCCCGCGGCGCACCTCGTCGCGGCGCGCGAGCAGCGGCAGGATCGGCAGCCCGGCGGCATCGGCCGAGGTCCAGCCCCGCGGCCGCAGATGCGTGGAGCGCAGGTTCCACGTCGCGCCGGAGCCGGCGTGCCAGCCGCGTGCGGTCCGCCGCAGCGCGTAGAGCTCGTAGAGCCGGCAGGCGGAGCGGTCGACGAGCAGCGCGTGCCGGTCCGAGCCGCCCTCGACGTGGACGTGGCGGGGGATCGGGTAGCGGACGCGGTCGGACTCGGCGGCGTAGTCGAAGCGGACGCGCGAGCGCCGCGTCGTGCGCGAGACGACATCGAACGGGATCCCGATCCGATGGCCGGCGTAGCGCCCGGAACCGAAATCGGCGTGCATCGGATCGCCGCGCCCGATGCTGCGCACGATCGCCGCCGAGTCGCGCGCCACCGGCAGCCGATCGACGCGCTGGTTGATCGCGAAGCGGGCGGGGAACAGCGGGCAGCCGGGCGCGCCGGGGAGCGGGCGCGCGAGCGCGCCGGCGATGGCCGGCGTGGTCGTCACGACGGCGACCGTGGCCACGATGAGACGTCGCATCCGCGCAGGATCGCCGATGGTCAACGAGGAGTCACCATGTGTTGACTGCGGTCGATCCGCCGGACTAGGGTCGGGGGGTGCCAGCGGCGCATCGTGCGGTGCAGCATCTCCCGACCCGGCGTCGCTTCCGCGCCAGCGTCGAGAAGCTCAGCGCGGCGCAGGGGAAGGCGCTGGGCGACGCGATCGGCGCGATGGCCAAGCTCGACGACGATCGCGGCTTCCAGCACTTCGCGGGCCTGCACGGCGGTCCGCCCACCGCGTTCTGCCAGC
>JAXDHR010000018.1:0-11150 GCA_034664425.1 Solirubrobacteraceae bacterium
GGCCGAGCGGTTGGCCTCGAGCGGCACCTCGACGATCACGTGGTCCGCGACGCGCCCCGCCTCGCGCAGGAGCGGCAGCGGCTCGGCCACGTGCTCGACGACGTGCGAGAGCACGGCGAGCGCGTACGCCCCGTCGGGCGCCGGCACGTGGCGGCCGTCGTAGACCTCGACGTGGCGGGCGCGCGGGACCCGGCGGCGCCGGGCCAGCTCGACGGCCGTGGGGGACAGCTCGAAGCCGTCGAGCACCTCGCCGATCCCGCGCCGCGAGAGCTCGGCGAGCAGCGCGCCTTCACCGCAGCCGATGTCCACGACCGCCTGCGGTTCCAGTCCCGCCCGCGCGCACAGCGCGGCGACGTGCCGGGCCTTTCCGGCGCCGCCGAGCGTGCGCCAGCGAGCGAACAGCTCGCTCTCCTCGGCATAGCCGGCCTCGTAGAACGGGCGCAGTCCCTCGACGTCTGCGGCGTGGTCGCTCACAGGGCCGCCGAGCCTAGTGCACCGGCACTTGAGTTATCCTGAGCGCCCATATGGCCACCTGCCTAGTCACGGGTGGCGCGGGGTTCCTCGGGTCGCACCTCTGCGACGAGCTGCTGCGTCGCGGTCACCGCGTGATCTGCGTCGACAACTTCGAGACGGGATCCCTCGCCAACATCGAGCACATCCGCGTTCCCGAGTTCGTGCATGTGCATGCGGACATCATCGATCCCTTCTTCGTCGACGAGCACGTCGACTTCGTCTACCACTTCGCGTCCCCCGCGTCGCCGATCGACTACCTGCGGCTGCCGCTGCACACGCTCAAGGTCGGCTCCTACGGCACCCATCACGCACTCGGCCTGGCGAAGCTCCACCGCGCGCGCTTCTTGATCGCTTCGACCTCCGAGGTCTACGGCGACCCCAAGGTCCACCCGCAGACCGAGGATTACTGGGGTCACGTCAACCCGATCGGGCCGCGCGGTGTCTACGACGAGGCCAAGCGCTACGCCGAGGCCCTGACGATGGCCTACCACCGTCAGCAGGGCGTGGACACGGCGATCGTGCGCATCTTCAACACCTACGGTCCGCGCATGCGCCCGCACGACGGCCGTGCGATCCCCACCTTCCTGCGCCAGGCGCTCCAGGACCGGCCGATCACCGTGTTCGGCGACGGATCCCAGACCCGCTCGTTCTGCTACGTGTCCGACCTCGTCGCGGGCATCATCAAGCTCGCCGAGTCCGGCGAGCACCAGCCCGTGAACATCGGCAACCCGAACGAGTTCACGCTGCTCGAGCTGGCGGAGGCCGTCATCGAGATCACCGGCTCGCGCTCGGAGATCGTGCACGAGGCGCTGCCGACCGACGATCCGAAGGTCCGCCAGCCCGATATCACGCTCGCCAAGCGGGTACTGGAGTGGGAGCCGACGGTCGACCTGCGGGAAGGCCTGCGCCGTACGGTGGAGGCCTCCGGCGTGGAGGCGCTCACGGGCGCCGGCTTGCGCTGACGCGGATGGGCGCGGGGCCCCGTCCGCTGCGTGACCTGACAAATGCCGCTACCCGAACCGGTTCCGCGCGTTGACAGTCGAGGAGCCCTCCTTGGCTGACGCCCCGACCGAGATCCCGCCCAGCACGCCGTCGGCGACCACCACGGTGACGCTGCCGAGCGTCGACGTGCGCCGCAAGCGCCCGCCGGCGCTCTCGTTCGTGCTGCGGATGGAGATGCTGCGGCGGCTCGGGCGGATCGTCTCGCTGCTGGTCCTGGACTTCGCCGGCGTCTTCTCGGCGCTGTTCACCGCGTTGATGGTCAAGGCGGTGATCCTCGAGGGTTCCTGGGCGTGGGACGCGTCGCTGGAGGAGGCGCGCCGCACCGTGGCCTTCGCGTACCTCGTCACGGCGCTGCTCTTCGCTCGCTCGAGCCTCTACGCCGACCGTGGGCAGCGTCCCGGCCTGGCCAAGATCGTGACCTCGTTGTTCGAGGTGATGGTCGTCGCGCTGATCTTCGCGGTCGTCAACGGCGAGCAGTACTCGAGCTACTACATCTTCTACGGCACCCTGACCTTCGCGATCATCTACGTGGGGGTGATGCGCGGGCTCTACGAGCGCATCACGGGGGCGGTGCTGCGCGCCGCCGGCTACCGGCGCCGCGCCGTGCTGGTGGGCTCGGGGCAGCACATCGAGGACGTCGCGCACGCGCTCGGCGTCGAGGCCCGCGCGCCGGTCGAGCTCGTCGGGTTCATCTCGCTCACGCCGCGGCCGGACAACGGCCTGCGCTCGCTCGGGCAGCTCGAGGAGCTCGGCGCGGTCATCGACGCGCACCGCGTCCAGGAGGTGATCATCGCCGACCCGGACTTCCCGGAGGAGCGTGCGGTCGAGCTCGTCGACGTCTCCCATCAGCGCGGCGTCACCGTGCGGATCGCGCCGTCGACGATGGAGATCCTCGTGCACCGCGCGGAGTTCGTGCCCGGCTCCTCGGTGCCGCTCTTCGAGCTGCGCCCGCCGGTCTTCGACGGCTTCGACTACCTCGCGAAGCGCTCGTTCGACTTCGTCGGCGCGCTGCTCCTACTCGCGGTGCTCTCGCCGCTGCTGGCGTTGATCGCCGCCGCGGTGCGGCTGACGTCGCGCGGGCCGGTGCTGTTCCGCTCGATCCGCCCCGGCATCGGCGGCGAGCCCTTCGCCTGCTTCAAGTTCCGCACGATGCGCACCGATGCCGAGCAGCTGCAGGCCGATCTCGAATCGTTCAACGAGGCCTCCGGGCCGCTGTTCAAGATCCGCCGCGATCCGCGACTGACGCGCGTCGGCGTGCTGCTGCGGCGCTACTCGCTCGACGAGCTGCCCCAGCTGCTCAACGTCGTGCGCGGCGAGATGTCGCTCGTCGGCCCGCGGCCGCTGCCTCAGCGCGACTTCGAGCGGCTCGAGGACTGGCACAAGAAGCGCTACCTGGTGCTGCCCGGCATGACGGGGCTGTGGCAGGTCTCCGGGCGCTCGGAGCTCGATTTCGACGACCTCGTGCGGCTCGACTTCCTCTACCTCGAGCGCTGGTCGGTGGGCCTCGACCTCGCGATCCTGCTCAAGACGCTGCCTGCCGTGCTCACGCGCCGCGGCGCCTTCTAGCCCGCGCCCGTCACGCGGGGATCTCCGCGCCGTCCTCGGGGACGGTCACGCGGTCGGCGAGACCTTCTTCGCGCAGTCGCCTGCGCAGGTCGGCGCGTGTCAGCTCGCAGTGGTTGATCGCCTCCATGTGCACTGCGACGACGCGTGCGTCCGGTGCGTGGTGCGCGACGGAGACGACGTCGTCGTCGGTCATCGTGATCGGATCGCCCTCGGTGAAGCGCGCCGCGCCCGCGTTGACGACGACGACGCCGGGACGGTGCGCGTCGAGCGCCGTGGCGACCTCGTCGCACCAGATCGTGTCGCCGGCCACATAGAGCGGTGCGCCCTCGCCCGCGCCGATGACGAAGCCGCTGACCGGGCCCATGCGCTGCCCGATGGCGCCCGTGCCGTGGCGCCCGTGGGTGCGCGTGACGGTGACCGCGTCGAATGCGGCCGACGGATCGAGCGCCCGCACGTCCGCGAAGCCGCGGTCGCGCAGCGCGGCGGCATCCTCCGGCTGACAGACGACGGGCAGCGCGCGGTCGAGCAGCGCGGCCGCGGTGGCGTCGAAGTGGTCCTCGTGCAGGTGCGAGACCAGCACCGCGTCGAGCCCGCGGACGGCGACGGCCGGCGGCTGGGGTAGATCGACGAGCGGGTTCGGGCGCGGGTTCGGCGTGTTCGGGATCGGCGGCCGGGCGCCCATCGGATCGAGCTGGGGATCGACGAGCAGCTGCAGCCCGCCGATGCGCACGCGCAGCGTGGCATGGCGCAGGAGCCAGAGTCGCATCGGCATCACCGTGGCTTCTATACGGTCCAGCGATCCGGTGCGCGCAACGTGTCGGAGCTCCGACGCACTAGCCTCGCGGCGTGCGGGCCTACTACGAGGGCGAGTGGCGCGACGCGCCCGCGGATCCCGAGCCGTGGGCGTGGGACGCGCGCCGGCGGATGCTGCTCGCCGAGGCGCGGCCCGGCGAGCGGGTGCTCGACCTCGGCTGCGGCGCCGGGCGCTTCGTCGCCGCGCTGGCCGCCGCGGGCGCGGACCCGGTCGGGGTCGAGATCGCCGAGGCCGCGCTCGAGCGCGCCCGCGCCGTCGTGCCGGCAGCCGACCTGCGGCCGCTGCAGCCCGACGGCTCGATCCCGCTCGAGCACTCGGCCGTCGATCTGGTGTGGTGCTCGGAGGTGCTCGAGCACGTCGCCGACGTCGCCTACCTGCTCGCCGAGGTGCGCCGCGTTCTGCGCCCGGGTGGACGGCTGCTGGCGACCGTGCCCTTCCACGGGCGCGTGCAGGGCGCCGCGATCGCGCTGACGCGCTTCGAGGCCCACTTCGACCCGCTGGGCCAGCACCTGCGCTTCTTCACGCGCCGTTCGCTGGCGGGCACGCTCGCGCACGCCGGCCTCGAGCCGCGGCGCGTCGCCGGCTGGGGCGGCGTGCCGCTCGCCCGCCGCGGCCTCGTCGCGCTCGCCGTGCGCGCCTAGTGTCGCACTAGCCCGACTGCAGCGCGCGCGACGCCTGCAGCACGTCGGACCCGGTCTGCGGCGAGTGCGGGTCGAGGAAGTACGCCGCCTTGAAGGCGCGCAGCGCGCCGCGCGGGTCGCCGAGCGCGGAGAGCCGCAGCTCGCCGAGCCGGCTCCAGGTGTCGGCGTTGGCCGGCTGCAGGCGCACAGCACGCTCGAGCGCGGCCTGCGCCTGGCCGGTGCGGCCGCGCGCCTGCTCGATCGCGGCGAGATCGAACAGGGGGTCCACCGACAGCGGGTTGCGCTCGGCCTCGATGCGGGCGATGGCGGCCGCAGCGGCCGGCGCGCCCGCGTCGAGGCGATCGAACGCCGCGTTGCTGGCGTGCAGCGCCCGCACAGGCTGCCAGGCCGACCACGCGGCGCACAGCGCGAGCACCAGCACGAGCGCGGCGGCGGCCCACGCGCCGGAGACACGAGGGACGGGCAGCCGCCGGCGACCACGGCGCACAGCCACGGGCTCCGGCTCAGTCGGCGCCGCGACGAGCCCGAGGCGGGCGCGCAGGGGTCCGCGGCCGGCGATCCAGCCCGCGCACAGCAGCGCGCAGGCGGCGTTGGCCGGGACGAACCAGGTCCAGTCGATCGTCGAGTGCACGCCGAAGACGAGCACGACGACGGCGAGCGAGGCGAGGCCGACGCGCTCCGCGTCCCACGGCAGCCTGCGGTCGCGACGGCGGATCCCGAGCGTCCGGGCCGCGCTCGCCAGCCAGGCGAACAGCGCGAGCAACGACACGGCGAGGCCGACCCAACCGAGATCGGCGAGCGTCTGCACCACGTACCCGTGCGCCTGGCGCACGGCGAGCTGGTCGGTGCGGAAACGGGTGCGGGCGGTCGAGTAGGAGCCCGCGCCGGTGCCGACCCACGGGCTGACCGAGTGGATCTTCAGCGCCTCGTCCCAGTAGCGCGCGCGCACCGAGGACGTCGCGACGAGCCGGTTCGGCGTGTTGGCCGGCGTGCGCGCGTTGACGTCGGTGAGCTGGTGCCACGCCTTGGAGACCTGGCCGTCGATGCCGCCGGGCGCGGTCGCGAGGGCGATCACGACCGCAATGGGGACGAGCGCGAGGACGCCGAGCGCTCCGCCCCCGACGAGCTGCCGTGCGCGCCGGACCGGCGGGCGCTGGGAGGCGGCGAACTGCGCGATCAGTCCGGTCGCGAGCGTGGCCACGCAGACCACGAGCAGCAGCGCGCCGAACTCGTGCCCCGCGTCGACGCGCGCGACCATCGGCGCGTCGTCGGTGGTCAGGCCGTCCTGGTTGAACACCCACCACATCAGCAGCCCGGTGCCGGCCGTCGCCGCCGCGAGCGCCGCGAGCGCGCGCAGGCGCAGTGGGACGATCACGAACCACGCGACGAGCCCGGCCGCGAGCGCGACGAGCGACCCGCGCGAGTACGCGAGCATCAGCGCGACGAGCACGATCACGAGGGCCGGCCAGGCGAGCGCGTTGAGCGCGGCGTGGCCGGAGCGCCGTACGGCGAGCCACAGCAGCGGCGGAACGCCCATCGCCGCCATCAGGCCGACGGAGTTCCAGTAGGCGAACGGCTCCCGCAGGCGGGCGTAGGTCTCCTCGGCCGCGAGCGTCGCCGGGAAGACCTTGGTCAGCACGGCCCACGCGCTGAGCGCGACGCAGGCGAGGGCGATGCCGGTCACGCACGCGCTCCAGCGGGCCGGCGCGAGTCGCGCGAGCGCGAGCCCGGCGGCGAACACGGCGAGGTAGCCGAGCGTGCGCTCGGCCTCGAACCAGGAATCCGACGGGGCGACCGACCAGATGATCGACAGCGCGGTGAGGGCGGCGAGCAGCGCGACGGCGGCCAGCGCGAAGCCGCCGTGCAAGGGCGTTGCGGCGGTGCGCGGACGGCGAACGAGCGCGGCCGCGGTCAGCGCGCCCCCCGCGAGCATGTACGCGATCAGGACCTTCGTCGTGCGCTCGAGCTGCAGCCCGCCGGTGGCGACGAAGGCGGCGAGGACGAGCGCGAGCGCGATCCCGCCGACGATCGCGAGCCACGCGCCGGTACGGGGCACCGCGATCGTGACGGTGCGTCTGCGCGACGGCCCGGAGGCCGTCCTCGGCTCAGCGCCCGCGAGTGACGACACGCCGGCCGAGGGTCACGAGCTCGCGCGGGTGCAGGCCGCGCACGCGCCGCGCGAGCGGCACGGCAGCCGCCGCGGCGGCAAGCGCCAGCAGCCCCAGCGCGACGATCATCGTCGTGGGCAGCGCGTGGCGGGCGCCGCCGAGGCCGACCTTGGCGGCGTCGACCGACGTGCCACCGACATCGACCGGCCCCGCGCCCGTCGCGGCGTCGGCCAGGGCCTGCTGGTCCTGAGGCGTCGTCGGAGTCAGCAGGCCGCCCGCTCCGCTGCCGCCGGACCCGCCGGAGCCACCGCTGCCGCCGCCGATCCCGGCGCCGCCCGTGCCGCCCGTGCCGCCCGACCCGCCGCCGGAGCCGCCGGGTCCGTTCGCCGGGCCGGATCCGCCGGCGAGCCCGAGCAGGGCGCGTGAGAGCACCTGGCGGCAGTCCGAGTACTGGTCGATGTCGGTCGGGATGTTGTCGCGCGCGTCGCGGATCTGCTTGGCGGTGTAGTCGCCGGTGAGAGCACCGTCCTGGCACTCCCGGAGGATCTGCTGCCGGGTGTCGGCGAAGGCTGGAGCGGCCGTCACGAGCAGCATCGCGACCACGCACGCGAGGATCAGTCGCAGCATGGAGCCGTTCACGCTAGCAGCGACTCGCTCCCCGGCTGGCGCCGGCTCACGCCCGCGGCGGCCAACGCGCGGCTCATCCCGGCGGCCCACGCGTCGTGCGAGAAGCCCCGAACGGCCGCGCGCGCGGCCGCGCCCAGACGGGCGCGCAGGGCGGGGTCGTCGTGCAGGCGGCGCAGCGCGGCGGCGAGGCCGGCGGCGTCCCCCGGCTCGACCACCAGCCCGGTCTGCTCGTGGCGGACGAGCCCGCCGGCGGCGGCGCCCACCGCGGTGGTGGCGATCACGGGGACTCCCTGGTCGAAGGCTTCGTTGACGATGAGGCCCCACGGCTCGAGGAAGTCGCGCGCGGGGACCGACGGTACGACCACAACGTCGCTGCCCGCGTAGAAGTTGCGCATCGCCGGGGGATCGAGGCGGCCGACCTCATGAACGCCGCGGTGGGCCTTGACCGATCCGCCGCCGGCCAGCACGAGCGCGGCCGCGGCCTCGCCCAAGCCGCTCGCCGCCCAGGCGCGCAGCAGCACGTCGAGACCCTTCTCCGGCGCGTCGCGGCCCGCGAACAAGGCCTGGAAGCCCGCGACGCGGCGCGGCTGGGCGGGCGCGGCCCAGAACGCGTCGTCGACGCTCTGCGGCGCCTCGACGATCGGGCCCCGCGCGCCCTTGGCGCGAACGTAGTCGCTGACGTGCGGCCCGTAGGTCGCGATCGCGTCCGCGTGCCGGTAGAGGCCGCGCAGCGGCAGGTAGGAGAGCGCATGCGCGGTCGTGCGCGGGTGGCGCCAGATCGTCGCCCACAGCACGAACGGCACGCGCGCGGCGCGCGCCCCGGCGAAGGCGCCGGGAAGCGCGACCCGCCCGGAGAGCCCGGCGATCACCGCCCGGAAGCGGCCCGATGCGGCGAGCCGCACGATCGCGCGCTCGGGCACCTGCAGCGCCGGGAACGGGAGCGCCGCCGGCCCGCCGCCGCCTCCGCCGTGGCGCACGCCGCCGCCGATGAGCGCGACGACGAGGTCCTCGCGCTCGTGCAGCCGCGCGAACGCCCCGACGCGGAAGGGCGGCGCGTGGTTGGTGACGAGCAGGACCGGGCGGGCGGCGCCGCTCATGCCCGCGCCGGGTCCTCGGCGACGATCGCGACCCGCATCACCAGGCGGTGTGCGCCTCGACCACCTCGTCGGCCTCGGTCCGCGTGACGTACGCGCGTCCCGTCAGGAACGCCTCGGCCTCGGCGATGGCCTCGTCGCGCGGGTAGTCCCCGGCCACGGGCCGCAGGTGGCGCACCGGGGTGGCGTCGATGACCCCGATCGGCCATCCGCGCTCCCTGGCGATCGCGCTCCAGTTGGCGTCGAGCCCCCAGCCCATCGAGAGGTCGGGGAACGGCAGCAGCGTCTCGAAGACCTCGGAGTGAAACAGCGTGACCGGGCCGGTCTCGACGAAGTTGGTGCGCCGCGCCACCAGCCCGGGGCGTCGACGGGTGATCTCCCAGGCGGCGTGCGAGGCCTGCGCGTGCGCCGGCTGGGCGAGGCGGAAGGCGAAGCGCTCGGCGAGGTAGACGATGTCGTCGAGGAAGTGGCGGGGGAGCGCGACGTCATCGTCGGCGAGCATGAGCCAGTCGAAGCCGGCGGCGGGATGGCGCTCGAGCGCGGCGTTGACGTTCGCCCACTTCCCGAGGCCCGGCGCCGGCACGACCCGGACGAGCTCGACGTCGTGGTGCGTGCGCGCGAGCTCCGCGGCGATCGCGTTCGCCGTGGCGGCGTGCGCCGGCCGGTCGAAGACCAGCACGAGCACGCGGCGCCGCGGCGAACGGCGGGAGCTGCGATGCAGCACCAGCCGCGCGGGAGCGAGCCGGCGCAGGTCCGCGAGGTCGCGCGCGCGCGCCATCGCCAGCGCCCGGCGACCGAGCGTCCCCGAACGGCCCGAGAGGTACTCGGGGTCGCTCGCGCGCGGCGGGAGCCGGGCCGGTGCCAGCGTCTCCGCGACCCGACCCGCGCTCAGCGCGGTGAGGACGATGCCGACGCCGCAGCGGCGACGGGCGATGTGCCAAACGCAGCCCGCGAGCACGCGCAGCTCGCCGGCGAGCGGCTTCGAGGTGCCCTTGCGCACGTCGTAGCGGCGCGAGTGGCGCCCGCGCCGCCACGCCGCCCGCGCGAGCCCGGCGAGCCCGGCGTCGCCGCCGGTGCGCCGGTGGTCGACGCCCGCCACGGGCGTGTAGAGCACGCGCCCGCCGAGCGCATGCAGCCGGTGCTGCCAGTCCTCCTCGTCGCCGTAGATGTCGAGGCTCGCGTCGAACGGGCCGACGCGCTCGAGCGCGCGCCGCCGGACGGCGAGGTTCGCGCTCCACACGAAGCGCGCCTCAGTCTCCTGCTCGCCGAGGTCGAGCGTCGTGATCGGCAGCGGCTCGCGTCCGCATGCGCGCAGGCGGCTGCCCTCCAGGCGCGCGCGGATCGGACCGCCGATCACGTCGTGGTCCGGGTTGCGCGCGGCGGCGTCCAGGAGCCCGCCGAGCCAGCCCGGCCAGACCTCGACATCGTCGTCGAGGAAGCAGATGAGGTCCGCTGTCGCCGCGGCGATGCCCGTGTTGCGGGCGGCGTTGGGCCCGCGCGGCGCGCCGTGCGCGAGGTAGCGCGCGCCGTGGCGCTCGGCCAGCGCCGCGGTCGCGGGATCGGCGGGGTCGTCCTCGACGACGAGCACCTCGGCGTCGCGCTCGGCGGCCTGGCCCGCCAGCGAGGCGAGCGTCACCGCCAGGTAGCCGCGTCGCCGCCGGGTGGGGATGATGATCGAGGCGACCCGGCCCATGCGCGCCCTGAGCATAGACTCCTGCCTCGCGTGATCTTGCTCCTGCATCACCGCTACCGCGTGCGCGGCGGGGAGGAGCGCGCGGTGGAGGACCTGGCGTGGCTGATCCCGCGCGAGCTCGGCGAGCCGGCGCAGGTGCTCGAGCGGGACTCGGCCGGAATGGGCGGGCGGACCGCCGCGGCCGGGCTGCTCGCCGGCGGGCTGCGCCCGGCCGAGGTCGGCGCCGCCGTCCGCATCTCCGGCGCGCGCGTCGTCCACGCCCACAACGTGCACCCGACCTATGGCGCCCGCGCGCTGGAGGCGGCGCGCGCGGCGGGCGCGCGCGTCGTCTGGCACCTGCACAACTACCGGCTCGTGTGCGCGGTGGGGACGTGCTTCACGCGCGGACAGGACTGCACCCGCTGCCACGGCCGCGACACGCGTCCCGGCGCGCGCCTGAACTGCCGCGGCGGCTCGCGCGCGGAGTCGGCCGCCTACTCCGCGGGACTGGCGCTGTGGCAGCGGCGGTTGACCGGCGCCGCGGACGCGTTCGTGGTCCCCTCGGCCTTCGCGCTCGAGCGCCTGCGCACGCTGGGCGCGCCGCTCGGCGACCGCGCGCACGTGGTGCCGTCGGTGCAGCGGGCGTTCGCCGAGCGCTCATCGGCGGCGGATGGCCGTTTCGCGCTCGTCGCCGCGCGGCTGACGGCGGAGAAGGGCGTCGCCGACGCGATCGCCGCCTGCCGGCAGGCGGACGTCCCGCTCGTCATCGCCGGCGACGGGCCGCAGGCCGGCGAGCTGCGCGCGCTCGCGGCGGGCGCCGACGTTCGCTTCACCGGGCTGGTCACCCCGGACGTCCTGGCGCAGCTGCGCGCGCAGGCGGCTCTGGCGATCGTCCCCTCGCGCTACGCCGAGATCCTGCCGCTGGCGGCACTCGAGGCGGCCGCGGCGGGCCTGCCCGTCGTGGCGGCCGACGCCGGCGGGTTGCGCGAGGCGGTGCCTGGCGACGGGCTCTACCCGCCCGGGGACGCCGGCGCGCTCGCGGAGCGGATCGGCCCGCTGTGGGGCGATGCCGCACTCGGCGAGCGCACGCTCGCCGCCGCGCGCGCGCGCACG